>JACNJD010000365.1 GCA_014382715.1 Candidatus Desulfacyla euxinica | reverse complement strand
ATCTAAACCTTCTCAATTACAAACATGAGATCATTATCTTTCAGAGGGGTCTCATCCTCGGCAATTATCTCTACGATCTTGCCGTTGGTCGGGCACTTCACCTTCTGGAATACCTTCATTGTCTCCAATAATGCCAGGATCTGTTTCTTTTTGACCGTATCCCCCACTGCCACATATGCCGGCTCATCCGGAGACGGCTTCGTATAAAACACGCCGGACATGGGGGCTCTCACCTCAACCTTTTTAGCGCTTTCTTCTGATGCGTTCATTTATATTTTCCTCTCCTCTTCTTATTCTCAATTATGTGCCATGTGATCCAGCATGAGTTATTCACGCAGACCGCAGGCCGAGAATCTCGCGGGCCTCAGCCGGGCCTGCAATCTCCCTCCCCACTTCACGGACTATATCTGCCAGGGCCTCCACAAGCACTCCGTTGTTTTTGGCCTTTTCCCCATCAGGGAGATAAAAAGTGTCCTCAAGACCGGTCCTTACATTTCCACCCAATTCCACGCACTTGCGGTGGAGGTCCCAGATCTCTTTTCGTCCCACAGCGATAACCTGATAATGGGTGCCTTCGATCATCTCTTCAACAAGGAGTGGAAGCCAATCGGCTTTTGCGGGCATGCCGCTTGCAACACCCATGACGCAGGAGATATGGGGGTCTCCTTCAAACATCCCGTTCCGCTTATAAAGACCGACACTCCGCACAATCCCCGAGTCAAAGCACTCGAACTCGGGAACAATCTCATTGGCCGTCATGACCTCAAGAAACTGATTGACCTTTTCAACGGGGTTATCAAAAAGCACAGGCGGCCAGGCCCATGCCCCGCCACTTCTGAGTTTAAGATAGTTGAGCGATCCGGCATTACAGGCTGCCATTTCAGGCTTAAATTTCTCAAGGCAGGCCACGGGAGCAGAGATATCAGAACCCATTACGCCTGTACTCATGCAGATCATGATTTCCGGCACACGGTCCTTTATGGCCCCGAGGATGTTCCCCACCGTATCAAGTTCCCAGGTGGGCAGGTGACCCAGCCCTTTCCCCTGGTTTCTGAAATGACAGTGGACAATAGTGGCCCCGGCATTAAATGCCTGTTCCGCATGGTCAGCCATTTCCTCAGGCGTAACAGGCACATTATGGACCGCCGGATCAGTAAGCAGCCCGGTCAGGGCACAGGTTATGACAGTCTTTGCACTCATATTATCCCCCCTTTGGATTGTTGATTTATGATTGTTGATTGCCGAAGACCCCGTCTTTAGCGGGGTTGTTTGAAAAACCCGCAACCTGCAACACGTAACCCGCAACTCTCTCTGTTCTTTTCCTCCGTCCTTCAATCGACAATCATCAATCAACAATCTCAAATAGGTGGTGTCCCATGATTCTTTGCCCTTTTAGGGAGTTTCTCATCCTTTTTCTCCGTGATTTCCAGGGCCTCGATTATCTTTTTGCGTGTATCTCTCGGTAGGATGATTTCATCTACAATCTGAGAGGTCCATGTGCGACCCACTTCAAAGACATCCACCTTTTCCCTGGACCTCCCGAGATATGATTCGTAGGCATCTTCCTCGATCCCTTTCCCGTACACCTGCCGGTAATCCAATTGAGAGGCCTCCACAGCAAACCGGGCTATGGGCCAGGCATAGACGAGATCGGCCCCCATGCTCTTGAGACCTCCCATAATCATACTGCCTGCGTCGGCATAGGCTTCCCGCAAGATCACACTTATCTTGGGTATGGTAGCGGTAGCATAGACGTCGGCTATCTTGCCCACATGTCTGATCAGACCACGCGCCTCATCCGACTCCCCGGGCACCACAGGCGGGGTATCCACCAGGTTAACCAGAGGGATATTATAGGCATCAAGGGCCTGAAGAAAGCGATAGTATTTATCACAGGAATCCGGGTTCAGGATACTTCCCGGATACAGGGGGTTATTAGCCACCAGACCCACGACCTGGCCGTTAAACCGGCAGAAGCAGGTAATCAGATTCCTGGCGTACCCGTCTTTGATCTCAAAATAATCTCCATCATCCACTATATTCTCTATGACATCGTGCATATCATAGGTCTTCTCATATTCATCAGGAACAAGATCGGCCAGGGCTTCCACTTCCCGCTCAGGATCATCGGTCTGGTCACAGCGGGGAGGGGTTTCTTTGTAGCTCTGGGGCAGGTAGCTGAGCAGTTGCCTGCATTGATTGATTGATTCCTCGTCAGTGTCTCCCACAAGATCACAGCTTCCACTGAACTCCATATGGTAATCCGCGCCCCCAACGTTCTTGTCTATGACTTCCGATGTGGCGGCCTGGGTCTGCCGGGGACCTCCCAACCACATATTGCCTGAGTTCCTGCTGATGATCAGAAAATCGCAAAGTGCAGGAATATAAGCCCCGCCCGCAATGCATGGACCCATAAGCACGGTGATCTGGGGAATAACGCCTGAATACATGGACTGTATCCTGAATTGCCAGTCTATGCCCGCCATGGGCACGTCCCTGTACCCCAGTCTGCCACCAGAGGAATCGAGAAGGATCACATAGGGAATTCCCCACATGGCGGCCATTTCGATAGGTCTGGAAAATTTGAGCATATGCTGAGCCCCCACGGACCCGCCCAAGACCGTAAAGTCGCTCGCGTGAACCATGATCATACGGTCGTTTACCTTGGCCGTGCCGACCACTGCACCGTCGCACGGGGCCTCCGGTATTTTTCCGTCAATACGCATGCTGGTGGTGCCTACGGAGGACCCTAATTCCCTGAAAGTCCCGGGGTCAATCAGGACCTCAATCCTCTCACGGGCCGAGAATTTGCCACGCTTATGCTGTCTTTCCATATGCTTGGCACCTCCGCCCTGGAGGTTATTCTCCTGGATTTCATGATATCTCTTAACGGCCTCTTCCATTCTCTTGCCCATTATTGAAAAACCTCCTAACGCGGATAAACCGGAAAAGTGAGCTAAAGTGCCTAAAGTTTGAATTGCCTAAAGTAAATATTTGCTTTTTCACGCCTTGGCGTGATCGGAGTCTTCGCTTACCTGGACGTTCGATGTCGGAGTCTTCGCTTACCTCGATGTTCATCTTTTTCCGCCACTTACGCAGGTTTGATATAACGCCTCTTCTCCGGCATCTTCTCCTTCTTGTTCAGAGTTGCGTGCAGGGCCTTGACGATCCTGGAACGCGTCTCTCTCGGATCAATCACCTCATTGACCGTGTACCAGGTAGTGTAGAGCTTGCCAAAGGTCATGACACTGAACTCCTTCTTCAGGATATTCAAAAAGAAGTTATAGACATCATCGTAGTTGCCATCCTCCTTTGCCTTGGCCAACTGCTTGTGAAACACCGCGTGAACAATCATCTCCGGCCCTGTGGGTGCGAACTCGGTGGTGGGCCAGGCGTAAATAAAATCAGGCCCCATCTTGCTGCAGCCCATAACGATGTTGGACCCGCCGTAGGACCTTCTCAGCACTATGCTCACTTTGGGATTGGTAAGGTGTGAGTACCCGTGCAGATTCTTGGCCCCGTGTCTGATGACCCCCATCCGCTCCCATTTATCCCCGGGCGGGAATGCGGTCGTGTCGGAAATGGTTATAAGGGGGATGCTGAACGCGTCCAAAAACATAATGAACCGGTCATACTTATCCGAGGAGTCGGGCTCCATGATGCCGCTCAGTTCGTCCGGGTTGCTGGCGGCAATACCTGCAACTAACCCGTCAAACCGGGCAAAACCCACTATCATGTTAGGGGCGAAGTCCTCCTGAATCTCAAAGAACTCTCCGTTATCCACTATCAGATCAATGACCTCGTGCATATCATAAGTAAACTTGGGATTTTCGGGCATAATATCGAGCAGGGCCTCTTCGGCCCTTTCCGGATCGTCCCCGGTCTTCAACATCTCGGGCCTTTCCCAGCAGTTCTGGGGTATGAACTGGAGAATTTCCTTGGCCATATTCAGGGCTTCCTGGTCGCTTTCCGCCACTAGGTCACACTGCCCGCTCTTTTCCATGTGAAACTCGGCCGAACCGGCATCATCCGATTCAATCTCTCCTCCCATCCACAAGAACCCGGTACTCGCATTCATGATAAGGAAATCCGACAGAACCGGAACCTGGGCCAATGGTCCTGTACAGGGCCCCAGGACAAGCGCTATCCGGGGAATCACCCCGGAGTAAAGACAATAATCCCTAATCAGGGAGCCCATACCATGAAGCCCTACAAAACCATTCCTGAAATCAAGTCTGGAGCCGGCCGAGTCAAAAATCCCGATGATGGGAACCTGCTCCTGCCCCGCCATTCGGATCAGTTCAGCGATCTTCCACACCCCCTGGTCTCCGATGGCTCCGGACATTACGGTAAAGTCAAGAGAGTATACCATGATCTGCCTTCCATTAACTTGAGCCAGACCCATTACGACACCATCAGCCGGACTGGGCTTCCCCTCTTCATCCCCAGGAAGCTTGAACTCCCTTACAACGGAGCCGAGTTCCTCGAATGTGCCGGGATCGGTCAGGATATCAATTCTCTCCCTCGCAGTCAGCTTCCCTAATTTATGTTGAAGCTCAACGCGCTTTTCGCCTCCGCCACCGGCATTTTCTTCGCGAACCTTGACAAGCTTCTCAAGATAACCGTCCATCCATTTTCCCATGCCGCGAATCTCCTTATTACACGTTTAGTCGTTAAGTAGTTGAGTGGTTGAGGGGGACTCAGTTTTTTGACGCTCCGTGCTCAATCCCTTTAAAAACAAATTCGCATAGCTTCTCTGTCAGATCGTCAGGGGATATCTTCTGGTCGAACACCACTCTCGTAAGGCACACATTCTCGATAGAACCGAGGATGGCCTGCCTCAAAAAAACAGGCGGAATATCGTCTCTGATTTCCTGGTTCTTTATCCCCTCCTGGATAATTTCTAACAGGATCTCGGTGTATTTCCTGACCAGCTTATATGTCTCACTGGTGTAATAGTCAGAAAAACTCCGGACATCGAGAAGGAGGATCTTGGCAAAGACCCTGTCGGTTGCATATACGTTAATATGTGACCAGATCAGCTTTCTCAACTTGTTCAAGGCCCCCTTAATGCCCTTCAGATCGCGTTCAACCTGGACATCATAATGTTCAAGATACTCACTGAGAAGCTGGTATAAAAGATCTCTCTTGCCCTTAAAATACTTATATATGAGCGCTTCAGTAACCCCGGCGCTCTTGGCGATCTCCGACGTGGTTATGGCACCGAAGTCCTTTGTTTCAAGCAATACCCTCAGGGCATCAGCAATCTTTATACGGCCAGGAGGCCAGGCTTTTGCTTCTGCCATAAGTTATTTTCCTCGCGATTTCAGAAACAGATCTACCATCTCTTTGTGTTCAGTACTCTGGAGCATAACCGACTGGTGTGCGGCCTCCCACTCAAGGACATCTTTCAGGGACTTGTCCAGACTGTTTTCAAGGGATTTTTTGATCAGGGAGAGTGAAACGGGAGGCTTGGCAACAAGGGACCCTGCCAGCGTATTTACTTCCCGATCCAGTTCTTCATCCGGTACTGATTTATATATAAGGCCAAAAGACTCAGCCTTTTTCCCGTCTATGAATTCTCCGAGAAGAGCGATCTCCCTGGCCTTGACAAGCCCAACGAGCCGGGGAAGGAAGTATGTGGCCCCGCCATCAAGGACTGCGCCGATGTGCACGAAGTTCAGACAAAATCTTGCCTCCTGAGAGGCCAGAACAAAATCTCCTGCCATGGCAAGACTGAACCCCCCTCCAACGGCTGCTCCTCTGACCTTTGCAATAAGGGGCTGGGGCATTTCTCGCATCAGCCGCACAAGTTGCCCGAAACTTTTCATGCCGTCTAACCATTCCGGGGCCGAAAGGTTGTCGGTGAAAAGGGAAACATCGGCGCCGGATGAAAAATTATCACCGGCTCCCTCAAAGATGACCGCACGGATCTCATCGTCCCTGGCAATCTGATCAAAGGCCCTTCCGAGTTCTTCAACCATTTCACCATTGAGGGCGTTCATGATCCGGGGCCGGTTCATGACCACGGTACAGGTTTTTTCCTCTTTTTTGATCAATACCAGGTCTTCAGACATTAATTACTCCTTTCCTGAAACAACCATTGAGAAAACGCGGAACTCAAGACACCTTATTCAAAACTCCCATGAAAGATCAGGTTAGGAATCCTTACCCAGCATGCAATTTAATCATAAATCATACTGTTTTTATGAGTTAGTAAATGTCACTTAATTTGTCAAGCGTTTTAGCAAGATTGAGGAATTCGTAAAAAGTCACTCACCTGTTTTTGTCATTCCCGCGAAAGCGGGAATCCAGGAAAATCATCCCGCGGTGGGACTGGACTCCCGCCTTCGAGGAAGTGACGGCCTTGGAGATTTATTACGAGACCATCGAGATTGAGGAAGGAAATAACTATGAGCGCATGCACTGCAGAAAAATCCATTACGCCTTCAATTCCATCCCTGCAGAAGCCAGGAAACCCAGCCGTCTTCCTAATTCATGGAATACGGGGGAAATATCAGCCCCAAGGCCCTGCGTAAAATCCGGATTGTTATAGAGCTCGTAAAACATATTCTGACACTCCCACAGATCCGGTTTCAGATTCAGATCCTCGGCCATATTTAAAAACTCTATAACGTTCTTTATAGGGATGGTGTCAGGGGTCGAGGCCAGGCGGTTCATCTCACGGGCAAGATAATCCTGGGACTTTTCTCTGGTGCTCTTATCATTCAAAACCATTTTCAGGGATTTGGCCTGAGCAGTCAGGTCATTGAGCCTCGTCCATTCTACCGATCGTTTCTCCTCATCCGGAGAAAAAAGCCTGTTCAGTTCATCACATAGAAGAATGGACAAAAGATCCTCCGGAATTACAGGAACCAGATCTCCCCTCTCCTTGCGCAAAGAAAAAACATCCTCAAGAAAGGCATCATATTTAAGGATATAATCCCTGTTCCGGCAATTCAGACTCAAGACCATGCCTTCCATAAAGGTTTTAAGGGTGTCAGGGATGAGATCCTCGGACCCGTACTGTCTGACCTCAGCCACATAAGTACGAAAAATATCCTCTGCTTTTTTTGGAGAGGATGTCAATGTCTGTCGTATCTCACCGGCTGTCTTCTCAAGATCAAACCCTCCGGCGTCTGACCCCACAAGACAGTTTAATTTTCCTGTTTCACCGAGCAAGGCCAGGTATACCCGCATGAACAGCCGACCTGTCCCGACCTCTATCACCTCTGCCTGTCCCAATGTGGCCTTGACTTCCCCTTCCGTGAAAAACAGCTCAGATAGAGGACGAACCCTTTCGGAAAAAACACCCCCTGCCCGGGAAACACCATCGGTCAGGCCGGCAAGGGCATAATGGGCAATGGCACGGGAGGGGTCTATACTGATGGGTCTTACCAGGGAATCGTATACATCTTTGCCATCCCGGTAATCAGAATCATTACTCCTGGCCTTAGAAAGATATTTCATAAGCCCGGAATCCAAATCCTTATTGGTCCATGATTCCGCCAACTCCATTGCCCGGGCAGCGTATTTAAGCACCTGCACAGGTTCAAGCCCTGAGATATCGTCAAAAAACCAGCCGCAGCTGGTAAACATGTAAAGGGCCATACGCTGAACTTCGAGGAGTTGAAATGCCTCGATTTGTTCTTCTTCCTCGAGTGATCTCAGGCTGTGGCTTCTGATGTATCGCTCCCGCACTTCAGCAGTGGAATCGAGAAAGAGTGTAATGTATTCATCTCTGGCCTTCCAGGGGTCTTTGAAGAGCCGCCCTCCCCTTTCCTCAAAAACTCCTGCCAGTTCGTTGCTCAACCAGTCGAGACCCTCCCTCAAGGGGGCCCGCCATGCCTGATTCCACCCCGGGGTCTGGCTGACACTGCATCCGCAGTCTGCGCGCCATCTCTCCACGCCATGGGCGCAGCTCCAAGAGCTGTTTTCGACAATCCTGACCTCCTCCTGCGGAGGAAAATTTTCAAGAAACAGACCGTAGTTGGCAAGTTTGATCCGTTCTCCCCGCTCCAGGGAATGGAAAAACCAGGACAGGGCAAGATCACCAAATTTAAAATGGTGTCCGTAGGACTCTCCGTCAGTGGCCAGGCTGACTAATTCCGGTCCATCATCATGCGTCCCGAACGCATCTTCAATACGGGCAAGAAGATCTTGACCCGATGCCAAGAGTTTTTCGTAAGCCACGGCCCTCGAAACCGGTCCGTCGTAAAAAAAGACGTCAATAAAATGCCCCTCTTCTCCGCCCAACAACACCCGGTAAGGCCTGGTCGGGTTGATCGCTCCTCTTACGTCCTGCCACGGTTTGTCATCGGAAGATCCTTTTAAAAGACGAACGGATTGGGCCTGTGTAGGAGACAGTATGGTGAACTTCACACCCTCTTCGGCCATCAGGTTCAGGCTCTCCCTATCTACTGCCATCTCACTCAGCCACATCCCTTCTGCACGACGTCCAAAGCGATGTTTGAAATCGGCCAGACCCCAACGGATCTGCGTCAGCCTGTCCCTTGTGGTGGCTAAGGGCATGATAATATGGTTGTATACCTGGGCCAGGGCATTTCCATGCCCATGAAAACGGTCCCGGCTCAACCGGTCAGCATCTAAAATCTGACCATAGATCCATGGATGTGTCTTCTCTAACCACGAAAGAAGGGTCGGCCCGAAATCAAAGCTCATATACTCGTAATTGTTGATTAACTCCAGGATAAGCCCATGATCACCATGCAGCCGGGCCCGCGTATTCGGCCCGTAACATTCGCGGGTAATACGCTCGTTCCAGTCGTGGTA
>JACNJD010000166.1 GCA_014382715.1 Candidatus Desulfacyla euxinica | reverse complement strand
GCCCTGATAAAGAGGGAATCCAATTTTGACCCTCATGCTGTTTCTTACGTGGGAGCTGCTGGCCTGACCCAGATTATGCCACAGACGGGGAAAGGCCTGGGGATGAAAAACATCTATATGCCGTCATATTTCGAAGAAGCCATATCTCTTACGGAACGTCAACGAAAACTGAGGAAAAGGGCCAGGCTCCTTCTTTCCGAGGTTACTGCAACAAACAAGACAAAACTCGCCAAAGATGCCCGGGGGCTAATGCAGAAATCCTTGAAATGTGGCCGGGAACGGTCTAAGCTCTTCAAGAGATATAAGAGAGACTTATTGAAGAAAGACCGGGATGATCGCCTAAATCCAGGCAAGTCGATTGAGTTCGGATATAAATATTTTTCAGGGCTCATGAAGGCACAAAATGGAGACATCAGCTTGGCCCTGGCCTCTTATAATGCCGGGCCTCATAGGGTAAAACAGTATAATGGGATACCCCCCTATAAAGAAACTGTTTCATTCCGAAACATGGTGCTGAAATATTATCGGGAATATCGGATGGAATTGAGGAATTGAGAAATTTGGGGATTCAGGGATTTGGTCAGCCATACGATTCCAGAAATGTTCAATCCCGCGCATCGCGGGATCAACCTGCAATAATCAATTGAATAAAGGAGATGAAGCATGAACTCAGACGTTTTAACAGAAAGCAATTTTGAAGACATCAAACTTGTGAAACGGGGAAAGGTCAGAGATGTTTATGAAGTTGAAGATAAGCTGTTGATTGTCGCAAGCGACCGCATGTCAGCTTTTGATGTGGTTATGGATGACCCTATTCCCGATAAGGGGAAAATACTGACAAAAATATCTCTCTTCTGGTTCGGGAAGTTGGAGTCTGTCATCGAAAATCATCTGATAAGCAGTAACCCGAATGAATATCCGGAGGTCTGCCAGAAATATGCCCCGCAACTCGAGGGCCGCAGCATGCTTGTCAAAAAGACAGAGCCGCTCCCTGTGGAATGTATTGTCAGAGGATACCTGTCCGGTTCGGGCTGGCAGGGATATCTCCGGACAGGATGTGTCTGTGGTATCGAGCTCCCCAAAGAAATGCAGGAGTCCGATCAACTCAGAGCGCCTATTTTTACCCCCTCAACCAAAGCCGAAGACGGCATGCACGATGAAAATATCAGTTTTGAAAAGGCAGTAGAGATTCTCGGCAAGAACGTAGCAGAGGAGGTGCAGCGTATCAGCCTCCGGATTTATGAATTTGGAAGGGATCTGGCCGCAGAGAAGGGAATTATCGTAGCAGATACAAAATTTGAGTTTGGCTTCAAAGACAACCGGCTGATCCTGATTGATGAGGTATTAACACCCGATTCATCAAGGTTCTGGCCCATGTCTGATTACAGCCCTGGAGGACCGCAACAGAGTTTCGATAAACAGTTTCTTAGAGATTATCTGATTGAAATCAACTGGCCGAAAAAACCACCCCCACCCAAATTGCCGGACGAAATTGTCAATAAGACGCGGGAGAAATATTTAGAAGCATTGGTAAAATTGACAGGAAAAGGGATTTAAAAGGCACAAGAGAAATGAAGCCGGTTATTTGCTTTATTGATGACTCCGGATTTGAGCATGATCTTGTGAAATATGAGATCTCCCCTTCTGCTCCTGACCTTGAATTTGTTCAGGCCTACACCTTTGCTGAAGCCAAGAATCTATTGGCCGCCAAAACCCCTTCCCTGTTTCTTCTTGACCTGTGGGGACAGGATGAGGACGTGGTTGATCCGTATTTGACGCCAATGGACGAACTCAAAAAAAAGACCGCCGATTTCCCAACCATAGGCCAGGTCTACGGGGGGCTTGACAGCTTCCAGGGAGATATTAATAACGAATTTCTTAAGAGACTTTTTGCTATCGTGGATTGCTGGAGAAAGTTATTCGAGGATGTCTGTGGTCGGATCGGGCAGAACAGCAGGTATGGCCTTTTTAACCTCCGGCAGACGCGACTCCATTACCCTCAGATTCCTGCGGTGTTTTATACCAGGAAATCGTTGATCAATGATGCTGCTGCCATGTTCAAGGCAGGTGCTGATGGCCTATTTATCAAACCCACCGGGTATAATGATGATGAAACGCGTCGTCTTACAAGAGAATACGCCCCACGCCTTTTGAATGACCTGAGAAAAATCATGAGCCCTGACGTTTACCCCTCCCATGTACTCTGACAGGGAACTCAAACATTCATAACCTACCAGATACCTGCCTGCCATAAAACAAAATCAACCAAGTGAATACAACCTGGAACAATTGAATTCGGCTGTGCGGGGAGGCCTGAACGATTAACTGTTTTTCGGGTTTTTCTGAACAAAAGCAGGCTCCTTTCGGTATGGCAAGCTTACCATGGCCTGCCTTGACAAAGCATTTTTCGATGCTTAATGTTTCTTCGTTTAGGGTTGAAATTGGGAAAGAATATCGGTTCGATGACCGACATTAAATGCAGTCAGGGTCAGTGTTATGGATAAGGATAAAAATAGGGATAACCAGATAGACACCGATTCCGGGGAATTGGAAGAAGATCCTCGGGAAGAGGGAGAATCTCAAGATCAAGAGGAAGAAGAGATCCCTATAACAAAGATGACAAAGGCCCAATTAATAAAAAAAGTTGAAAAGGTTCAGGAAGCTTCAGACAAGAATCTTGATCTTTATATCCGCTCTCAGGCAGAAATCGACAATTTAAAGAAGCGATATCAGAAAGAGCGGCAGGATTTAGTTAAATTTGCTAATGAATCGTTGATAAAGCAGCTCCTTCCGGTAGTCGATAACCTCGAAAAGGCTATTACCCATTCGCAGGATGAAGATTCGATTGAGGCTATCCGAGAGGGTATTGACCTCACTTTGAAGGGGCTAACGGATATTCTGCAGAAGGCGGGGGTAAAAACGGTTGAGGCGGTTGGTGAACAGTTTGACCCCAATTTTCATGAAGCAGTTTCAGAAATGGCTAACGACCGAGTGGAACCTGGCAGCGTGATCAAAGACCTTCAAAAGGGTTACATCCTTAATCAGAGACTGATTCGACCATCTATGGTCATTGTGAGCAAGAAGACTGCATAACTCCGATAGACCGACCTACGGAGAGAAAAAAAGGGCCTTTTGCAGAAACGCAAAACGTAAAATTATTTCAAGAAGTCTTCCGTTTAAGAAATTAATTTAAATTATAAAAAATTTTCAGATATTAGGAGGCAGTAGATATGGGAAAAACAATAGGAATCGATCTCGGGACAACCAACTCGTGTGTCGCTGTGATGGAAGGTGGGGACCCTATAGTGATCGCCAATGCAGAGGGAAGTAGAACTACTCCCTCCATTGTAGCCTTTACGGACAGCGGAGAAAGACTGGTTGGCCAGACCGCCAAGAGGCAGGCTGTTACCAATCCGGAAAATACAGTCTTTGCTGTCAAACGGCTTATCGGCCGAAAATTTGCTTCACCCGAGGTAGAAAGAGATATTAAGGTTCTCCCTTATAAGATCAGCAAGGCATCTAATGGCGACGCCCATGTGTCCATAAAGGGAAAGGACTACAGCCCAGCTGAGATATCAGCAATGATTCTCACAAAGATGAAAGAAACCGCAGAGGAGTACCTCGGAGAAAAAATCGAAGATGCCGTAGTTACAGTCCCGGCATATTTTAATGACAGCCAGAGACAGGCCACCAAAGATGCCGGGCGTATTGCCGGCCTGAATGTGGAAAGGATTATTAACGAGCCCACTGCCGCGTCTTTGGCCTTTGGTTTAGACAAAAAGGGAGACAAAAAGATAGCTGTCTTTGATTTGGGTGGCGGGACCTTTGACATCTCTGTGTTGGAGATAGGCGAAGGGGTTTTTGAGGTTAAGTCCACCAATGGCGATACCCATCTGGGCGGTGAGGATTTTGACTTGAGGATTATCGAGTATTTGGCAGATGAATTTAAAAAGGATCAGGGCATCGATCTTCGAAATGACAAGATGGCCCTTCAGAGATTAAAAGAAGGCGCTGAAAAGGCAAAGGTTGAGTTATCAGGTTCCATGGAGACGGATGTGAATCTCCCCTTTATTACAGCTGACGCCAGTGGTCCCAAACACCTGAATATTAAACTGACCCGTGCAAAATTGGAAGGGTTGGTTGATGATTTGATTGAAAAGATAGTAGGTCCGTGTAAGACAGCAATAAGAGACGCTGGCCTTTCACCGAACGATATCGATGAAGTGGTCTTGGTCGGCGGTATGACCCGCATGCCAAAGGTGCAGGAAAAGGTTAAGGAGATCTTTGGCAAGGAGCCGAGCAAGGGCGTTAATCCTGACGAAGTGGTGGCTGTTGGCGCTGCTGTTCAGGGTGGTGTTCTCAAGGGCGAGGTCAAAGATGTGCTGCTCCTTGATGTTACCCCTCTTTCCCTCGGTATCGAGACCTTGGGAGGTGTTTTCACCAAGCTTATCGAAAAAAATACCACCATCCCCACCAAAAAGAGTCAGATTTTTTCAACTGCTGCCGATAACCAGCCTGCAGTTGAAATACATGTGCTCCAGGGGGAGCGGGAAATGGCTGCCACCAACAAGACCTTGGGCCGGTTTCAATTGGTGGGAATCCCTCCGGCCCCGAGGGGTCTTCCCCAGATTGAGGTGACCTTTGATATCGACGCCAATGGGATAGTCAGTGTTTCCGCAAAGGACATGGGGACAGGGAAAGAGCAATCGATCAAGATTACCGCCTCCAGCGGCCTGAGCGAAGAGGAGATTGATAGCCTCATCAAGGATGCGGAAATACACGCAGAGGAAGATAAAAAGAAAAGAGAACTCATTGATGCCCGCAACATGGCCGATTCCATGATCTATTCTACTGAGAAGTCTGTCAAAGAGGTGGGCGACAAGTTGGATGATGCCACAAAAGCGAATATCACCCAGGCGATTGACAATTTGAAAAAGGCTGCCGAAGGAGAGGACACAGAGGAAATCAAACGACTTACTGAAGAATTGACCCAGGCATCCCACAAACTGGCAGAGACCATGTATGCAAATGCCAGCCAGGATCAGCAGGACCCGGGCGCAGGCGGAGCAGGTCCTGAATCCGCAGCAGGACCGTCACAAGATGAAGATGTGGTCGACGCGGATTTTGAGGAAGTTGAGAAGTGATCATCAGGTTTTTTCTAACAAAAAAGGCTGTCCCCCTCTTAGTGGTGGGGATAGCCTTTTTTTTGGCTGCATGTCAGACCAAGACGCCACCACCTGTTAAGGTGGAGCAGGGCAGACCGGAGCTCTTTACCCTTGCCGAAGGGTACTTGGAAAATGGTGAGTTAAAAAAGGCCCTGGATGCTTATGGAACCTTTCTTAAACATGCGCCTAAGGGCGAAAGATCAGCCCTGGCGCTTAAACGCACATCTGAAATATATCTCAAGCTTAACCAGCCCGAAAATGCCCTGACTATCTTAGAAAAGATCTCTCGAGAATATCCTGATTATACCTGGATACCAGGTGTACGCTATGAGATTACCGACATCCTTTTCCGTATTGGCAAAAACAGACTTTGTGCAGCCAGGGCGTTGGAATGGCTTGACACATATCCCGACCACCCCTTGAAGAGAGATATCCTCATGCTCCTGGGGGACAACTTCAGCGTTTTGGGGGAAAAGACTCAGGCCTTCGGCTGGTGGCTTAAGGCGAAGAAAGAATGGTCCGATGATCCCCAAAAGATAACCCAAATCGATGAAAAATTGAACGAATTGATATCGAACAGCGGGCTAAAAATCCTCAACCAACTTGCAGAAGGTGCTGTAGGAACCCTTTATGCACCGAAGATCTATTACAGAATCGCATCTATTTACCTCGAACAGAATGACAAAAAAAAAGCAATAGAGGCTGCAACATCACTGCTTCATTCCACCAGAGACGAAGAGTGGCTTTCAAAGGGAAGGGAGCTTGTAAAGCGTACAGAAGAGGAAATGGCGGTTAAACAAGGTGTATTGGGGTGCTTACTTCCCCTTAGTGGCCCTTTTTCCATCTACGGCGAGGAGGTCTTAAAAGGAGTTGAACTCGGACTTGGCGTGCACTGGGATCAAACTGCCGAGACAGGCCTGGAGTTGTTAATAAGAGATACAAAGGGGAGGCCGGAAGAGGCCTTAGCGGCGCTTGAAAATCTCGTTATTGATGAAAAGATCATGGCGATAATCGGCCCTGTTTCGAGCAGAGCAGCCATCGCTGTGGCCAGAAAGGCACAAGAAATGGGCGTGCCAGTCATCGCCCTGACGCAGAGGGAAGGGGTTGTGGAAGAGGGCGAAATGATTTTCCGCAATTTTCTTACTCCCTCTCAAGAGATAGATGGTCTTATTGATGTTGCAATGGGCCAAATGGGGCTTAAACATTTTGGGATCTTGTATCCGGACAATGCCTATGGGCGTTACAGCATGAACCTTTTCTGGGACAGGTTGAATGATATGGGTGGAACAGTGACCGCCGTGGAGTCCTATGGGGTCGATGATACGGATTTTGCCGACCAGATAAAAAAAATGGTGGGGCTTTACTACCCGAGACCGGCGTCCTTAGTGCAAAGGCTTGAAGATATGAAGACCCCGGAGGATGAAGAGGACTCAATATATCCGGAAGAACCAGAGCCTATAATAGATTTCGATGCCATTTTTATACCGGATAGTTTCCAGCGTGTAGCAATGATCGCTCCACAACTGACCTTTTACGACGTCCTGGAAGTCCAACTCTTAGGGACGAGCGCCTGGCAATCCCCCAAATTAGTGGAGATGGCAAAGGACTATATCCAGGGGGCTCTTTTTTGTTCCGGCTTTGTTGGGGACTCCGAAGAGGCGGGTGTCCGGATATTTGTTGAAGAGTATAGAGATAATTTTGATGCTGATCCCGGCATCCTGGCCGCCAATGGTTACGATACCATCAGGCTCCTGAAGAAAGTACTGTCAGATAAAGAAATACGAACAAGAAAAGACCTGGTGAATGCATTGCTTGGGTCTCAAGGATTTTACGGAGTTTCCGGCATCATCACTTTTGACCCCAACGGGGAAGCAGAGAAAGAACCAATTTTATTGACCATTTCGGGGAACAGCATGGTACCTCTTCAGTAACCGTTCATGGGTCTCAGGGGTCAGAAGTTCTGCCTGTTTCGGATGCAACATTCAAATCCCCGCCTATTCTTTCTTTTCTTCCTCCTTCTCTTCCTCTTTCTCTTCCTTCGATTCCTTTTTCTGCCGCGCAGTCCGAGAGACTAAAATCCCAATTTCGTACAATATTATCAAAGGGCCTGCCATCATGCACTGGGTGATAACATCCGGCGGGGTCAGTATAGCGGCCAAAACGAACGTTAAGAGTATTGCATACTTCCTTTTCCGGCTCAACAATTCGGGCGTAACAATCCCCATCTTTGTCAAAAAGAAAATAACCACAGGGAGCTCAAAAACAATGCCAAAGGCAAAGAGAAGCTTTATTGCAAAGGAGAAATATTGCTTAACCGATGGGAGGGCCTTCACATACTCATTGGAAAACCCTATGAAAAATTTGAACCCGAAAGGAAAGACAACGAAATAACCAAAAAGCGCTCCACCTACAAAGAGGATGGTAGAGGCCACAACAAAGGGAATTACATATTTTTTCTCTCTCCTGTACAGACCGGGGGCAATAAACATCCATAACTGATAAAAGATAAAAGGCGCCATGAGCAGAACGCCCGATAGAAAGGCCACCTTCAGGTAAGTAAAGAACATCTCGGGCAGGTTAGTGAATATTAGTTGATCGCCTTCAGGCATAACCGCCTTGAGGGGCAGAATCAGTAAATTGAAAAGCTGTTCAGAAAACGCATATGAAACGGCAAACCCCACGCCCAGGGCAATGGCGATTGCTACAAACCTCTTTCGCAGTTCCTCTAAATGGCCTAAAAAAGGCTGCTTATCCTCATCAGTCATCCTGGTTTTTCTCCGTTGAAGGGCCTGAGTCTTTCCTGGCCATTTCTTCTTTTAACGGTTCATTCTTTTCCTCTTCTTTTTGCTTTGCCTGATCGTAGTCGTCCAGCATTGCATCGAAGTCATCATACTTTGGTGGTTCATCTTCAGGAGGCTTGTCATGTTCCAGATCTAACGGTTTGTTTAGACCGCTGACGGAATCTACTAAATCCTCTTTTACCTCTTTGAACTCCTCTTCCATGTCCAGGCTTTCCTTAATCTCCTGGGTTGCTTTTTTGAATTCAGACATCCCTTTTCCAAGGGACTTCGCCAGATCGGGCAGTTTCTTTGGCCCGATGACAATCACAGCAATAACCAAAATAATAATCAGTTCAGGCATACCCATGCCAAACATATCATCCTCCTTTTAAGTGCTCAAATTTTTGGGTATCAATCTGCAATCAAGAATCTGTTTCCTTTAAGTCGAGCATCAAGGCCGTCTCATCGCAATTGGGAAACTTGGGGCACTTCAGGCAGTCGGCCCATATTTTCTGGGGAAGGGCTGCTTTATCAATCTCCCTGAACCCGAGTTTCAAGAAAAAATCCGGGATATAGGTAAGGGTAAAGACCCTTTTTATCCCGAGAAAGCGGGCCTCCTTAAGGCATGCATCAACAAGTTTGCCACCTAAACCTTTTCCCTGCTGCTCGTTAGATATGGCCAGGGATTCAATCTCTGCCAGATCACTCCAGCATATGCCTAACCCGCATATACCCTGGACAATTTCCCCCTGATCCATTTCAAGGACAAAATAATCTCTCAAGTGGTCGTAAAGCTCACTCAACGATCTGGGCAAAAGAAGACCCTGCTCAGCAAAGAAGTTCAGGATCTTGTGGGCAGGCTCAACATCCGCTGCCACAGCCTTTCTAATGCGGGGATATTTCTCTTTGTCATTTACCATCATTATGCCTTGATTCTCACGCAAAG
>JACNJD010000177.1 GCA_014382715.1 Candidatus Desulfacyla euxinica | reverse complement strand
GATATGAGGTATGCAAAAAGATCAAGGGGGACGAGGAGACAAAAGATATCAAGATTATCGTCTTGTCGGCCTATTTAGACGAAGAGAAATTCAAGAAAATGAAGGAGCATGGGGCTGACGTCTGTTTTTCCAAACCTCTTCCCCTTCCCCAGCTAAAGGAGGAGGTGGCCAAACTTTTGGGATTGAAGATTGAAGGTTGACGATTGGAGGACTCAATTATTTGACAAAGTCTGTAATATGGGGGGGAACAGAATGAAACTGAAAGAATCCTTAGACAAGAAGAGATTTGTTGTCACCTCTGAGATCCAGGCACCCATTGATGAAGAGCCGGAAGCCCTGATCAAACGCTTAGAGATGGTACGGGGGCGTGTAGATGGTGTTGCTGTCCCGGAGTTGGAGATTGAGGGGGTCGTTGGGGACAGCATCAAAGCGTGTAATCTCTTGAAGCAGAACCGGTTTGAGCCCATTTACCAGACGACCACCAGGGATAAGAGCCGGCCTCATTTGCAAAAGGACCTCCTCCTTGCCCATGAAGCGGGTGTCGAAAATGTGCTTACCTTTACGGAAGATTACCGGATCACCGGGGATAGTCTTCAGGAAATGATGTTTTTCCATGTGGATGCAGGAAAACTCGCCTCTGTCTTGGAACATATGCGGGAGGGCTATACCGTTGACGGCAAAGAACTTCCGTCAAAGGCCGAGTTTGTATTGGGTTCGGGGGTTGAGTCCGGATGGGGAAAAAACGTTCCCGACCTGGAGATGAAGGAGATGGAGGAGATGACAAAAATCGGCACCGGTTATTTCCTGACAACACCGGTATTTGATCTGGCACGGTTTGAGAAATTCATGAACCAGGCCAAGACCTTCGGGATCCCGGTGATCGCGGAAGTGATGATTTTGAGGACCGCCGGTATGGCCCAGTTCCTGAACCGTCATTTCAAATCAGGATTGATCCCGGACTGGGTGATCAAGAAGTTAGCCAAGGCCCCTGACAGGCAAAAGGCCAGCCTCGAGATCTTTGCCGACACGGTCGAAGGTCTCAAGGACCTCTGCCAGGGGGTACACATCATCACTATCGGGGGAGAAGAAAAGCTAAAGCTTTATTTGGATGCGGCCAAGCTGAGATGATTGAGTATTGGGTAATGGATGCTGGGTACTGGGTATTCGGTATTGGGTACTGGATGCAAGATGTAGGATGCAAGATGCAGGATGGTTGAATAAATGAATGACGCGTTACATAATCTGCGGATGGTGTTGGGGGAGGAAAAATACACTTGGATGAAATAAGTATGGCGATCAACGGGATACGGGTTAGCTGCCCCCCTGGGATCACTATTTTAGAGGCGGCTGAGCAGAATGGCATCAAGATCCCCAAGCTTTGTTACCATCCCGATCTCAAGCCCTTTGGGGCCTGTCGCCTCTGTCTGATTGAAGAAGAAAAAAATGGCCGTGTCATGGCCTCATGTGTCACCCCCGTTGCCGCAAAGATGGAGGTCCTGACAGACTCTCCCCGTGTCATTCGACACAGAAAGAATATCGTTCGCCTCATGATGGCGGAACATCCCGAGTCGTGTGTGGTCTGCAGCAAAGGGAACCGGTGTCAGTTGCGAGGGATCGCTGCCGAGATGGGTCTGGGAGAAACAGGACTTTATCCCATACCAAACTACAAGTCCATTGAACAGGCCAACCCCTTCATCGTCAGGGACCTGAGCAAATGCATTCTGTGTGGGAAATGTATCCGTGCTGACCACGAACTCGTGGTGGCCGGGGCCATTGACTACAATCTCAGGGGGTTCAAATCGCGGCCTGCCACGCTCTACGATCTCCCTTTGGAAGGTTCCAACTGCACCTTTTGCGGCACCTGTGTATCCATCTGCCCAACCGGGGCCCTGTCACCTAAAACCACAGGCTATGTGGGGACACCCGAAAAAGAGACGCTTACCTCCTGCGGCTTCTGCGGCGTGGGTTGTTCCATCCTTATGGGCGTGGCGGATGACAGGGCCGTAGAAATCAATCCATCCGGTCTCAACGGTTCGGTCAACGGTGCCACCCTCTGTGTTAGAGGGCATTTTGCCCACGATTTTCTCAATAGCAAGGAACGGCTGACACAGCCTATGATCCGAGGGGAGTCGGATCTGAAAACCGTGTCATGGGACGAGGCCTTAGACCGGGTTGCAAGCAGACTTTTGGCCATAAAAAAGGATTATGGGCCTCAAAGTATCGGCTTTTTCGGGTCTTCAAAATGCACAAATGAAGAGAACTATCTCTTCCAGAAGATGGCCAGAGTCCTCTTCGGTACCAATAACCTGGACAATGGCGGGTCCATGGCCGGGAGACCGGCCCTGCAAATCATCGACGAGAAAACAGACGGGAGGTCCCGCATCAACCCGCTCGCAAATCTCGAGAAAGCCGAAGTGATCTGCGTTTTGGGCGCTGACCCGTGCCAATCTGCCCCGGTATTGAGTTACTATCTCAAAAGGGCTGCAAAAAGGGGGGTTCCCCTCATAGGGATTGATCCGAGAAAGACTGATCTTTTCCCGTTTTCCACCCTCTGGTTAGCCATTTCTCCCGATAAAGACTATGAGTTGATCAACTGCCTCGCGGCCATGGTGTGGAAAAAATTTGCCCACGATTCCAACTTTATCGAGCGATTCACGGAAGAATTCAACCTATACACTGAGGCACTTTCCTCTTTCAATCCCGAAAGACTCTGCTTAGCGAGCGGTTTAGATATGAAATCGCTGGCCTATGCCGCGGATCTGGTGAAGGGGAAGAAGATAAGTTTTGTGGTGGGGCATGGGATCACTCAGCAAAAACATGGCGCCCGGTCAATGGAAGCCATTTTAAACCTCTCCCTTATGACGGGGAGTTTGGGATGTGAATCAGGCGGGCTCTATGTCATTACAAAGGAAAACAATCAGGTGGGTGCGTGGGATATGGGAACCGTGCCAGACGCACTTCCTGGCCGTATACCCCTTGGAGACGGCTCAGGGCGAGGGGAGTGGGAACGGGCCTGGGATGTGAAGATCTCTCCGGACCAGGGTCTGAATGTGGTTCGTATGTTAGAGGAGGCTGAAAAGGGGAATCTCAAGGCCCTCTATATCATGGGAGAAAACCCCCTTCGCAGCCTCCCCCAGCATGAACGGGTAGAGGCGGCCCTAAAGCATTTGGATCTCCTGGTAGTGCAGGATATCCTTGACACCGAAACCACCCGGATTGCAGACGTGGTCCTGCCGGGCGCCGCCTTCTCTGAAAAGGGGGGCTCCTTTACAAACATGGAGGGGCGAATCGTCTGTTTCACACAGGTCGTGCCCCCGCCGAGGGACGGTAAACCGGACTGGGAAATTCTTGATCTCCTGGGTTTGAAGATGGGATATCCCAAGGCCTATCGGTCCTTAGAAAGAATTCGGGCTGAAATGGTGCGCCTGATACCGATGTACGCAGGTCTTCAGGAAACCCCGGGGGATGCGTGGACCTGGATCAGAAGAACTGAGACAGAAAAGACCCTCAGGTTTTCACCCCTTCAGACAACCGACCAAGGGCCCATGGACGATGATTATCCTCTGACGGCGATCCTGGGATCGCAACGGTTTCATCTCGGAGGCGGGACCCGGACCGGGATTTCTAAACGGATAAAGGATTTCGGCTTAAAAGGTGAGGTCTCTTTATCTTCAAAGGATGGGGCCCGCTTGCACGTCAAGAGCGGGGATACCGTTCATATCCAATCACGGGAAGGTGCCCTTATCAGGGAGGCCCGCATAGACGAGGATTTAAATGAGGGACAGATCTTTGTACCGACGGCTTTTCATAAAAATGATGCCATGAACCTGGTTGGCTTGTCGGTATTGGGATCTGAGTCATCGCAGGGTCTCAAGACCTGCCAGGTGAGGGTGGAGAAGTTGGAGGGCAGTAAATGAAGCCAAAAGAGATCGACTGGAATCAACTTTCATCAATAATAGAAAATCATAAAGGTGAGCAGTGGGGTCTCATTCCCTTGCTGCAGGAGATTCAGGAGACCATCGGATACATCCCTCCGGAATCCATTGAGAAGATAAGTAATGCAGTCAATCTATTTCCAGCGCAGGTCCAGGGCGTCATTACCTTTTATGCGGGATTCAGCCTGACGCCCAAGGGGAAATATGTGGTCAGAATCTGTCGCGGTACTGCGTGCCATGTCAAAGGCAGCCGAAGCATTTTGAGACTCACGAAAAAGGAGTTGGGTCTTGAAAAGGGCGAGACAAGCCCGGATTACCAGTTTACCTTAGAGACAGTGGCCTGTTTGGGGGCCTGCTTCCTGGCGCCTGCCATGATGGTCAATCGGACCTATTATGGTAAGCTTTCCCCCCCCAAGGTCAGCAGCGTACTGGCCCAGTTTAAAAAACAAGAGGGACAATAAAAAAAACGCATGGAAAGACTATCGTCTGTGGGACAACTTGAATGGCTCCGCAACAAGATCCTGGCACGGATGGACGAAGGGAAGACCATTGTGCAGGTCTGCATGACAGGTTGCAGGGCCTACGGGTCTGCCGAGGTGAAAGATGCGTTGGAAAAGGAAGCCAAAAAACAGGGTCTTTCAGAGCAGGTGGAAATACGGGCCACCGGGTGTCACGGTTTCTGTGCCAAGGCCCCCGTGGTTGCGGTCGAGCCGATGGGAATTCAGTATCAGGAGGTAGCGCCCGAAGATGCGGCCGAGATCGTCGATCAGACACTGAAAAATAACCGTATGATCGATCGTCTTGCCTACCGGGACCCAAAGACAGGCCGTCTCATATTTTACCGCAACCAGATCCCATTTTACAAACGGCAGGAAAGGAGGATCTTAGCCAATTGCGGTCGCATTGATCCAACCCGCATAGAACATTATATCGCGGCAGGGGGCTACCGGGCCATTGTAAAAGCCCTGTCAAAAATGACGCCGGACGAGGTGATCGAAGAAGTCATAACCGCCCGGTTGAGAGGGAGAGGAGGCGCCGGTTTTTCAACCGGACTCAAGTGGAGATTTGCGCGCCAGGCCCCGGGCCGTCCCAAATACATCGTATGCAACGCAGACGAAGGGGACCCGGGAGCGTTCATGGACCGGGCAATCCTCGAGGGGGACCCCCACGCCGTTCTGGAGGGCATGCTTGTTGGGGCCTATGCCATGGGCGCGGAAAAGGGGTACGTATACGTCAGAGAAGAATACCCGATCGCCGTGGAACATCTGATTATTGCCCTCGAGCAGATGACCGAATTGGGCCTCCTCGGGGAGAACATCCTGGGGACCGGCTTTCATCTTGACCTCAAGTTGAAGATGGGAGCGGGGGCCTTTGTGTGTGGGGAGGAAACCGCTCTCATGGCCTCCATTGAGGGGAAACGCGGAATGCCCCGGGCAAGACCGCCTTTTCCTGCCCAGGCCGGACTCGGGGGTAAACCCACCAACATCAACAATGTGGAGACCTGGGCCAATATCCCGTCTCTCATTGAAAAGGGATCCCAATGGTACACTGAGGTGGGCACGGATCAAAGCAAGGGAACCAAGATCTTTTCCCTGGCCGGAAAGGTAAACAACACCGGACTGGTGGAGGTACCGATAGGTGTCACGGTCAAGGATGTGATCTTCGAAATCGGGGGCGGCATCCCAAAGGGGAGGCAGTTCAAGGCCGTGCAGATGGGAGGGCCTTCGGGAGGTTGTGTCTCTCCCCAATACCTGAACCTTCCAATAGACTACGATACGCTCCAGCGCATCGGCTCTATTATGGGTTCTGGCGGCATGGTAGTTATGGATGAAAATAACTGCATGGTGGAGATTGCCCGCTTTTTCTTGAGCTTTACACAGGCAGAATCGTGTGGGAAATGCGCCCCCTGTCGGCTGGGGACCACCGAGTTACTGGAAATCCTGACCCGGATTACACGGGGAGAGGGGCGGATCGAGGACATACAGACCATTAAGGATTTAGGGGAAACCATCATGAGTGCTTCCCTCTGCGGGCTCGGCCAGACCGCTCCCAAACCCGCCCTTTCCACGCTCAAATATTTTTTAAAGGAGTATGAGGAGCATATCCTCGATCATCGCTGTGCCGGCGCCACGTGTGATTCCATGGTGATCTCCGCCTGTCAGCACGCCTGTCCCGCGGGGATCGATGTACCCAACTACGTAGCTGCCATTGCAAGCGGTAAGTACGAGCAGGCCGTGGAGATCATAAGAGAAAGGAACCCCTTTCCCGCTGTATGCGGAAGAATATGCGTGAATCCCTGCGAGTTCAAATGCCGGCGCGGTGAATTAGACGAATCCGTGGCTATCCGGTCGCTCAAGAGGTTTGCCTCGGACTGGTATTTTGAACATAGAGACCGGCCAAGAGACCCCTTTCCAATAACAAAGGCCGAGAAGGTGGCCGTTGTGGGGGCCGGACCTGCTGGTCTGACATCTGCCTATTTCATGTCAAAAATGGGTTACAGGGTGACTGTTTTTGAGGCGCAACCGGTGGGCGGAGGCATGTTAGGCATTGCCATACCGGAATTCCGCCTGCCTGACAAGATCATACAGGATGAGATAAAATATATTGAAAGCTGCGGTGTAGAGATCCTTTATAACTCACCCATTGACGCCCGACATACGGTGAATGACCTTTTGGAGGGGGGGTATCAGGCGGTATTCATTGCTGCGGGGGCCCAGTCAAGTATGAGGGTCGGGATACCGGGCGAAGAAGAGGGCCTGGAAGGCCTCTATTACGGCCTTCAGTTCTTGACGGGGATCAGGACCGGTGAAAAGACAGTGTTAGAAGGAAAGGTGGTGGTCATAGGAGGAGGCAACGTGGCTATCGACGTGGCAAGAATGGCCCTCCGGGTAGGGGCAGACGATGTCCAGATATTCTATCGAAGAACAGTAGATGAGATGCCGGCCTGGGAAAAGGATATTGGTGAGGCCATCGAGGAAGGCGTTGTTATTAACCCGTTATGGGCGCCCAAGAAGATCATTCGCGAAAATGGGAAGATCATAGGAATGGAATTTATCCGGAGCAAGACATTATTTGATGAAGAAGGCCGTTCTTACCTGAGTGTGGACGAGAAGGAGTCTCAGGTAGTGGAGGCTGACACCGTCATCATCTCCATCGGGCAGGCGCCTGACGTCTCCTTCCTGTCTAAAGACAGCCAGCTTGAGAGAGCACTCTGGGGCAGCCTGGCCGTAGATGAAAACAACCTGGCAACCAATATCCCAGGCGTTTTTGCAGGAGGCGATTTTACAACCGGCCCGAGCACTCTCATTAAAGCCATCGCCTCAGGAAGACGGGCTGCCCTGGCTATAGAGAAATACCTCCAGGGAGAGGCAGGACGGTTAAAAATCGTTGATGAAAAGTCATCGAGACAACTCGATATCGGTCTGGCCTTAGACCAGGAGTATGAAGAAGAGAGGCTGAGGGCAAAAGTAAGCGTGGAAGATTCTGAAGAGAGGGTACGGGATTTTCGTGAAGTGGAGAGAGGTTTTAGTGAAGAAGAGGCACAGTATGAGGCTACAAGATGTCTCCGATGTGATTTGGAGCGGGATAGGAGTGAGACATGATCAGATCCATTACACAGCAAAAGCCGGAAGAGGAGTTGAATCGACTCTTAGATGGACTGGGACGGGTTTTTATCATCGGTTGCGGGACCTGTACAACCCTTACGCAGACAGGCGGCGCGCCCGAAGTGGCAGAGATGAAACAAAAGCTGTCCGAAAAGGGGAAGATGGTTACCGGTGATGTGGTGGTGCCCGTGGCCTGTGATAATTTGACAAGGGATGCCTTGGCCGAGCATGGGGGCCGTATGGACCAGGCCGACGTCCTGTTGATCATGACCTGTGCCTTTGGTGTTCAAAACATTGCCAGGCAGTTAAAAAAACTGGTGGTGCCTGCCTTAGACACCCTGTTCATGGGCCAGGAAACCTCTCCAGGTGAATTTAATGAAAGTTGTACCCAGTGCGGCACCTGCATTCTGGGTGAAACCGGCGGGGTCTGTCCGGTTACTTCCTGCCACAAGGGCCTTGTGAACGGACCGTGCGGCGGCACCAACAACGGGAAATGCGAAATCGATAAAGACAAAGAGTGCGCATGGACCCACATATATAACCGTCTGAATGAGCTGAACCGGCTCGATGCTATGAGGAAACTGCAAAAACCCCGGAACCACCAGGGAGAACTGAGCCCGGGGAAATGGAGATTGGAGTTTGAAGCTTGAAACTGGAAATTTGAAACTTGAAACTTGATACGAGATGAAGGATGGAAGATGTAGGATGAAGGATGCAAGATGCAGGATGCAAGATACTGGAGTCTGGATGGTTGGATAATTGGCAATGGGCCGTATCTCTTGCGCCTCCGTCACCCGTAACCTTCTACCAGTACCTAATACCCAATACCCAGTACCAATACACGTAACTCGTAACCCGCAAAAAGAGGTCAACCATGGTTTCTGCTTTTAAGAAAGCCCTGAACTCAGGCAAATTTGTCGTCACCTCGGAGGTGGCCCCCCCGAAAGGGACAAATCTTGATAAAATGGCCCATCATATCGAGCTCCTGAAAGACAAGGTGGATGCCATGAACGTGACCGATCACCAGAGTTCAGTCATGCGATTCCCCTCCCTCGGAGGGGCGCTTCTCGTCAAGGAGATGGGGGGGGAACCTATCTTGCAAATGACGTGCAGGGATCGAAACAGGATGGCCCTTGAGGCTGATCTTCTCTTTGCCTCCCAGAGAGGGATAAATAATGTCCTCTGCCTAACCGGTGACGCTGTGATGTTTGGCGATCACAAGGAGGCCAAAGGGGTCTTTGACCTGGATTCCAGCCAATTGATGGCTGCAATAAGGAGATTGGAAAAGGGGGAAGATCTCGGCGGAAACAAGTTAGATGGGGGCGTCTCCTTTTGTGCGGGCGCCATTGTCACACCCGAGGCCAATCCCCTTGAGCCCCAGCTCATCAAGTTTGAAAAAAAGAT
>JACNJD010000348.1 GCA_014382715.1 Candidatus Desulfacyla euxinica | reverse complement strand
TTAGGAATTAAGAAATTAATCCCTCAATTCCTTAATTCCTCAATCAAAAATAGAAAGGAGAGGATAAATGGCTGAACAGTCAAGACCCAATGTGACAGGAAAAGGCCCGAGTTTAGTTAGAGAGATGTTGGTGGTATTCAAGGAGACGGAAGGAAATTTAGGGAACTTATCTGATGGTGCGGCGGAGAAGATCAAGTCGGCGCTTTCGGAGAAAGGCGGGGCCCTTAAGGCTGTAATCAGAATGGCCTATATGAAAACGGTAAAGGCGGGCGAAATCGCTTATGACTGTAAACAAATGGCCTTAGAGTTGAAAGAATCCATCGCATCGGGAAATGAAGATAATGCCCTGGAAATTTTAGATAAATTGGGAAGTGATCTTGATGCGTTTATTCGCAAGATAAAAACCTTTGTCGTAAGAATGACCTGAGCGAGTAGTTCTCATGGCGCCGGAAGAATTGGAGGATTTTATAGGTTTTCTTAGAATCGTCAGGGAAAAGGGAGGCACCGACTGCACGGGTACTTGACATCACCGCAAGCCCGGTGAGTTTCACTGTCACACCCTTGCCCAGATGCTAAAAATCTCTTCCCAAGGTGTGAAAAACAGGATTCTGACACTCCTTCGCAATGGTCTGATGGAGCGATACAGGGTAGAGAGAAAAGGGAGCACTCCACTGACCAGATTCACCATCTCGTCTGTGGGGGAAAAGGCGCTTGCTATATACGATGGTGATGATCCATCGAGAGAGAGGGATTCCTCATGACCCACGCTATGCACGAATCAGTTGTGGCCTTGATCAATGAGGTCAGACAGGTAATTGACCAGTTCCTTAGATCTCGGATCGACGTGGAGGAATTTTCGGCAAAGCTAAAGGCCCTGGATGTGAAGGATATCCTCGTGACTTATAAAGAGGATTTCAAGAAAAATGCCGAGTTGGTTTACTATCTCGACGCTCTGATGCTGCTCTCCTCCCTGCAGGATGAGCTCGATTTTCAAGTGGCCGAGTACGGCGCTAATGTGGCATTGGAAGATATGCGGTATTTAGAGGAACTCTTAGACAAATTTCCCGAAACTTGAGGGTCAGTGATAGCAAAAAACAATTGACAATAAACAAAAGAAAGGAGTGAGCCTATGAAACTTGAAGGCAAAGTGGCCATCGTGACAGGGGGGGCTCGTGGCAACGGCTTCGCAGCAGCCCGATTGATGGCTGAAGAAGGTGCGGATATCGCCATTGCGGATATATGCGAGGATATGAGCACCATTCCCTACCACATGTCCACCCCGGAGACCATGGACAAGGCCGTGGATGAAATTAAGAAGCTGGGTCGGAAGGCCATAGGAATCAAATGCGATGTTCGAAAGGCATCTGATGTGGAGGCCATGGTGAAGCAAGTTCTGGAGACCTTTGGGAAGGTCGATATCCTCATTAACAATGCGGGCAATTCATCCATGGAGGCTATTGCGGACATGGATGAGCAGACATGGGATGAGGTCTTGGATACCCATCTAAAGGGAACCTTTTTGTGCTGTAGATATGTTCTACCCCATATGATCGAGCAAGAAAGCGGCCAGGTGGTCAGCATCTCTTCTGTAGGGGGGCAGCGCGGGTTCGGTATGGGGGGGCACTACTGTGCGGCAAAGCATGGTATCATAGGGCTTAACAAATCAGTGGCCATGGAAGTGGCGGACCACAACATCAGAGCCAATGTAGTTTGCCCCGGGACCGTCTGGACGGACATGATGAAGGGAATTGCGGAGTCCTTCGGTATGGAGGAGGAGGAAGCCAAGGAAAATTTTTTTGCTGGGCACTTAATTAAAGACCCGGAGCTTACACCGGAGGATATTGGGCGTGCTGTTCTCTGGCTGGTCTCCGATGACGCAAGGTGTATCACCGGAAACATGATCACCGTAGATGCAGGCTGGACGTCACGTGCGCCGTGAACAGGAATACTAAGAAAAAGATAAGGAGAACAATCCCATGGCTGATATAGAAAAGGTGTTTGACAACGTGGAAGTAGCCATTGTGGCATCAGATCCCGAGTTCAACGTTATTTACGCGAACGAGAGATGCAAAAAGGTCTTCAAGGAACTTTTGAACGAAGAAAACTTTGTGGGCAAGAACATGAGTGAATGCCACAAGCCCGAAACAATGGAGAAGTTGAAAGTGTTGTACCAGGAGTACCGTGACAAGAAAAAGGCCTTGGATTACTATACCATGGACATACCGGGTGGTAAAGCTACAATCGTCAGTGTCCCATTTTACATTGGGGATGATTTTGCCGGTGTAGTAGAGTTTGTCTTTGAAAGTTCCTTGGCTTGATTAGGCTTTTTTTCATTGCAGAAGGAGTTGTCAAGTATGGAAAAGGAAATTGAAAAAAATGAGGTCCGGGTGAAGGGGGCAAAGGAAGAAACCCCTATCATCTTAGAGGAGGTAACCATTGAAGAACTCGCTGTGGATGGAATCTGCGGGATTTATTAGCAAAGCTGGCAGAGCTATCCCCCTCCGGTCCACAGGACCTGCGCCCCGTCTTTTAGCTCCTGCAGGAATATAGTAGAGGGAGAAATCTTGTGCGTTCTGAATCCGTCTGTCTTCTAAATGAGGGTGTGCAGGTCCGTTCAGAGAGGTTCGGCCTGCTTTTCTATGATTACAGAGGACCGCGGCTCTATTTTTTGCCTACAAAGGACCTAATCAAAGATCACTTTTTTAACGGTAAACATACAGTGAGCAATCTCATTGAATACATCTGTGCGAAACACCGGGAATGGCCTTGCCTGATGGTAAAAAAATGGCTGAATCACGCCCTGGATATGCTCGAGGGAAAAGGCCTGATCTATGAGCAATCAGTATGTTGAAATGGGGCTCATGGCTCCTGTGAACGTGACCTGGGAAGTGACTTATGCCTGCAATCTTTCCTGCATCCATTGCGTTTCTGATTCGGGACGAAAAAAACCGGGAGAACTGACGACTGAACAGTGCCTTCAGGTGATCGACACCATGTCGGCCATGAAGGTATTTCAGTTCAACATCGGTGGTGGTGAACCCTTTATGCGGGAGGATTTCCCCGATCTGATGGATTACTCCCATGAAAAGGGAATCGTTACCTGTATCAGCACCAACGGCACCCTCATCGATGATGAAGTTGCCGGAAGATTGGCTCACAAGCTGGTCTATATGCAGGTAAGCCTGGATGGCGCCACCCCCGCCTCCAACGATGCCATCCGGGGTAAGGGGAGCTTTCGCAAGGCATTGAATGCACTTGAATTTTTGAGTAAAAGAGACATTGAGGTGAGTGTTAATACTGTCCTAACAAAACTCAGCTTCCCGGAATTGGACGCACTTGTGGATCTGGCCGCATCTTTTGGGGCCAAACTCCGGATTTCGCGATTCAGGCCATCCGGAAGGGGGAAAAAAAACTGGTCCCAATTGAATGTCTCCAGAGAACAGATGCTCTCTTTTTCAGATTGGCTGAGCCGTCACATGGTCGTTTCCACGGGTGACTCTTTTTTTTCGGTCTCCCATGAAGATAGGAGATCCCTGGGTCTGAACATGTGCGGGGCCTCTAAACTCACCTGCTGTGTCTCCCCATTAGGTGAAGTGTACCCATGTGCATTCTTGCAGGAAAGGGAATTCCTTGCCGGAAAGCTACCTGAGGAATCCTTCGCTGAAATCTGGGAAAATTCTCCAATTTTTCATTCTTTTCGCGATCTTGAGATTAAATCCTGCGAAAGTTGTGTCAGATTTGATTTTTGTCACGGTGGATGCCCTGCCATAGCTTATCACACCCAGAGAAGATTAGGCCTTCCCGATCCCGAGTGCTTAGCTAATTGCGTCAGCGTAAAATCTTTAGCCGCGGTTGGAGCTTGATGGGGGAAGTCACTCTCAAAGGCCGATTCTACCTTAAACCGGGCATTCAACTAATTCCCGGAGATGGGGAAGGGATTGTTTTGATCCATGATCCGCTCCGAATTTTTCGAGTAAATACTGCGGCTTTCGATCTTCTCCAGAGATGCAGGAAAGGATTTTCATTGGAATACGGCCTCCGGCCCGGTGGGGCCTACGCCCCGGAGGGAATGCGGGATGTTCTTCCATTCCTTGATTCCCTTTGCGAGGCAGGAGTCTTGGAATGGAAACCACCCGATGAACCCTTTGAACCTTTTGTCAGCATAATCATTCCGGTCTATAACCGCGCCCACGAGATCGGCCAGTGTCTGGAATCACTGCTATTTCTCGATTACCCCTCATCAAAACGGGAAATCATTGTTGTCGATGATGCCTCAGAGGATCATACAGTTTTCATGGTTCGGCGTTATAAGGTCAGGCTTATTGTTCAGAAATACAACCAGGGACAATCAGCGGCGCGAAATGTTGGCGTTAAAGCAGCTAAGGGCGAAATTATCGCTTTCATGGATAGTGATTGTATTGCCGATCAGCGCTGGCTTCGGGAACTGGCGCCCTATTTTCAGGATTTGCGCAACGCCCTTGTGGGCGGGTATGTGGATTCTTTTTTCCGGGAAACCTGGCTGGATCGCTACGAAGAGGTCCAGTCACCCCTGAACATGGGTCAGAAGAGACTTATTGGGGCGGTTAAGGAATCGAGTTTTTATGTTCCCACCTGTAATATGCTGGTCAGGAAAGATGCCTATCTGAAGATGGGAGGCTTAGATGAAGGCCTGAGCGTAGGTGAGGATGTGGATCTTTGCTGGAGGCTCAAGAAGAAGGGCTATCGACTGGTTTATATCCCGAAAGGCAAGGTAAAACACAAACATCGAAGCCGTTTCTCGCAGAGTTTCAAGAGACGTTTTGAGTACGGGACCTCCGAGGCTTTTCTTTATGCCAAGCACAGGGAAATCAAGAAGCGTTTCCCGTGGCAGCCGGCTGGCTTGGCCGTTCTTTTGGCCTGTTGCTTGGGACTATTAACAAACCCATTCCTTTTTTTCTCTATAGCGGCACTCATCTTGCTGGGAGAATCCTTGTGCAAGAAAATCCAAGTTGGAACAAAGATTCAAGCGCCTTTGGCTTTTGGGAACATTCTTTGGGCAATAATCAGGAGTCATTACACCTTGGCATACTTCCTCACCCACCACGTGATCCGATATTATCTTTTGCCAGTTGTCTTCCTCGCCGCTCTATTCCCCCAACTCGTGCTGCTTACCACGTGTCTGGTGCTCTTTCCTACTATCGTTGAATTTGTTAGAAAGAAACCACGCCTTTTTTTCCCCCTGTTTCTGTTCTTTTTTTTGACGGAGCAGGCATTTTATCAAACAGGGGTTTTTTGGGGTTGCCTAAAACAAAGGAGCTTTAGATTGTACCGTATTTCATTCACCCATGTGAGCTTTCTTAAAAGAACCCAAAGTCCCGCCCATAACTGGCTGAAAAAGCTGTTCCGAAAGGCGGAAGAAACTTTCACATTTTCAAGATGACCTGTCATGGACGAAAAGGGAAAAGAGATTGAATTAAAATATCAGCACCTTCAGAATACCCTAAGGGAGATGGGTCGTGTGATGGTCGCCTTTTCCGGGGGCGTGGACAGCACCCTGCTCCTCAAGGTTGCCAACGATGTCCTGGGTGATGATGTCCTGGCCGTGACCGCCCTGTCCGAGACCACGCCTAAACATGAACAAAAGGACGCTGTCAGGTTAGCCAAAGCCTTGGGTGCGAAGCACCTTGTTGTGGAAACCCATGATCTGAATATCCCAGAATTTGTAAAAAACCCAAAGGACAAATGCTATATCTGTAAGAAAAGTCGATTTGGTAGGCTGTTGGAGCTGGCAAAGGATAGAGGATTCGACTGTGTAGCGGATGGAGAAAACATGGACGACCATAGCGATTATCGCCCTGGAATCCGCGCGACCCGTGAATTGGGGGTCAGGAGTCCCTTAAGCGAGGCTCAACTGTCCAAAGAGGAGATACGCCTCCTCTCCAAGAAACTCCATCTCCCCACATGGGACAAGCCTGCATACGCCTGTTTGGCCTCTCGTATTCCTTATCACAACACGATCACTGCGGAGAAGCTCACACAGGTTGATGATGGAGAGGAATTCATCCGGGGCCTGGGACTCTCGGGTCAGGTACGGGTTAGGCATTGCGGGGACACAGCCCGCATCGAATTAGACGCAAAAGACATACCAAAATTAACGGAAGAAACGGTACGAAACCGTGTGGCAAATTATTTCAAGGAATTGGGATTTATATTCGTAACGCTTGACCTGGAAGGATATTCCATGGGAAGTCTGAACCGGGCCATCACACCAAAAGAGAAAGGTTAGGGGCATGGACAGCAAGTATATAAAAGACCTGTTGAAGCAGGTTCAAAGCGGCCGGATGGATCTGGACGCGGCCATGCATAAGTTAAAAAGGCTGCCTTTCGAAGATCTGGGCTACGCCAGGATTGACAACCACCGATGCATTCGAACAGGTGTTCCCGAGGTCATTTACTGCGAGGGAAAAACCATTCCGCAGATTCAGGGCATTGTCAAGAGAATGTCCCGGCATCATTATAACATTTTGGGCACCCGGGCAAGCCATGAAGTATTCGAAGGGATCCAAGAGGTGATGGAAAAATGCCAGTATTACGAAACGGCAAGGATCGTAGTGATCAACCCCCAGCCGGAGGAGAAGGTGGGCAATATTGCCGTGGTCTGTGCGGGTACTTCCGACATCCCTGTTACCGAGGAGGCGGCTGTAACGGCTGAAATGCTCGGAAATCGGGTGGTGCGGATCTACGATGTGGGGGTGGCCGGTATTCACCGCGTTTTGGATGCTAGAGAGGAGCTCTTTCAAGCCAATGTGGCCATAGTTGTCGCGGGCATGGAAGGGGCTCTGGCCAGTGTGGTGGGGGGGTTAGTCTCCTGTCCGGTCATCGGGGTGCCCACCAGCATCGGTTATGGGGCCAGTTTCGGAGGTATTGCCGCTCTCCTCAGTATGCTAAATAGCTGTGCCTCCGGCGTATCTGTGGTCAATATCGATAATGGCTTTGGCGCAGGCTATCAGGCCAGCCTCATCAATAAGATTGCTGTTAGGGGGGCCTCGGAGGAATCGGTTCACGAGCCAGTAGGAAGCGAGTCCAAAATTTCTCTTTCAGAGGCTTCTTGAACGGATTGAAAATTGTCAAATCACATGGGGGAAACCATGAAAGTAGCCTACTTTGACTGTTTTGCCGGGGCGAGCGGGGACATGATCCTTGGAGCCCTTATGGATGCTGGCTTGGAACTGGAACTGCTTAAGGGTGAGCTGGCAAAACTTCATCTCACCCATTATGATCTCCAGGTAAAAAAGGTGGCGAAGAGGGGGATCGGGGGAAGTCAGGCCTTAGTATCTGTGGACGAGGACCACCACCATCACCACCACCGGCATCTTCATGACATAGAAGAAATCATTGATAAAAGCGATCTAAAAGAATCCATAAAGCGAAAAAGTATTGAAATCTTCACGCGATTGGCCGAGGCCGAGGCCAAGGTTCACCAGACCACCATCGAACAGATCCACTTCCACGAAGTTGGTGCCATGGATGCCATTATTGACGTGGTCGGGGCTGTTGCCGGGCTGGCCGCCCTTGGGATCGAAAAAGTTTATTGTTCACCTCTCCATGTGGGTACCGGAACGGTGGAATGCGCCCATGGCACATTGCCCGTACCTGCCCCGGCCACCGCTGAGCTTATCAGGGGCAAGCCCATCTATTCCACCGGGGTTGAGGGAGAGCTCCTGACGCCCACGGGGGCGGCCATTCTGACCACCCTTTCCTCTGGTTTTGGCCCCATGCCTTCCATGACGTTAGAAGAGATCGGATACGGCGCAGGCACATCGGAACCGGCCATCCCCAATCTGCTAAGAGTGGCCATTGGGGAGGTCCTGGATGAAGTGGAAGGCTATAAAATTGAGAGGACGGCTGTAATCGAAACCAGTATTGATGACATGAACCCAGAGGTGTATGATTATCTCATCCATAAGATGCTGGACATGGGCGCTCTCGACGTCTTTCTGGCCCCTTTACAAATGAAAAAAAACCGTCCCGGCACCATGGTCACTGTGATTTGTGTGCCAGAGAATGTGGGAAAGTTCTCCGATTTCCTTATGAGGGAAACGACTACCATAGGATTGAGGTGGCGGGTGGATAATCGGATCAAGGCCCGGAGGACGACAAGGGAAGTACAAACCAAATATGGGACCATCAAGTTCAAGGTGGCTCAAGTGGGCGATACTGCCATTAATGTGTCCCCTGAATATGAGGATTGCAAAAGAGCGGCCCTTGAAAGAAAAGTGCCCCTCAAAGAGGTGATGGAAGAAGTTAGGGCTGCTGCCTTGGGTATTGATTTTACAGGTCAATCTTGATGAAAGTCTGACTGATTCTTTACGCTTCTTTTGGGCGTTATCTGCCGAACGGAAGTGGCGGACATTCTTTTATCATTTATCATTGAAACCGAGGAGGGAACAACGTTAAGGGAACTTCTGAGTCATATATCAAATATGACATAACCCTCTAAAAATATTATTTTTTTCTTGACATTGATGTTGAAAAGGGTTACAAAAAAAATACTTGTCTCAGAATTTCCCTGCAAAATCCAAAACTGTGAGCACAAAGGTGCCCTCAAGGGTGTACGTGCGCGCGCGCAACTACAAGTATTTTCTATTAAAAATTTCCTTTGCCAAAACGAGAAAGCGATTCTCAAATAGCTTTAGTTATGGAGTGGGGTAACTAAACAATTTAACTAAGCATTGGGTGATTTTAAGCCATAATTTAGGTACTCAGAAAAGCAATAATCTTTTGTGGTTTTGTAGTTAGGTTAATCCTTAGTCAATCAACCTTAATCAAGGAGGTGTAATTATGTTTGCTTTTAATGGAAAGATTTTGAGGGTGAATTTGTCAGAGGGCAAAGTTTCGGTGGAAGATATTCCGGAAGATTGGATGAAGAAATATTTCGGTGGCGTAGGTGTGGGCACTAAGTACCTTTATGACGAGGTGCCAAAAGGAGCAGATGCCTTGGGCCCCGAAAATAAGTTAATATTCATGACCGGACCTTTGACCGGCACAGTTTCACCGAGTGCCGGAAGGTATGA
>JACNJD010000347.1 GCA_014382715.1 Candidatus Desulfacyla euxinica | reverse complement strand
TGGGTCAGCATGGCCTTGGACCAGTGCCGCTATGCTTTTCTCGTTATTATTTTCTCTGGAGAAGCTCTATGCTGACCCCGTCAGGGGCGTCGATAAACGCGATACGAATGTTAGGAGTAAAGTCCACGGGGTCAAGCGAAAATGTGATGCCTGTTTCCTTGAGATTGTCACAATAACCATCAAAATCTCCCTCAACACGAAAGCCAAAATGATCGGTTCCCCATTCCAGACCCTGTTTGGTGACCACTTCCTCACCCGGTCTCCGGCCCCGGACGATGATGGTAGTATCCCCAAAGGCAACAACTATCTGGGGGGCACCGCGAACTTCCTGGCTGTTAATAATTTTGCCGCCCAGTTTATCAACATACCAGGTTGCAGTGGATTCAGGGTCTTCACTGATGATGTGGACATGATCAAAAACAATGTTTGTATTATCCATTTTGATATCTTTTCTCCTTTAAAATAGAATTGTATCTTTCCGTATTCGCTGTGCCATATCCTCTGTCATAAGATGTCATATGTCAAGCCCCGCCAGGAAATTGAAAAGGGGCAGGTAAATCATTTTTAACCACAAGATATATTATAGTTTTGCGAAAAATAGTATTTGCTAAAACTTGAAAGATATTGTTAAAGTCAAAATATAATCCCAGAGGAGGTGGATTGTTTTCACAAGGACTGCCAACCATTCCGACCTTCTGCCATATGCACGCTTCCGTACATAACAGGCGGGACAGGGCCTGCGCGGCAAACATACCCCCTGGAGGAAAAGATGTCTGATCCAATCTATGAACAGCAGCATGGTTATTACCTCGAAGAGATATCGCCCGGTATGAGTGCCGTTTATGCAAAGACTATTAGAGAGGCAGTGGTAGCCTTAGGTCGTGGTGTTGTGTGGGTGCCGAAACGAAACACCGCCCCCGAGAACAGATGAAACACAGAAGAATGGAGGGCTTTAATGGGCAATCTCCCTGCGTTTGTTGAGTTCCGTGAAGAAGGGCCGCGTGAAGGATTTCAAATTGAGAAACGACGGTTTTCTCTCGAGGCGCGCGCAAAGGTAATTGACGCGCTGAGCGAAACAGGACTGAAACAGATTCAGGTTGCCTCTTTTGTCAGCCCGAAGGCCGTTCCTTCCATGGCTGATGCCGAGGAACTCTTTAAAGCAATCAACCCGCGGGAGGGTATTCGTTATACCGGTGTCTGGTTGAACAAACGCGGGTTTGAGCGTATTGTTGAATTGCCGGAGGCCTATTTATACGGAAAGATGGTTTTGTACACCACGGATGAGTTTTGTCTAATGAACAACAACTGCACCGCCGGGGAGATGCAGCAAAAGGAGCTGGACTTTCTGAATGTATACGATTCCTATGACCTTCCGCTGGAAGATGCCTATATCCTGACGGCATTTGGCTGTAATCTCTCAGGGGAGGTCCCACTGTCCACCGTGATTGATTGCGTAAAATTTATAACGGGTGTTTGCCGGAATCAGTCGAGACCCCTGCCCAATATTTATTTGGCCGATACGGTGGGTTGGGCAAATCCTGAGGAGATAAAACGCCGAATTGAGGCGGTTAGAGACACAGCACCGGGCGTGCGTCTGGGGCTGCATCTTCACGACACACGCGGTCTTGGTGCAGCCAATTTCTATGCGGCGCTCCAGATGGGTATAGATTTGTTTGACAGTTCTGTGGCCGGATTGGGAGGATGTCCCTTTGCAGGACATAAAAGCAGCAACGCGGCAGGAAACATCTGCACCGAAGATATGGTTTTTATGTGTCACGAACTTGGTATTGAAACCGGCATTGACCTTGAGAAACTGATCGCCGTCGCCGGACTTACGGAAGAAATCATTGGCCGCACCCTTCCCGGAAAAATTATGCACAGCGGCCCGCTTTCCACCCTTCGGAAGCGTTAAATATAAACCAGGAAAGGAGATAATTTTTTATGAATTTTCTTATACAGCCTAAGAAGTACAAAAGCCTTATGGCAGATGATGGTTCTCGAGCTGTCATGGAAAAGACCGTTGATTTCTTCGAGGATATGGGAAAAACACAGCTTCTTGACGACTACAACAAAAAGATCTGGTACAAGGAATTTGTCGATTTCATTGGAAAAGAGCAGATCTTTGCCAAGCTGCTCACCCCTAAGAAATATGCGGACGGTGATGAAGACTGCCGCTGGGACACGGCGCGAAACAGCGAGTACAGCGAGTTGCTGGCGTTCTATGGTCTGGGCTACTGGTACTGTTTCCAGGTGACCATCCTGGGTCTGGGGCCCATCTGGATGAGCCCGAACGAGAAGGCCAAAAAAAAGGCAGCCCGGCTCCTAAAGGAAGGGGCTATCTTTGCCTTCGGGCTTTCCGAGAGGACACACGGTGCAGACATCTACTCCACAGAGACAAACCTCACACCCAAAGATGATGGAACATGGGTTGCCAATGGAGAGAAATACTACATCGGCAACGGAAATGAGGCCGAGATGGTATCCACCCTGGGAAAGATCAAGGACGGAACCGATGATTATACCTACTTCGTCACCAACTACCAGCACAAGGCCTATGAGTTGAAGAAAAACGTTATCTCCCACCAGGAATATGTATCCAATTTTGCGCTGCACGACTACCCCATTACCGAGGATGACATACTCTCTCGCGGCCCTCATGCCTGGGATTCGTCGCTCAACACCGTAAACATAGGCAAATTTAACATCGGTCCGGCATCTATCGGCGTGGCCGAACACTGCTTCTACGAGGCCATCACCCATGCAGCAAACCGCATACTCTACGGTATGCGTGTCACAGATATGCCGCACGTGCGCAAGAACTTCATGGACGCATGGCTGCGTCTCGTGGCAATGAAGCTCTACCAGCGCCGGTCAAGCGACTACTTCAGAGGCGCCAGTGAAAATGATCGCCGCTACCTGCTCTACAACCCCACGAGCAAGATGAAAGTTACCCTCCAGGCTGAAGACGTCATCAACCTGCTATGGGACGTAATCGCGGCCAAGGGCTTTGAAAAGGACACCTACTTCCACATGGCAGCCGCCGATATACGCGGCCCTTCCAAGCTCGAAGGCACAGTGCACGTAAATATCCAGCTTATCCGCAAGTTTATGAAGAGCTATTTCTTCAATCCGGCCGAATATGAACCTGTGGCTCCCGACTTCTCATTCAATGATGACCTGTTCCTGTTCAACCAGGGGTCAACCAAGGGTCTTGGCAAGGTCCGGTTCCATGATTACGCACCGGTGTTCGAGGCAAACAAAGATCTGCCCAACGTGGCGACCTTTATAAAGCAGATCGAAATCTTCAAGGGGTTGGTGGAAAAGGCCGGCCCGGACAAGATGCAGGACATGGATCCTTCTTTCTCTCTGCCCCTGGGCGAGATGTTCTCTATTGTTGTCTATGGCCAGCTTATTCTCGAACAGACAAAACTCGAAGACGTGGAACCCGACATCATCAACCAGATATTCGACTTCATGGTACGCGACTTCGCCGGCTTTGCATTACAGATATACGGCAACCACAGCAGCAGGGACGAACAGCGTCTCTTCTGCAAGGAGATCATGCTCATCAAGGCCGTTGCGGATGATGCCCAATATCAGAGAGTATGGGGAAAATACGTGTTTGCCCTCGATGGCGAATACGCAATGAACGAGTAAAAAATATCGGGAAAAAGCATAGGCAGTTATCAATTGAATCTTGTGAAATAAACGTAAGAACTTTTGTGCAATGCCCGTAAAACTCCGTTAAAGCGGGGTGGAAAAAGATGAACGCTCAGGTAAACGAAGACTCCGACATCGAACATCGAACGAAAAAACAAACATCAACTTTAGGCATTTTAGCTCACTTCCCCGCTATAAACGGGATAAATAGGCACTTTTCCGGTTTATCCGGATTCGGGTTATTTCTTCTGCTTCAAATACGTCTTTATAATCCGGATGATCTCTTTTCCATATCTTTTTACAAAATAAGGCCCGATACCATTCACCATATGCAGTTCATCATATGATGTGGGCAGATCTGATGCCAGGTTATCCAGGACCTTGTTGGTAAAGATACGAAAGGCCGGAAGTCTACTTTTTCTGGCCATACCCATACGCCATTCTCTAAGGGTATCACTCAGCCCTGGATTCACCGATCCACCGGATCCGGGACGTCTGATCACCTTGCGGGTATTTCTCTTTTTCCCTGAGATCCCTGTTTTTCCCTCCGGCCTTTTGACCCCACCCTGGGATGTTATGTCCAGGGACTTGATACCTTCAGGATCAAAAGAATACCCCCCCTTTGCAAGCTCTGCCTTTTTATAGTGAATCAGTTTCCCTTCTTTTTCGAAAGCATGCTCGCTAAGTGCTATCAGATCGGCCTTGGTAAGGGCCCTTAGAAGATTTTCAAAATCCGACCGGGGCAGAACAGAGCCGGGGCAGACGGTATTATAGAGCTTTCCGGTGCCAATACTGCCAACACTCTTCAGGGTAGAGATTAACTCCTTTATGATACGCTCCTCTTGTTTGTCCGGCTTTCGAGATACAGATGCCAAAGCCTTTTCAGGAGCACATAAATCACACAAACCGCATTTATGCCCAGCATCTTCACGGTCGCCAAAATGCCGGATCAGATAAAGCATGCGGCAGGAAAAAGATCCGGAAAAACGCGACATCTCATCAATCTGACTGAGTCTGTGATCGCTCTGGATCTTGTAGGTGATATGCCACTTGCCATGCCCCCGGCGCACCGTATCATCAGGATCAACCAGGGCTCCTCCGTGGATCCAGAGCTTTTCAAGTGCTATGTCAAACTCCTCCTGATCCATATTCAATTCAAGACGCAGGCTCTCCAAAGGTCTTTTGTTCTGTGTAAGCCGCTCATGAATACCTTTCAGGATCTTTTCAGAAGGATAACTCTTTTCGTGAAAGAACTGGTGAACACGTCGGTCGCCATAAGAGTGAAGAAGAATAGCTCGGGAAGGTTTACCATCACGACCCGCACGACCGACTTCCTGGTAATATCCTTCGAGGCTTCCGGGCAAAGCAGTATGGATAACGGTACGTATATCCGGTTTATCAATACCCATACCAAACGCGATGGTTGCAACAATCGCATCAAGCTCTCCTTTTAGAAAGGATGTCTGGACCTTGTCTCTTATCTCTGATGACAGCCCTGCATGGTAAGGTGACACAGAGAGCAGACTGCTTAGCTCGTCGGCCAGGGTTTCGGTCTTTTGTCTTGTTGGCGCATAGATAATGGCTGGTCTGAATTCTTTCTTTTGAAGGATTTCCAAGACCTTTTGGGACCTTTCCGATGGAAGTAGTTCCACAAGCTCAATGGCGATATTTGTCCTCCTGAATCCGTGGATACACCTCTCCGCTCCATCCACCCCGAGCTGCTGGATTATGTCTTTCTGGACCCTTGGTGTAGCTGTCGCTGTCATGGCGATGAGAGGTGAGGGGCGAAGGATTGGGAGTCTTTCCCCCAAAAGGCGGTAGTCGGGTCTGAAATCATGACCCCACTGGGATATGCAGTGGGCCTCATCTATTGCAATGAGGACCGGTTTCCGTCTGGCAAGCATCTCGGGAAAGCCTGGGACCGACAACCTCTCGGGAGCGATAAAGAGAAAATCCAGTTTGCCGTCAAGATAGTCCCGGCAGACCCTACGGGATTGAAGACGTGTGCGGCCGGAATGAATCCTCTCGGCATTGAGACCCTGCTCTCTCAGACCCGCGGTCTGATCCTCCATCAGGGCAATAAGGGGGCTTACCACAAGGGTTGTTCCGTTGCGGGCAATCCCGGGGAGCTGATAGCATAATGACTTGCCGGAGCCTGTGGGCATTACAAGAAGGAGATCATTCCCCCTGGTGACAGATTCGCAGACCCTTTCCTGATAGGGTCTGAAGGAATCAAAATGAAACACTTCCTCTAAAATCTTTTTCAGACTGCCGGGTTTGGGCTTTTTGTCAGGAAGAGTGATATCGGTATGTTTTTGTCCGCCGGCTAAAGATTTTGTGCTTCTCTCATAGCCGTGATCCATTGCATCCAAATTGTCTAATGCAGGATCATACCCAAAATAATCGTCATCCGAATGGGGAGGCGGCTCATCCAGAGGAGATAAATCAGGAGGGCCTTTTGGGTTTTGGTAATCGGTCATCTCTTTCTGGGGCCTTTTTCTTTCCCTTTCCGATTTATTTTTTTCCGGGAGAGCCGGAGTTTTCCCATATAAACCACATGCCGGGGTCCGCTTCGGCCCAGCCGCTCGATGGTCACGGCGAAACCTGCTGCACGCAAGCGCTTTTCAAATCCGGCGTCGTAGTCTTCCCCCCACACGGCAAATATCCCGTCGGGTTTGAGAGAGGTACGCGTAGTTTCGATAGCAGTGCTCCCGTAAATAGGGTCGTCTTTTTTGTGGGTCCGGGCATAGGGTCCGGTGTAAAGATCAAGGACCACTACGTCCAGTTTCTCCCTCTTGGCTCCTTTTGCAAATTCTTGAATGAGAAGGGCCACATCGCAGATCTTCACCCTGACCCGCGAGTCCTGGGTGGCGGCGTCCGTGAGATGAGCCAAAGGCCCCCGGCACCACTCCAGCACGGCCGGGTTCAGTTCGGCCACCGCGACCTCAGCCGCTGGGGGCAGGGTGTCTAAGACCGCCCGGAGGGTAAAACCCATACCCAGACCTCCCACCAGCACCCTGGATCCCGGCCGGTCTTTGAGGTACCCACAGGCCAGCCGGCCCATGGCCGCCTCGGACCGATGGGCCATGCTGTTCATCAATACCCTGCCGCCCACGGTAATGAGGAAGTCCGAAATACCGCGCTGTCGCAGTTCAAGGATGCCTTCTTTAGTGGAAACACTGTCTATGATCTTCCAGGGTTGGGACATGGTTCATTTCATCAATCCAGGATTTCGCTGATCTGTCGGATCGGGGTGACATCGGTGAAATTGGGGATATCCCCCCTCAAAAAAGGGGCGGTCTCGGCCATTCCCTCATCATACGCCTCCTTTGTTTCAAAATATAGATGCCCTATACACATATATGGGGCAGGCAGGTCACCTCCTCCGGAAACCCCTTTGTCCACACCGGTCTTGATCAGACCAAAGGGGGTAAGGTGCTCTTTGACCAGATCCATGTGTCTGGTGCAGTAATAGTCGTAATCAAACCTTGCCCCATCCTGACTGGGATACATAACACTCACTTTGAACATGATGGTTCCTCCTTTATCAAGGACTGCATACCAAATCTAAGTTTTTGGATTTCGGTATCCTATCAAAATTTGAGGTCGATATTCAACAAAAAGAGCCGATTGACAAAATCCACCCGGCATATCGGTTAGACTGGTGCCCGTCCAGAAATAAGACAACCTGCGCAAGGTCAGAGAAAGATGAGTCCCACCGGGACGAATCTGACGAAGAGATTGGGGGGGAATTGCCATTTTTGGATCGACATTGAGTATTTAAATGCTATTATGGTGTCAGATCTACCCTTGATGTGAGAGCCTATAATGCCTTCGGCAGATTGAACGTCTGCTCCTGAAGTCAGCTTTTTACCGGAACATCAACAAGAGGAGATACAAGATGGCCTTTAAGATCGTTCATACCTATGTAGTGCCCGGTGTAGATAATGGCGAAGCCCTGGCTGATACCCTTGATGCAGATCTTATCAAGGGATTCTGGGTGACAGAGGATGAAATTATCAGCAACACAAGGGATGCCGATGCCATAATAGGTGTTGTGTCCATGCAGCCTTTCAGCCGCCGGGTACTTAAAACCCTTACAAACTGCCGCATCATTGCAGGGATTGCCATAGGGTTTGAAGCGATTGACCTCGATGCCGCCACCGAGTTGGGGATAGCCGTTACCAATGTCCCTGATTATTGTCTGGATGAGGTATCGGGTCTGGTCACAGGGCTCATGCTTGCCCTGGGACATAAGATTACACTGATCGACAGGGCAGTCAGGGAAAGACAGATCAATTTTACCGGAGGCGGGAACGCCATAAAGGAAGTAGGCTATCCCATGTTCAGGATGAGCGACCAGACCCTTGGCATCATCGGGATGGGAAAGATAGGTACGGCTACTGCACTAAAGGTAAAAGGGCTCGGGATGCGGGTGATCGCTTACGATCCTTATGTCTTAGACGGGGTCATGGAAAGCCATGGGGTTGAACCGGTGGATCTCGTCACTCTGCTCAGGGAGTCTGACTTTATTACCCTCCACACACCTCTCACCCCCGAGACAGAGGCTATGATCGGTGCCAAAGAGTTTAAGGAGATGAAGCCCACCTGCTATTTTATAAATACCGCAAGGGGAAGGTGCGTTGATGAACCATCACTAATAAGGGCCCTGGAGGAAGGGCTCATCGCCGGGGCGGGAATTGATGTGACCATAGTGGAACCCATCAATGCCGATAACCCGCTTCTCAAAATGCCCAATGTAATACTTACCGGCCACAGTGCCTACTACTCCACAGCCTCCTATGCAGAACTGTTTTACAAACCCATGCCACAGGTGATCGCAGCCCTCAAGGGAGAATGGCCTCTATATGGGCTAAACCCCGAGATAAAGGAGCGATGGCTTAAAAAGTGGGGCAGGAATAGTTGAAAACGACGTAGCTTACAACCACTACCCATTCCGGAACTGCGTACGGGTTGGGCGGACTCCACCCCTATCATGCTTTTTATTCGGCGGGTTTATCGTCTTCAAATTCGTAAAGTTTTTCTACTATGAATTCAATATATCTGTTGCACTTATCCTTCCAGACACCCGTTTCACGAAACTCCTGGTATGCGCCCGGCTTGGAGAAGTCGATCCCGAGAAGCCCGGCACAGGTTATGTCGCCGAACTTCTTCTGGAAGTCCCTTACCAGCCTGCTGGAATTATACCGTATAATGGCGCGTGACTGCTTGGCTTTCTCTTTATCAGACAGGGAGCAGCGATGCCTTAGTCCAAGACATACGGCTGAGGCGGACACGGCGCCACATGGGGCCTGTTGCTCACTGCTGATGCCTCCCATGAAAGCAATACAACTCCAAAGAAAGTCCTCATTGCCCAGGTCGTATACATCCCACATAACTTGCAGGACTGCCGGGCCTCAATGGTAACCC
>JACNJD010000270.1 GCA_014382715.1 Candidatus Desulfacyla euxinica | reverse complement strand
CGACCACTTTGAAAAATACTGTAAGGTGGAAGAGATTCTTAATCTGATATGAAAATCCCGTAGCCGTTCACGGCTTGAAACTTGTCGAAGATCCCGTTTTTAGCGGGGAAATTGGAAATTAGAAACTGGGGAGATCGGCCCAAAATTGAATGGGTTCATCAACAGCCCAAAAACATGAAGGTCAAATTTCCAATCCCGCCCTGCGGGACTATTTTCTAATTTCAACGTGTATAGATTTTGCTGTAAGTATGGGTAATTTACCATGAAAAAAACCAGACTTTCCTGTTTGATTCAGAGCTGTTTTATTGCTTTTATTTTAGCATTGGCAGTTCCTTATTATCTCTTTGCAGATGATGATTCTCGGGTTGAAAATACTGCACCGGCGCCTGAAAGAATCATTTCCCTCGGGCAAACCATCACGGAAAGAATCTACCTGCTTGGAGCGGACAGGAATCTGATTGCAGACACGGTCTACTGTGTTGAGCCCGAGGATGCAAAATACAAAGAAAAGGTGGGCACGCTCCTACAGGCTAACCTGGAAAAAATCGTAGCCTTGAAACCGGACCTGGTGATTGCAAGTAATCTGGCCCGGCCGAAGCAGTTGAGGAAATTGAAAAATCTTGGGATACGTGTGGTCCAGCTTTCTTACCCGAAAAATTTCTCAGAAATGTGCCGCCAATTCCTGGATCTCGGAATACTTCTCGGGAAAGAAGAAAAGGCAAAGGAGATCATCGAGAACACAAGAAAGGAAGTCGCAGCGATCAGGATGAAAACAGGGAGCCTCCCCAAAAAAAGGGTTTTTATCCAGCTCGGGATCAAGCCGCTTCATGCGGTAACAAGAGAATCGTTCTTGAATGATTATATCGAATTTGCCGGTGGAGAGAATATCGCGCTTAATGAAGGGCGTGGGGCCTATAGCAGGGAAAAGGTGCTGAAGGGGAACCCGGAAGTGATTATTATTTCCACCATGGGATCGAGCAAAGGTGAAACCGGGAAAAATGAGAAAGAGTCCTGGATGAAATATGGATCAATTGCCGCAGTAAAGAACCGGAACGTATATATTGTTAATCCGGACAAGATTTGCAGTCCCACACCGATCACATTTGTAGAGGCATTAACAGAGATAGCAGAAATGATACATCCCGGTTTTAGCGATGGTGAGTTGAAATGATGGACAGGAGGATACGCCGCTGGGTGGTGATTATTTTCATCCTTATCGCTATATTGATTTCTGTCTCCGTTATTTCCCTTTGTGTTGGCGCTGCAGGGATATCTTTTAGAAGAATCCCACACATTATATGGCAAGGAAGGGGGACAGGGGAATACAGCATCCTGTTTGATATTCGTCTCCCCCGGATAATTCTCGGGTTTGCCATCGGGGGGGCCTTAAGCCTTGCGGGGACCATATTACAGGGAATTTTCCGGAACCCCCTTGTGGAACCGTACACCCTTGGTATATCCGGCGGCGCTTCATTGGGAGTATGCCTGAATATTGCATTTAAGTGGTACGATGTCGTTGGGATTATTGCTTATCCCATTTCCGGTTTCGTAGGGGCTGCGCTGGTCGTAGTATTCGTCTACAGTCTCAGTATGAAAAGAGGGACATTAAAGACGCAGGGTATTTTGTTGACCGGTGTTATGATCAGTTTTATTTCATCGTCCCTTGTGATGCTTATCATGGCTCTCTCCCGCAGCGAAGACCTGCACGGCATTGTTTTCTGGATTATGGGGTCTCTTGACGAACCAAACATGCTTCTCATAAGGATGGCCGTCATTGGGGCCCTTGCGGGACTTGTCCTCTCCTATTTTTTCTGCCTCGATCTCAATGCGCTTGCCCTGGGAGAGGAAGAGGCTATTCACCTCGGCATAAATGTGGAAAAAACCAAACGGATACTTTTTATCCTCGCATCGATTCTTACAGGCTTAAGTGTTTCCGTGGCAGGAATAATTGGATTTGTAGGGCTTATCATCCCACATCTCATGCGCATGTTTACAGGGACGGATCACCGTATTCTTTTTGTCAGTACGTTCCTGGCAGGATCATCCTTTCTAATCCTCTGCGATACCCTTGCCCGTACAGTCATCGAGCCCTTTGAACTACCCGTGGGTGTTATCACGGGAATTATCGGGGGCGCCGTTTTCGTATATGCTTTGAGCAGGAAGCAGGTGACTTTATGAAAAAGACGATTCTCAATGTAGAAGACCTCTCCTGCGGATACGGCAGGGAACTCATCCTCCACCATATGGACTTTAAGGTATCCCGTGGTGAACTCATGTGCATTATCGGGCCGAACGGATGTGGAAAGTCGACTTTACTCCGGACCATCTCTCGAATTCTGAAGCCCCACCGGGGACAAATCTTCGTAGATGGTAAGAATATTGCCAGGATGCGCCATAAAGAGTTGGCGCAGAAGATTGCCGTTGTTTCCCAGACTCCAGAGTCAACGATCATGACTGTTCAGGAGTATATACTCCTTGGAAGACTTCCTTATTTCAGAAAATATCAGTTCCTTGAAACAAATAATGATGAGAATATCGTACAGAAATATATGGAGCTGACCGATGCTTTAAAATTAAGAGAGACCCTGATGAGTGAAATCAGTGGAGGGGAAAGGCAGCTTGCCTCTATTGCCCGGGCATTAGCCCAGGAACCTGCTCTCCTGTTACTTGACGAACCGACTTCCCATCTGGATATAAGCCATCAGGTGCAGATTCTTGAGCTGATAAAACGGTTAAACCGGGAGTTAGGGCTTACGGTTCTTATGGTACTCCACGATCTAAATCTTGCAAGTGAGTACTCCACCAGGTTGCTCCTTATGAGTAACGGTTCTATTCATAAGATCGGGAGACCTGAAGAGGTTATTACCTATGAGACAATCGAGGAGGTATACAAAACCGTCGTTCTTGTTGAAAAAAATCCTCTTTCCGGAAAGCCATGCGTCTTCCTGGTGACGGAAGAGGATATAAAAGAGGGGAAAACAATATGATAGAAATATTTCAGAAAGGCGGGCCTGTCATGTACCCGCTCCTTGCCTGCTCTCTTATTGCCCTCACGGTGATTATTGAACGTATCCTCTTTTGGCTAAGGGAAGACATCCGGCGGGACCAGGGACTTGTTGACAGGATACTGGCCCTTTGCCAGACAGGCCACTGGGAAGACGTTAAGAAATCGATCGGTGGGTCAAAAGACTTTGTAATCAGAATCCTGGTAGCTGGAATCCTGCACAGGGATTTTTCCATGATCAAGGCCATGGAATCAGCGGCGGCGGATGAGGTTAAGAGGATGAATCGTTATATGGCGGTATTGGATACCATGATAACAGTGGCGCCTCTTCTGGGCATTTTTGGTACAGTAATCGGGATTATTAATTCCTTTGACCTCTTAGGAGCAACCGGGATAGAAGATCCGCAGGCCGTGACCGCAGGCATTGCCCAGGCTCTTATTACCACCGCAACGGGTCTCGGCATCGCTATCTTATCGGTTTTCCCATACAACTATTTTAATTCCCGCGTCACATTGGCTGTAATGGCTATCGAAAAATATGCAACCAGTCTGGAAATTGTTTATGAAAAGCTGACCCAGGGTTTTTGTGACGAGGAAGGCGGCACCAAATGAAGATAGAGCTCAACGTCGGTAAAAAAGCCAGGATCGAAATGCTGCCTCTTATTGATATTGTATTTCTACTCCTTGTATTCTTCATTTATGCGATGCTGTCGATGGCAGTACACAAAGCACTTCCGGTAGCGCTTCCAAACTCTGATACCGCCAAGATCCATAAGCAAATGGTACTATCTATAACCGTTGATTCAGAAGGGGCTATCCATGTTGACAAAGATCCCGTACCCATCCAATCGCTGGCTGCAATACTTAAGGAAAAGTCCGGAAAAACAGACAAACCGGGCGTCTTGCTCTTCGCGGATAAAGACCTTTCATACCAGGATCTCTTTAGAGTTCTGGACCAGATAACTTTAGCGGGGATCAACCAGGTTTCCCTCCAGGCGGAGAGGGATAAGAGATGAACGTCGAACATCTAACATCCAACATCGAATTAAAACAGACATCAACATCAACTTTGGTCACTTTTCCGGGTTTTTCTTTGCAAGTTTTACGCCTTTGCAAGAGACCTTTTCTGTTCCGACTTATCCAAGTTAGGAGATAACTTGGAAGAAAGCAGAATGAGGCATAAATGTTGAAAGGTTATATACAGATATATACAGGAAATGGGAAAGGGAAGACGACCGCGGCCTTTGGTCTTGCCCTTCGTGCTGTGGGAGCCGGGCTTAAGGTCTATATTGCCCAGTTTGTCAAGGGAGCAGAGTACAGCGAGCTTGAGAGTGTAAAGAAGCTGTCAGATTCCATTACATTAAGACAATATGGACTCGGTTTTTTTGTCAACAGAGAACCAAACAAAGAGGATATCAGGGCAGCGCGGGAAGGTCTGAAGGAGGTCCGGGGGATCATGTGTTCCGGCGGTTACGATCTTGTCATTCTCGATGAGGCGAATGTCGCAGTATATCACGATCTGTTTTCCGTGGAGGACCTGCTTGAATTCATGCGGGCAAAACCGGAAAATGTCGAACTCGTGATTACCGGTAGAAGGGCGGACCCCCGGATTATAGAATCGGCCGATTTGGTGACAGAGATGAAGGAGATCAAACACTACTATCATAGCGGCGTTGAAGCGAGGATTGGAATAGAGAAATGATGCAGGAAGACCTTTGAAAAACCCCCTTTTAACCCCCTACCTCGCAACCAGTCGAAGATCCCGTCCTAAATGAATTGACCACCACGAGTAAGATTAGGTAATATTAAGACTGCAAAACCAGAACTTCAAAGAAAATTAGGCTGTATGCAGCTGCAAGGCAGATTTGGCCTGACGCCCGCTGCTGTCAGTTGTGCTGTTCAACGTGGCGAAAAAATGGCAAAGGAAAAGGATTATCAACTGGAAACCGGAGATATTTGAATATTAACGGTCGTCCACACATTTCTGCATATAATGGAAAAAAAGATGAATACTGCAGAGTATTGGATTAACAAGCTAGATTTAATCAGACATCCGGAGGGTGGTTATTATAAACAAACCTATAAAGCTGATGAACTCATACCGTTAGATGCTCTACCTCATAGATTCACGTTTGGTCATTCATATTCAACATGTATATACTATCTTTTGAATAAAACTGATTTTTCAGCATTTCATCGAATAAGCCAAGATGAATTATGGCATTTCTATTACGGATCTCCAATAACTATTCATATCATTGACCCTGCGGATAATTATTATTACAGCGAGAAAGTCGGCATCAATCCGGAGAAAGATGAATTCCCGCAGTCAATAGTAAAAGCCGGTTACTGGTTTGCTGCTGAAGTCAATGACAAGAATTCTTTTTCCCTGCTGGGATGTACTGTTTCACCGGGCTTCGAATTTGAGGATTTTGAGTTAGCAGATCGAAAAAAGTTAATAAAAATATATCCCCAACATAAGAATTTAATAAGTAAATTCACAAGATGACTAGCCAGGGATTTGCTCTGCTATTGGATGTTGTTGAATTGCGTATGCCTATGGTGGATCTGGCAATATTTCACAATTGACGTACGATTGGGGTGCTGAGTATTAGGGGCATCAGTTTTCACCGGGTTTGGAGTCAGCTGTCGGGCGTCTGCTTCTTGGTACGACAGCTCATTATTTTAAGGTATTATGAATATGAGAAAGTTTGAAAAAGAAATTGAACAGATTACCGCCTCACACGGCTGCACACTTTATGACTATGCCGATCTTAAAGGCCTCGCAACGGGAGAACTGGCTAATTTCCATCGAGGCATATCCTTTGTATTCCAGATGGAACCTTGGGTCATGAAACAGCTTGCACAGGGTCCCACCGATGCCTATTCGGTTCTCTATGGGCAGGTAAATCTGCGCATAGACGCCCTTACCGCCGAGGTGGTGAGGGCATTGAACCGAACCGGACACCAGGCTTGGGCTCTGTCGTCTTCTACACGTAGCGATCCGGTGAATATCCGTGGTGATTTTCAGCACAAGACTGCAGCCACTCGGGCCGGGTTGGGCTGGGTGGGGAAAAACTGCCAGCTTTTAACTAAGCCCTGGGGCCCCTGGGTGCGTTTGGGTACTGTACTGACCGACGCACCCCTCGAACCCGCCGAACCCATAGAGAAAAGCTTGTGTGGTAAATGTACCAAATGCATTGAAGCTTGCCCGGCGGAAGCTCTGAAAGGGGGCAGTTGGCGTCCAGGCGTGGAAAGGTATGTTATATTGGATGCCTGGGCCTGCGATCGCTACAAAAAAAACAATTTTCATAAATTTCACGGCGGTTACAACTGCGGAATCTGCACCCAGGCTTGTCCTGTGGGGCAGAAGGTGTTTCGAAAATAGGTATGAAAATTTGTGTGCCTGCTGATCATGTCTATCATCCGTTAATGCACTTGGCCGGTTTCCGATGACGGTCCTGCTTCCAAGGACTACGACCATGCTCCGATGGTAAGCTGACATCCAGTCTTTCCAATCAAGGCGGAATGACCAGATATCCGATGAAGGAGGATGGTTCTTTCTGCTCCGGCAGAGCCATTGGTATGCCTCAGAAAACAGGCCGTAGAGGTTTACCGCTGAGTTGTTTGTCCGCATGGGTCACCTGAAATGATACGGCAAATATGATGCGGTCCCACATCTGCAAAAATTATGGGCATTGACCCAAAGTTCAACCTTTTTGTTTGAATCTTGGCAAAATCTCGGATGCAGGACTATATTATCCATCTGTTTGATTTTCCGGGCAAAATGTCAAGACTACAAATCCCACTCTTGACAATATGCGGCCAATATGAGACAGAACCTTAATGCCCGGATCCTCAATACACTGTATGCCTCCTGGAATGACAATATTTTACATTCGAGGACTTGAGTCTTAGCGGAGAGTAGATGCGGAGGTCAGAGGTGCTGGTGTGGAGCCTTTAGAAGGTCCATTTGCCCTCTTGGGAGTCTTTTCCTAACAATTAATATCTACAGAAGGAAGGAGGGAGTATGAAATTTTCCAAAAGAATAATGGCAGTGACTGTACTTTTCTTATTGCTGGCGGTAACGGCTTTCGCCCAGGGGCTTCCACAAGCAAAAAACCCTGAAGAAGTCGGCATGTCCTCTGAAAGACTGGCAAGACTTACGTCTGGACTTCAGGAGGCTGTTGATAAAGGAACTATTCCCGGCGCTGTTGGCATCGTTCTCCGCAAAGGAAAAGTAGCTTACTTTGAGGCCATCGGTTTTCAGGATAGAGATAAAAAAACCCCCATGGCCAAAGACTCGATCTTTCGAATCTATTCCATGAGCAAGGTCTTTACGTCCCTTGCAATCATGATGTTGATGGAGGAGGGTAAATTACTGCTCACCGACCCTGTCTCAAAATTTCTCCCTGAACTCAAGGATATGAAAGTGGGCATCCAAAGGTCGAACGAGTATACGGGGAAAGAGGAATTGCTGCTGGTGCCTGCAAACCGGGAGATGACAATTCATGATCTTCTTCGCCACACATCTGGACTCACGTATTGGGTTTTTGGTAAACCTTCCTTAAATAAGGACCAGTGGAAAAAGAACAATCCCCTTGATTACAAACAAACACTTGCCGAGATGGTGACAAAAATATCTAAGGTTCCTCTCTGTTACCAACCGGGCACCACATGGGATTATTCCCAATCTACCGATGTCCTGGGCCGTATCGTAGAAGTAATTTCCGGCGTTAGTTTCGACGCCTTTATTGCGGAACGCATTGCAAAACCCCTTAAGCTTACGGATAGTGGCTTTTGGGTAGAAGGTGCCGATCGGCAAACTCGGATTGCCGAACCACAGGTTAATCCTGCTACAGGCAAGAAACCGTCGGCCCTTGACGTAACAAAGCGGCCAAATTGGTTGTCAGGAGGTGGTGGTATGGTATCGACTGCCTCAGATTACGCGCGTCTATGTCAGCTCTTTCTCAGCGGAGGTATCTTAGATGGCGTTCGCTTGCTTTCCCCGAAGACTGTTGAGCTGATGACTTCTAATCATCTTCCGGCGACCATCAAATATGCCCCGAAACTTCAAATGCAGCTGGGACCAAGTTTCCCCAGTCCAGAGGTGGGTAATGGCTTTGGTTTAGGCTTTCTCGTGCGCGTTGCACCAGGCATGAATCCACAACCCGGTTCAGTCGGGGATTATAGCTGGGCAGGTTATCTTGGCACCTATTTCTGGGTAGATCCCGAAGAGGAGTTGGTGGCTGTGATAATGATTCAGACACGTGCTCAACGGGTATATTACCGAACCTTCATGAGAGACATGGTTTACCAGGCCATTATAGATTAGGAGAAATGTTTTCCTGGATTTAAATGAGCTTAGAGGCTCATAATAGATTTCTGAAGAATTCCAGGGAAGACTCTGAAATAATTATGGGCCAGCAGTGACCACCAATAATGGGTAGGGTGATAATTGCCCTACCCATTATAATTTATTGAGTCTCCAAAAGTGGTCCTATTCTTGGCAATTACCATGTCAGTGTTCGCTTGTAGAAGCCGCTGAAAAGGCAGAAATGTGTTGCCTAACTATATTTCATAAAGTCACACTTTCCTATAAAGTGCGCGTTGGATTTTCCATGCAAAAAGGCTAACTTACGTCTGGCACTCTTGCATGGGTTTGGTGGATATGCTATGCTGGGCTTATGCACGGTTCGAACCTGGCGCTGGTTCGATGTTGTGAGGGAATAGAAGCCCTCTCGGGTAAGGTTTAGTCAACCGCCCGGAAGTATACTTTCATATGTATGGAGGTTTGCAAGTTTAACGAGGTAAAGGGTGTGTGCTCTGAATCTGCCCCTTAGCCCCGAGAAATCTGAATTTTGGAGGGTGCCGATCCTTTCGTGCAGGGCGCAGGCAATATGAATGGTGCGTTAAAGACGAGTGCCATTTCATCCTCCCGGGGTCACAGACAGTATCGAGTTAAACAACGATATCGAAGTAACCAGGCAAGCATCGGAAAATCTCAAAGGTTCTTGGTGAAACATCCCGAATCGAGAGGATAGTAGCCGAGTACGGTCGACCAACGTAAAAGGAGGCGGCCGGAAGACGCCGATGCGAGGGATGGGGAC
>JACNJD010000346.1 GCA_014382715.1 Candidatus Desulfacyla euxinica | reverse complement strand
GGGGGAATACCGGCATCCAGGCATCCACGGTTGTTGTGAGGGGTCTCGCCACAGGCGATATCAACCTTGTCAATATCGGAAAGAGGCTTTGGATGGAAATGAGGGTCGCCTTCATAAATGGGCTGATATGCGGTCTCATCCTTGGGTTGATAGTGGGGTTCTGGCTTGGCGATTACAGACTGGGTTTTATTATTACCGTTGCCCTCTTCTTGATTATCCTGATTTCAGGTTTGATTGGCTCTGCCATCCCATTAGCACTTAAGAAATTAAATATTGACCCTGCCCTTGCTGCAGGACCCTTTGTAACCACTTCAAACGATATTCTCAGCCTCTTTATCTATTTGGGTCTCGTAACAATTTTCCTTCGCGCGACTGTTTAGCCCCCCTACCCTCTCTCACGAAAATGTGAAAAAATTATTTCAGCCAACACATGACTGATCCCCGGAACTTGTTTCAAATCTTCAATTGTCGCCTTAGAGATAGCCTCTATGCCGTTGAAATGCAACAGTAACTGACGTTTCTTTTTCTTGCCAATCCCGGGAATTGCATCTAAGTCAGATCTTGTAAAAGTTTTCTTCCTCAGCCTCCGGTGGTATGAGACAGCCCTTCGATGAGCTTCGTCTCTGATCCGCATCATCAGGAGAAGCACCGGATGATCGGCCTTCAGCATAAGAGGATTTTTTCTGCCAGGGATATATATTTTGTCTCGTTGCTCCTGACGGTGTTCATCGGGTTTTGCAATAGAGATGACTTCCGGGATTGGAAAAACTTTTTTCGAATCCATAGCCAGCCCATTTTTTGACAAGAGACTCATCTCCCGGTCTATTACACGTCTGACTACGGCAAGGTGACCTTTGCCCCCGTCCACGAGAAAGAGATCAGGCAGACCACCTTTTGCCATCCTTCTTTGCACCACTTCGGCCATCATGCCGTAATCGTCAATACCGCTACTCATCTTCATCCTGTAATTCCGATATCCCTGCCGGTGAGGTATGCCTTCCACAAATGAGACCACAGTTCCAACGGCCATTCCCCCCTGAAGGTTTGAAATATCAAGCCCTTCAATATGCCTCGGTGTTCTGTTTAGGCCTAAGATAAACTTGGCCGAGGACATAAGATCCTCCCTTTGCGTCTCATGATGGGCAATAAGGAGATTTTCCGCATTGGCCATTGCCATGGCTACCAGCTTTTTCTTCTCCCCCCTCTGTGGCCGATGGATTACAATTTTTCTATCTGCGAGATCACAAAGCCATGTGCTAATCGAAATGAGATCTTTGATGGACTCAGAAACGAGGATGTTCTGCGGTATGAAAACTTCACGCGAGTAATACTGCTTCAAGAAAGCCTCCATGACCTCTGAGGTAAGTGCTGAACGATCTTTGAAGAGAAAGCCCCGGGTTCCTCTTAAATATCCCCTGCGAATGAAAAGAAGTACTACCTGATGAAGTTCGCCATTTTGTGCCAGACCGATAACGTCCTGATCCTCCAATCGGGAAGATACCACATGTTGACGTTCGACGGTTTTTACCAGGGCATTGATCTGATCTCGTATCCCGGCTGCCACTTCAAAATCCAAATGCGCCGCAGTCTTATCCATGTCATTTTTCAATCTCGCGATTAGCTCACGGTTGCGGCCGTCCAAAAAAAGCCGGACCTGTTGGACAATCTCATTATATTTCTCTTCAGGAATCTCATGAGAGCAGGGTGCGAGGCAGCGGTTCATTTGAAAATTCAGGCATGGTCTTTCCCTATGCTGCAACCTTTGGCTCTTACACTTGCGTAACTTGAAAACCCGGTCAATCACCCTTTTGGTGCTGCGCATGGAGTTGGCAGAGGAAAAAGGACCGAAATATCGTGCCCCATCTTTTTTTATCTTTCTAACGATTCCAAGGCGTGGAAAAGGCTCATTGATATCAAGCCTGAGACAAGGGTATTGTTTGTCGTCACGCAAAATAATGTTGTAACGCGGCATGAATCTCTTTATGAGACTGCTTTCAAGAATAAATGCCTCCTGTTCGGTAGAGGTCAGGATGAAATCAAGGCCATCGGCCTTTTTCATCATCCTGCCGGTTTTGCTGGAAGGTTCGGGTTTGGGCCTGAAATACGAGAGGACCCGTTTACGAAGATTTTTCGCCTTGCCCACATAAATAACACGTCCGGACAGGTCCACAAAAGAATATACGCCCGGGGCATCAGGGAGGGTTTTCCGCAGCAGATTCACATTTAATTCATGCTGTTTAGGGCTGCTCTGTTTCATTTCGTTTTTCTTCACCGATCGGGTTTAAAAGAGGCTTGCATCTTATCATGGTAGATGATAGTCAATATTTCAGTCAAGCTTATATAGTGCTTGACCGAAAACCTTGTTTTTTCGGTCAAGAAATTAGAAATCCGAAGCACGAAATACTAAACAATGATCAAAATACGAATGTCCTAATTACAAAAATATAGTATTTCCGAAATGTTAAGTTTGATGGTCTCGTAAAAAGTCTCTAAGGCCGTCACTCCCGCGAACGCGGGAGTCCAGAAGTGATTGATTTCCCTGGATTCCCGCGTTCGCGGGAATGACAATAACGGGTGCTTTCTGACTTTTTACGAATTCATCAAGTTTGAAACATTCAATCATTTGATATTCGGATTTGTTTCGGATTTCGGTTTTCGATATTCGGATTTTGCCTGAACAGGGGTTTTCGTTCAGGCACTATATAATCCCGTTTAAGCGGTACAAGATGAAACATGAGAAATCTTATATTATATTGATCCTCATATTGGCATTTGCAGTCATTTCTACCATGAACGCCTGTTCTTTCAAAAAGGTACGCATGCCGCCGTTAGCATCTATAGAGGGGATCCCGGGTCATTTTGGTAAGGGTAGAATAATTGACCTTGACAAGGGAAAATCAATATCTTTTGAACAACTCATCGATCAATTGCAATCAAAAGAGTTAATTTTTGTCGGGGAGGTGCATGACAACCCTGAGCATCATCTGATACAGGTTCAGATCCTTCAGTCACTCATGGCACGGTACGGTCCGCTAACCGTTGCCATGGAGTTTTTTGATGAATCGCGGCAACCGGTACTTGACAGGTATATGGATGATGAAGTCAGTGAAACAGTTTTCCTGAGAGATGTTGACTGGGAGAAAGAGTGGTCCTTCCCCTATCATTTTTACAGACCAATCATATTCTTATCCAAGGAAAAGGGTCGCGCACTTCTCGGGATCAATGCGCCTAACAACATCGTCAAAAAAGTGGCCAGGTCGGGTCTGGAAAGTCTGACACCGGAGGAACGTGATCAAGTGGCAGAGGAAATCAACCTCGACAATCAGGCCCATCGCGACTATCTTATGGAGGTGTTTAAAAAACATTCGCACCATCATCTGCTAAAAAACTTCGACTATTTCTATCAGGCCCAATGCGTCTGGGAAGAGACCATGGCCGAGAATATCGCCCGGTATTTGGCTGATGACAGGGGGAAAATGGTTGTTTTCACCGGAAACGGTCACATCACTGACAGGTTCGGGATACCGGACCGGGTTTTGAGACGGATTACGGTTAATATGGCCACAATCGTATTATATCCCTTGACAGAGCGATTGATCATAAATAAAAACATGGCCGATTACGTTTGGCTGACGAGCGGGTGTTCTTCAGGAGGGCACCGCGGCCGTAGGCCATCAAAACATAAAATTGAGTCAGGAGAGAAAATAGAGAATGAAAATAACACCAGAAAAAATTGACGACCTTAATCCTGAAAGACGAAAATCGGTCATGGAGAGGTCCATGGATGACATCTCATCAGTATCCGAAGATGTCCGGGTCATAGTTGACGATATAAAGAGCCGCGGCAACGAAGTCATTTTAGAGCATTATAAGAAGCATAAACCGGATATTACGATCTCTGATCTGGAGACCACAAGGGAAGAAATAGAGGAGGCGTACAACATTGTGGGCCCGGAGGTAGTTAAATGTCTCAAGATTGCCGCAATGAATATTACGAAATTCCACCAGGCACAGTTAGAACGTGAAATGTGGTCCATAGAAATTTCAGAGGGCATTCTCGCCGGCCGGGTTACAAGGGCCATGGATATCGTGGGATGTTATGTCCCCGGGGGCACAGCCGCATATCCCAGTTCCGTGCTTATGGCTGTGCTCCCTGCGAGAGTAGCAGGGGTGAGTCAAACCGTGGCAGTAACACCTCCTAAAAAGGGAATGGTTGGAAACCCTGCCACCTTGGTGGCCGCTGATATTGCAGGTTGTGACCGGATTTTCAAGGTAGGAGGGCCCTGGGGTGTAGCGGGGTTGGCCTACGGCACAGAGACAATGCCAAGGGTGGACAAGATTGTGGGGCCGGGAAATAAATACGTGACCGCTGCCAAAATGCTGGTCTACGGGCAGGTGGACATTGACTCACCCGCAGGACCGAGCGAGGCCCTTATCCTGGCGGATGAAACAGGAGACCCGGAATTGATCGCCCTTGATTTCCTTTCACAGATCGAGCATGATCCTGACTCTGCCGCTGTATTGGTGACTACGTCGGCGGGACTGGCCTCGACAGTCTGCGAGATCATAGAGAGGGAATATGACTCTCTTCCGCGAAAGGATATTTTTGAGTCCTCCCTGTCCAAGCATTCTTATGTGCTAATTGCTGAGGATATGGAACAGGCTATCGATTTTACAAATGAATATGCCGCAGAACATCTTCAAATCTTGACCCTTGACCCGTTTATTACCCTGAACAAGATCAAACATGCCGGATCAATTTTCATGGGCCCCTACGCACCGGTGCCGGTGGGTGACTATGCCTCCGGAACCAACCATGTCCTTCCCACCGGTCAATGCGCCCGGATGTTTTCCGGTCTCTCAGTGGATGACTTTATTAAAAAGCCCACATTTCAGTATTTAAGCAAGGATGGACTTGCCAGCCTGAAAGATACGGTTATAACCCTGGCCGAAACAGAAGGACTTCCCATTCACGCAAGGGCGGTTAAGGCCAGATTTGAATGATGCAGGATACATGATGCAAGATACATGATGAAGGATGCTAGATACATGATAAAGGATAACTAAACACAGTAGCGAAGCGACGAAATACCAAACACTTTTTGCGAGATAATAAAAATTAAATGTAAAGGAGGTTTGAAAAATGGCTGAAATCAAGGGATATGATATGCCTGATGAGCTGTTCTACCACGAGGAACATAGCTGGGCCAAGGTGGAGGGCGTAAAAGTTACCGTGGGGATGAGCGATTTATTCCAGAAAGAGGCCGGGGATATTGTATTTGTTGATCTCCCCGAAGAGGAAGATGAAGTGAGCCAGGGAGAGACCTGCGGCAAGATTCAATCCAGAAAGTGGATCGGTAAATTAGTAGCCCCAGTCTCAGGAGAAATCACTGAAATTAACGAAGAGATGGAAGAGGATACCTCACTGATCAACACCGATCCATATGGCGAGGGCTGGATACTGGTGATCGAGGCGGAGGATGAAGACGAACTCCAGGCCGAATTAAAAAACCTGATCCACGGTGATGCGGTCCAGGGTTTTGTGGAACAGGAAATAGCTAAAGCAGAGGAAGAAAAGGCTAAGGATGAATAGAGTTGAGGTATCATGTCAGAACAGTGGCGTCTGTTTAAAAATCTGAGAAGATCTGTCTCCACTGCCGAAGGTCTGGCAGTGGACGACACCCTGCCTCAGTCGGTTGCCCGCAATAACTCGCCCCCCATACTCCACCTCTACACATTTATTCCCTCAGTTATTGTCGGCAAATATCAGGATATAGGGGCGGCATTGCGGCTTGAGAGATGCAGGGCCCGTGGAGTTGAATTCAATAGAAGGAGTACTGGTGGCGGAACCGTAATCATGGGCCCCGAAATAGTGGCACTTGGTCTGGGCATAAACGTTGACCACCCGAGGCTTAAAAAGGGAGTGGGAGGAGTATTTCAATCCCTCAGCCTGGTCCTTTTGCGCGCCCTTGATAAGATTGGAATCCAAGGCTATTTTCAACCAAAAAATGATCTTGAGGTGAACGGCAGGAAGATCGCCGGACTTTCAGCCGCGTCAGAAGCGGACAGCTGTCTCCTGTTTCACACCAGCCTCCTGGTGGATTTTGACGTTGCCCTGATGACAGACATCATGAACACCCCGGTTATCAAGCTTGAAGACAAGGGGTATAATTGCTTCAGCCAGCGAATGACCACGGTTCGGGATGAGTTGGGCAGAGGGGTCTCTGTAACGGAAATGATAGATGTCATCCAAAACTCCTTTGAAGAGGAGTTCAGCATCCGCTTCAAAGAAGACAGCCCGGATGAATGGGAAGAAAAGACCATTCAGGGTCTTATTGACGAAAGATATACCAAAGATGAATGGATATTTTCCCACAGACATCCAAGGGCCCGGATGGGTGTAGGTCAGCTAAAAACAAAGGGCGGCCTGTTGGAGATTTACCTCGCTCTCTCAGGCGCTTCCATAGAGAGCGTCCTGGTTACAGGGGATTTCTTCTCAACCAGTGAAGATCTGCACAGGATCGAAAACGCTCTCAAATGGACTTCAGCCCGAAGAGAGAGTATAGAAAACAATATCGCATCCGTATGGCACGATAATATGATCTACGGTATCGATGTACCTACTCTGACGAAGGCCATTTTACTGGCAAAGGAAAATCAGGTAAGACTTTAGATCGGATTGCGGAATTCGGATTGCGGAATTAGAACATCCAGTATCCAGAAACCAGTATCGAGCAACCAGTATCCAGTACCGAATACCCAGTACCCAATACCTAAATCATGTCTAAACAGCAGAGTCCCGAATACGCAAAAATGAGTCATGCCACGGCAATCTCTCTCGGTTTGATGGGTGGTAGGATGTATCGGGGCGCGGTCAACAGGTGTGTGAATCTTCTGGTTCATTACCCTGAGGGGTGTTCCGCAAACTGCGCCTATTGCGGGCTTGCCAGGAAACGACCCGGGGTATTTCAGGACAAGAGTTTTATTCATGTTGACTGGCCAATCTTTCCCATGGAAGAGATCATTGATGCAATCAATAATGCCCCTTCCTATGTTAAGCGGACCTGCATCTCCATGATAACCAATGGCAAATGCAGAAAACACACCTTGGAGATGTCAGATCGCCTCAGGAACGAAACCACCATTCCCATATCTGTCCTTATCAGCCCCACGATCCTCGAACGGGAAGACCTGTACGCCTTGAAGAAAAACGGCACAGATAAGATCGGTGTAGCTATAGATCTCGCAACCCCGGAACTCTTTGACAAATTCAGGGGCAATGGAGTTTCAGGACCCCACAAATGGACCAAATATTGGGATATCATGGAGACCGGACTTGAAGTTTTTGGAGATGGAAATGTAGGCGCACATCTCATGGTAGGGATGGGAGAGACAGAGAAGGAGATCATATCCCTGATAGACAGGCTGTGGCATATGGGGGTGGTAAACCACCTCTTTTCCTTTTTTGCTGAAGATGGTTCTGAACTGAGCCATATGCCGCAACCCCCCTGGGCCACCTATCTTAGGGTTCAATTGGCCCGCCACCTGATTGAAAACGAGGAAAGCAGGGCCAAAGATATGGACTTTGACTCAGAAGGTAGAATCGTGGACTTTGGCATCGCAACCAATATGCTGAAGGATGCTGTCAATTCAGGGCTCCCCTTTATGTCCACAGGATGCCTGAGCCCCGACGGGAAGGTAGCCTGTAATCGCCCCTTCGGCAACTGCCTGCCCGACGTAAGGCAGTGGAACTACCCCTATAGACCCAACCCGGAAGAGACAGGCCTTATTAACGAAAACATTTTCGAACTGCCCTGAACCTCTCCGTTAAACAATGAGCATTCCATCAGCACCCTCCGTTCATTCACTCAGCGCAAAAACGTTTTGACAACGTAAACAATAGGTGTTAATGTTATTGATTCACATGGGCCGTTAGCTCAGTTTGGTAGAGCAGCGGACTTTTAATCCGTTGGTCGCGAGTTCGACTCTCGCACGGCCCACCAAGTAAAATCAAGGGATTAGCAGACATTGCTAACCTTTTTCTTTTGGTCAATTTCCCTGTTGAGTGCAGTGGGGGTGCAAGTGGGTGTTTCCATGCCTATCCGGATGTTGCACAACACTCAAAAGAAAAGCGATTTGCAGAGAGATATGCATAGCACCAGTCCCAGTTCAGTTAAACTAATAGGACGCGTTCTTTTTCAATACGACTCAGAAGGTGATCTGAAAACGAACCTGTAAAATATCGGCGGTGCCATCTTCAACCGGAGGGGGCGTTTCTCGATCTTTGGCTTTGGCTCGGATATAGTTTAGCATAAATCGGGTGTTCTCATTAAGATACCAGTTCAGGCCTCCGGTGAGATCATATTCCTGCCCCCCTCTAATACTCCCTCCGTTCAAATCTATATAGGAGAATCTCAACACGAACTCCAAGGCCCCCCACCCTCCTTCAAAAAAATCGAATTCGCGGTTTGGCTCTATTGCGGAAAAAACTCCCGTTGATCTGTCATAATTTCGATGTTCTCCAGTAATAAAGTAGCTTCCGTATAAATAGAAGCCCCAGAACTTAGGATCTCCTGATTCATTTGAATCTGCAAATAGATGGAAATACTCTCCCTGCAAGGAGAAGGGGCCGGCAACAACTGCCATTTCTGGGTTGATGACATCCATCCCTTTCGTGGAAAATTCACCTGTATTCACGAGTCTGACGTTCGTAAGGCGGGACTCCGGACGTGACCTGAATTCTGCCCCGTCATCTTCCATGCTGCGAAATTTGTGGGTATAGGAAAGGCCAAGGTGGAGAAGTTTTTTTCCACTGTCTTCATACCATGGAAGGCCAGTAATCCGTGTAGTGATATTCCACCCATTGGCCTCGCTTATTCGATCCAATGAATCACCCACATCACTGAAAGAACCGGTGTTGACGAAAGCGCCTAATCCCCACGTCATTTTCTGGCTCAACAGGCTGATCTGGTGATTGATTCCCACATTTCGACCCGGAAGGACTCCTTCATATGACCCAGTGTGATCTGGCCAATATAGGGTATCTTTGTAAATCGTATCCATTGGCCCGGATGGCCACTTCAAAATCCCCCACCTGTGGCCACTTCAAAATCCCCCACCC
>JACNJD010000343.1 GCA_014382715.1 Candidatus Desulfacyla euxinica | reverse complement strand
AACAATCCAATGCATAAAACCAAACTGAGAACTAATATAATCGTCTTTTTCATAATAAACTCCCCCTTTACTCAATTAGATGGTTGATTATCCTGATTCTGAAAGAGACGTACATTCACCTCCTTTCATTTATTTTGACAAAGCGTCAAATAGTTGAGTGGTTGAGTCGTTGAGTTGGAAAACAGTTTTACCTCAAGCGGGACTCAACACACCTAACTACTCAACTACTTAACCACTTAACTACTCAACCAAATTTGCCCTAATACGAAAACGGCCAGAGCCTGAAAAAATTCTTGATCCTGTTCCAGATCTCTGCAAGACCACGAGGCTCAAAAACAAGAAAAAGGACGATGAGCAGGCCGAAAATAACCTCTTTCATGGGAACAAAGATCTCTTCATGCCCGGGGGCGTACGCCTTAACGATTTCTGACAAGTGGTTAAGGAGTTCAGGTGTCAGGGTTATAAATATGGCGCCGAAGATAGAACCTAAGGTGCTCCCCAACCCCCCTATGATAATCATGGCGAGGTACTGGATGCTGAGAATGAACGGGAAATGGTCCGGGGTAACGACTTTCAGAAAGGTGACCCACAGTGCCCCGGCAACTCCGGCATAAAAAGAGCTTATGGCAAAGGCGCTGAGTTTATATCGAAACAGGTTGATCCCTATGATCTCGGCAGAAAGGTCCCTGTCCCGGATCGCCACAAATGCTCTGCCCATGCGGGAGCGCACCAGGTTCCTCGCATAACCCACGGCAAGCACAACAAAAAACAGTGTTATCCAATAGAACTCTTTTTCAGTAACAAATTGAAGACTGCCTATGCTGGGGGCCGGGATATTGATGCCGGTGATGCCCTTAGTCATTGATTCCCAGTGGATAAAAACGAATTCAAAGATAAACTGGGCTGCTAAAGTGGCGATGCAAAGATAAAGGCCCTTAACCCGGAGAGATGGTATGCCGATAATCATGCCTGCAAATGCCGCAACCAGACCGGCAAAGGGGATGGACAACCAGAAAGAAAATCCCAGACGGGTGACAAGGATGGCCGAGGTATAGGCCCCCACACCCACAAAAGCGGCATGTCCAAGAGAAATCTGCCCGGTAAATCCAGTCAGGAGATTAAGGCCAACGGCCGCTATGATGGCAAAACCGATCATATTGGCCACATAAAGGTAATACGCACTGGCTACGAAGGGAAAAATGATCAGAAAAATAAAGAAGAGTCCCAGCCAGAATTTCACAAAGAGGGACTGAAAAATCTCTTCGTCTTTTATGTATGTCTCTTTAAAATCTCCGCATCTCATGGTATAGAATAAGCCAAATTGTTATTGGTTATTAGTTATTGGTTATTAATCCCTCAGACCCTCTCAATCAGCTCTTTACCAAACAGCCCATAGGGCCTCACCATGAGAATAATCACTAATATAATAAAGGGGGCCATCCCCTTGGCGCCCCCTCCGATGAGGGGATCAATATAAAGACCGGTTAAATTCTCCAAGATCCCGATAATAAAACCACCTAAGATAGCCCCTCCAATGCTGTCGAGGCCACCCAAAATAATAACGGCCAATACCTTCAGGCCAATATCCCCCATATATACGCTTATACCGCTGATGTTGCCGATAACAATCCCGCCTATAACAGAGGCCATGGCGCCGAAACACCAGGCCAAGGCAAATACCCATCTCACGCTGATGCCCATGGAAAGGGCAGCCTGCTGGTCGTTTGCCGTTGCCCGCATGGCAATGCCGGTCCTGGAAAATTTAAAGATCAGGAGAAAAATTATGGTTCCAATAATGGCAAAGATAAAACCCCACAAGAGCCCCGAGGGGACTACGGCAAAGCCGAGGAGCAGGGGTTTTGGTGGAAAGATATCTGGAAAAGTCCGGAAAGAAGGGGTCCATATCATGTACATGAGCCCTCTAAGGATCAGCCCCAGTCCGATAGTAACCATTATTACTGAGATAATCGGCTCACCAATAAGGGGTCTTAAAATAAGTCGTTCGATTACAAAACCGAGGGCACACGCCATAAGAAGGGTAAGGATGAAGGCAAGATAGAAAGGGGCCTTCAATTGCAGCAGGACGGTCAAACAAACAAAGGCGCCAAGGGTCATAAACTCACCCATGGCCAGATTAAGGACACTGGTGGCTTTATAAATAAGCACGAAACCAAGGGCAATCAATCCGTATACACCACCGGTGGCTAAGCCGGTAACAATAACTTGAATCAGGATATCCATATGAGTGGGCTCCTTATCTTAGGTTCGTTTCTGGCAAAAGTAACATTCGTGCTTCAGTTGTGTCAATAGCTTAGGTGATCAAACAGAGAATCGTCAGAGCCTTTTACAGCGTGCTTGCTATCACCACCTTTTGGATCTGGCTTGTCCCCTCATATATCTGGGTGATCTTGGCGTCACGCATCATCCTTTCCACGGGATATTCCTTTACATAGCCATATCCGCCCAACAGTTGGACCGCATCTGTCGTGACTTTCATGGCTGTTTCTGCGGCGAAAAGCTTTGCCATGGCTGAATAGCGGACTGTCTCCTTGGGGAGCTTGTCCAAGTTTCTGGGGAGGCCCTCAAAGAGTGAAGCAGCCTTATAGGCTAACTGTCTGGCCGCTTCGATCTGGGTTATCATGTCCGCCATCATCCATTGAAGGCCCTGGAAAGAGAAGATCGGCTTACCGAACTGGGTTCTCTCTTTTGTGTATTGAACAGCATAATCAAAGGCACCCTGGGCGATACCAACGGCCTGGACAGCAACCGGGATCCTCGTAAGGTCCAGAGTCTTCATTAGAATCGGAAAACCCATGCCCTCCTGAATCAGGATGTTTGCGGCCGGAACCCTGACATCTTCAAGTATTATCTCCACAGTCGAAGAAGCCCGAATGCCGAGCTTATTTTCGTGTTTCCCTATGCTAAGCCCGGGCGTGCCTTTTTCCACAATGAAAATGCCGGTTCCTTTAGTAGCCGGTACGGATGTATCTGTTCTCGCCGCAATACAGATCACCTCAGAAACATCGGCATGGGAGATGAAAGTCTTGGTGCCGTTGATGACATAGTGATCACCATCTTTAATCGCCTTTGTCTTAAGTCCGGAAACATCAGACCCGGCATTTGGCTCGGTCAACCCAAAGGCCACAAGGTGTTCACCCGTTGCCAGTTTTGGAAAATACTTATCTTTCTGCTCGTCATTCCCGGCAATCATTATCGGCGTGGTTCCGAGTTCATGTACCAGCAATATTATAGAGGTGGATGCGCACACCTTAGCTATCTCCTCTATGATCAGACAGAGGGAGAAAAGGCCCATCTCAGAGCCCCCATATTTTTCAGGGAAATCAGCGCCAAACAGGGCGTTTTCTCTGAGCACCTCCACCATATCCCAGGGAAATTTTGCCTCCTCATCCCGCTTTTCAGCGCCCGGCGCAATCTGCTCTTTGGCTATGCGTGCAACAGTATCTTTGAGCATCTGTTGTTCTTCAGTAAGGTCGTATGACATTTTCAACTCCTTTTTAAAAAGCCAGCAATAAGGTCCAGCACTCATCTTCTCATCTTGAAAAATATTCTAAAACCCTTTTGAGCAACAACCCGTCAAGGCTTGACTTCTCTTCAATATGGCATCCTCATTCCTGGCCATGGCGTAGAAATAGATTCTGAGAACTGATTCCATCAGGCTTTGTTATCTGGTGTCGTCTGCGGAGCACCATAGGGGACGGAAATGATTTCGCGGTGGGCGGAGGAGACCGCAATATTGGCAATTTCCTGGACTTTTTCGTATGCCTGCTCATTCTTTCTCGACAACTCGGAGATCTGTTGCGCCTGACTCTGAGCCAGCTTTTCAAGCGACTCAATTTTACTCAACAAAACATTTTTTTCACCCTCAAAAGTCGCATTGAGAAGCGCTTCGTTTTTTTCAAAATCCGCAGTAATGCGGAGTGTCGCATCCTTGACCGCCGTTTTCACCTCAGCACCAGACTCTGAAGGGAACTGTTCTACCCTTTTGGTCAATTCGTCAAATTCCTCTTCTTTCTGAGCCGCTTCAATCTCCTTCCGCTTCAATTCCGCGCTTCTGGAGGCTGTTTCTCGCTCGAAGGTTTCCTTCTTATCAGCTATTTCCTTTTGAAGCGCTCTTAGCTCATCCTCCAATGCGTTACGTCGTTGCTCACGTTCGCGGTTAAGATCATACTCGTAGGCCTCCTCTTCTCGATCGCGCTCCTTTTTGCGTTGTTCATTCTTTTCCTTGAACTGTGCATCACGGGCCGCTTTTTCCGTATCCCAGGTTTCCCGTGCTTCTGTCATTTCCTGCTCAAATTCACTTTTCCGGAGACTCATCTCCTTTTCAAACTCTTCCTTTTTCATCTGCTGGGCCTGGATCAACGCTGCGAGGTCTGAAACTTCTGTTTCAATATCATACATATTTTTTAGATCTTCCTGTTTCGCCTGTACTGCAGCCTGTACTTTGCGGTATGTCTCTAATTCTTCGTCAAACTTTTCGGCAAGAGCCGCCAGCTCCTTACTTACTGAAGAACGGAGATCATGGATTCTCAGGATTGGATCCTGGGCCGCCTGCACTTCGGCTGCTGCCAGCGCAGCCTTCTTCTCAAACTGTTTCTTCGCTTTTTCGACGCTGACGAGTTCTCTTTCTTTGGCTTCTAAGAGTTTCTTCATGGCCCCATAGGCCTCAATCATCTCCTTTTTCGTGTTTGACATGGCAATCTGTGGCAGACCGTTTACGTTGGCAATATCAGTCATTTCATTTCCTCCTGTTATTGATTGGCCGTGCCTGAATGTGGCTTTCGTTCAGGCACTAAATATCTGGATTTCATGCTATTCATTTTACGCAAAATATTGATAGACCTCAAGACAAATTTCCCGCCACAGCCGCAGGAAACCGGAGCATCTCATCGTTCATAAACCCGTAATCAAGGCCGTATTGCCTGATAAATCCCTCTCTTTTCCCCCATCTTCATGGCTACTGGGTGACTGAATCCAATTCCTGTTTTATGCCTTCTGCAAGCCAGTGTCGGATGAGTGTTTGATAGGGAATCGACTTCATAGTCGAGAGCTTTTTGATAGCCATGATTTGAAGAGGATCAATTTTGATCGTGACATTTTTCAAGTTTCTTTTTCGCTTGCCCGAGAAAATTTCCTGGCGAAGGCCCTCGGCAAGAACAAGATCGGCGGGGTCATCTGTAACCTCATTTAAGATATCCCTCTCATCATAATACTTGATCCAGTCCTTATCCTTCTTTCTGTTTTTCATCTCCTAACCTCTATGTCTTTTATAGTATCGGATTTCTGCCCGGTCCATATCCCAGCCGGTTATGGGCCTGGCAACACCTCCAGATTTGAGTTCAAAGACAATTGTCAGATATCTCCCGCCCAGCGTCTGGCCGAAAACCGCATAGTGTCCCTTTTTGGTTTTTCTAAAAAACGGCTTGTCGACAAAGACTTCTTCTACTTCTTCAGGTTCAACACCGTGAACGAACTGAAGATGTAGAGAATTGCCTTCGTCCCATTCGAAATCAGAAATTCCCAACATAGGGCCCCTATCTAAAAGTCCTACATAGTATGACTAAACCGCAAGTGAATGTCAACACCAATTAGGCCCTTTTTTTCCTTAACGAGAGTGGAGGATGCTTCACTGACTTGCTAAAATCCGCAAACACAACATAATACTTTCTATTTGCGGATTTTTTTGGCTTCAGGAGACCGGTCATGTTTGTCGGCAGGAAAAATGGGCTGATATCGTTGTCCTTATTTAAATTGAAGTAAGGGGTTGTATGATAATATTGATCCCTGCATGGAAGCTACTACTGCGATTTTGCTCCGCGTAAATTTCTCAACAGCCTGGATTTACCTTGAAATGGTCCCCAAAAGCGCCTTGAATACAATCCAAAAGCCAGCGTGATTCAGGTACCTTCTTTTACGGCCATAAGGGAGTCTTTTGTGACAAAACGCACATTTTACGTCCGAATAAAGTGATAATTTGCACACAAACAGCCTGAATGCCTTGACGTTGACTCATAAAAAAAGGCGTTGCCCCATCAATTGATGATGGGACGACGCCTTTAAAAAAACTCTGCAAGAAACGTTAGATTTCGGTTATTGTAATCGCCTCCTGTTCACATACCTCTATACAGCTTTCGCACCCGAGACACTCTTCGGCATTGACTGGTACAGATTTGTCATCCTCCATTTCGTACACATCTACCGGACAGACCTCTATGCATTCCTCACACCCTTCACATTTTTCCGCATCAACGACAACTTCGTAGCCCATATGCCTTAACCTCCTGAAGTATAATTAAAAAATCCCCAAATATATCCGTATGATTGTCTGTCTGCTAACGGGCAATACACCCTATTAGTAAATTCAGCGGCTTATTTATCAGACAAGTTTTTGCCTGTCAAGCCTTTTTAATTACAATTTTTGGACCTTATCCAGTAGCCGTTCACGGGTTCCCCGCCCAGCGGGATCTTCGACACGGTTTCCCGCTGAAAGCGGGATTCAAGGTTCCATTCTTGTTCCCGGACTCCATTATGCAGCTACCTCTTCTTTTACGGAAATGGTGATCTTGTACAAAATCGTGAGCACGAAAAACCCTGTTGCCCAAATGCCTATGGTAATCAACATTTCCGGGGTAGTAGGCCAGTAATCGGTTACTGTGTGAAAGGGGGTGGGAGTGAAACCGCCGACAATCAGGCCCAACCCCTTATCAATCCATGTGGCAATAATAAGGATTATGCATGCAACGGTCAATGTGCCCTCATTCCGCCGGGTGGCAGGAACAATCAATAGTACGAGCGAGAGGACAGCAAACACGGCGGCAGTCCACATCCAGGGAACAAGGTTTCCATGTCCCTGCAGCCCTTGAAAAAGAAACACAATGGGATGCATATGCCCGGGTATCTGGCTGTAAAATGCGGTAAAAAGCTCGAGCAGGAAGAAGAAGACATTGAATATCATGGCATATGTCACAATCCCTGCCAAAGTCCTGATCTGCTCTTTGCCCGGGTCAAACGTGGTAACCCTTCGCACGATCAGACATAATAGAATAAGAAGGGCCGGGCCGGCGCAGAATGCCGATGAAAGAAAGCGGGCAGCCATAATGGCGGTCAGCCAATAATGCCTTCCGGGAATACCGGCATAAAGAAAGGCCGTGACCGTATGGATGCTGAAGGCCCAGGGAATGGAGATATAGATCAGGACCTTTATCCATTGCTTATAATGAACCCCCTTCCTCTCTGCGGCCAGGACATTCCATCCAATGACGATATTTAACATAAGGTACACGTTCAACACGATCATGTCCCAGAAAAGGATCGAGTTGGGGGAGGGGTACAGAATCACGTTCATTATCCTGGTCGGGTTACCAAGGTCCACAAACACAAACAAGAGGCACATTATGATTGCGGCCACTGCCAAAAACTCACCGAGAATAGTAATTCTCCCAAACGCCTTGTAATCGTGCAGATAGCAGGGTAGCACCACCATGACCCCGGAGGCGGCAACACCCACGAAATAGGTAAGCTGGCCGATATAGAGCCCCCATGAAACATCCCTGCTCATGCCTGTTACCTTCAGGCCTTCAAAGAACTGATAGAGGTAGCATCCAAGACCTATCCCCATCAATGCGAGCAGAAAAATCAGCCATCCCCAGTATCCATGTGTTCCTTTTATAGCTCTTTCAAGCATAATAACCTCATATAATATAAAATAAGTTAGGTTCAGTGCCCAGAGCAGGTTTGCGTCTGATGGTATAGTGTTCCCTGAGCAGTTTTCTTACATTCGACTCCGGAGCATCAAGATCCCCGAAGTTCAATGCATTGACCTTAATCTTATCACATGCCTGCACACACGCGGGGAACTCACCCTTGGCTACCAATTCAACACAGAAATTGCACTTCTCAACCACGCCCATTGATCTTTCCGGATAGGCCGGGTTGGTCGGGTAATCAGGATTCAGCTCCTTAGGCGCTTTCCTGGGATCTCCCCAGTTAAAGCTCCTGGAGCCATAGGGGCAGGCCGCCATACAAAAACGACACCCAATGCAGCGATGCATATCCATGCTTACGATGCCGTCTTCCCTCTGAAATGTGGCCTGTGTCGGGCAAACCCTTACGCAGGGAGGATTTAAGCAGTGATTGCACATAAGGATGAAGGGTTTGTGTCTGACACCTTCGTCAATAAACTGATTGGGGGTGTCCGGAAATACATGTTCATATTTATCCTGCCAGATCCATTTAATTGCATGCTTTGGATTGCCCCAGTCAGGCACATTATGCTCGCGGTGGCAGGCTACAATACACTCCTTGCATCCATCTTTGCCCGCTTCCTGCTGCTTCAGGCACTTGCGCATATCAATCACCATGGACCACCGTTTCCCCTGAGTCAGGGGGATGCCCTGCATAGAGGCTTCCAGCTCCCCCGGGGCGAGTATGTCAATGGCCGCCTTGCCGCCGAGTCCGAAGAGGGCGGCATATCCGGCAATTTTCAGGAATTCTCTTCTGTCTACGCCCATCACTTTTTCTCCTCCGGCACGATATGACAGTCCCAGCAATAAGGATTCACGTCCACATAGTTGTGGCACTGATCGCAAAACTTGGTCTTATTTGAATGGCAATCCATACAGGTGACCTGAAGGCTCTTATAGTATTTTTTGCCGTCCCAGGCCGTATAGTACCTCTCCCCATCGCGGACGGCAGTGTGGCGCCATTCGTCCAATAGGCTGAAGTGGGACTCCCTCATATACTCCTTCGTTCCCACACAGACCTGGGCCTCCTTTGCCTTTTCCGTAAGCTGTGGGTCGGGAGCCTTGGCAGCCTTCCCTGCATTATAGAAGAAAGGGGAAAGAAACAGGCCGATACCGATGATCAGGCCAATAATGATCTTACCTCCATCATACATCCTCTTCATCCTCCATTCCTGGTAAGGGTTCGCCACGCAAATCGGTGGTCCTCTTCTTCTCCCCATCAAATACCAAGGCATTACCTACCAGCTCATGAACCCCGGAGACTTCCACATCCGGTACCCAGTATTCCATCGAAGCTGTAAGAACAGCTCTGTCAATGGCGCAGATACAGGAGAGCATGTTAACGTCGTGTTTATCATGGACGTGCTTTACCGCGTTAGCCCTCGGCAACCCTCCACGCATCCTCAATTCCATGTTTTCCCCGGCAT
>JACNJD010000340.1 GCA_014382715.1 Candidatus Desulfacyla euxinica | reverse complement strand
TGATGGAGGAAAAAGGAAGGTGTTGATGAAGCAACTGAAAAAGGAACTGCTGGTGGTTGTGAGGGATCTCAGGAAACTATCCCAAGAGATATTATCTTGGGCTATATCATTGCGAGTCCGGATGGAATTGATATGAACACGCTGCAAAGGAAGACAGGATTGAAATCTAATACTATCGAGCAAATTATTCAGAGGATGAGACAAGAAGGGAAAATTAGAAGTAAGCTAAAAGAGGGTCTTCGATCACCGAAGAATGCCGGTGGTATGAGTCGTTCTCTTTATTTTGATTCATCATCATTCTTGTTTATTACCCATGAACAAAGCAAAAAGAACGGAGGTCAGAACTTTGAAAACAACAACGGATTATTTTAAAGGCATGTTGCGCATGGGTGTCGTGGCAGCTACGTTTGCGGCTTGTGTCGCATTCGCTGCCCCTGTCGGACTCCCGCCGGTGCCGGTCCCGGCTGACAACCCCATAACCCCTGAAAAGGTAAAACTCGGCGACAAGCTGTTCCACGACACCCGGTTCAGCAGCACAGGAGAGGTCAGTTGCGCCACCTGCCATGACAGGAAGAAGGGCTTTGCCGATGCGCTTCCGGTATCGGAAGGTATTAAGAAACTTAAGGGCACTCGAAATGCACCCACTGTCATCAATGCGGCATATCTCCGCACCCAGTTCTGGGACGGACGCGAGCCCACCCTCGAGGCCCAGTCGGCCCAGCCTTTCCTGAATCCGGTCGAAATGGGTCTCAAAGACCACGAGCCCATTCTCAAGATCGTACGAACCGACCCGGAATATGCGGAACTCTTCAAGAAGGCGTTTGGCAAGATCGGCGACCAGATCACCATGACCGAAGTCCAGAAGGGCCTGGGCACCTTTCAAAGGACGTTGATCGGCGGCGACTCCCCGTTTGACAGATACTATTTTGGCGGCGACAAGGAGGCAATGAGCCCTGCGGCAATTCGAGGGTTTCAAATCTACATCGGGAAGGGGCGATGCGTCTCATGCCACTTGATCGAGCAGACCCAGGCCCTTTTTACCGACAACCGTTTCCATATGATCGGGGTTTCGGCCAACCAGATGCCTCAGGACTTGGATGAGTTGTCGGCCGCCGTTGAAGATGTAAAGAAAAGAGGAACCGACATCGCCGTGTTCAGCAACCCCAAAACGTCATCCCTCGGCCGGTACGCGGTGACACGAGATCTGACAGACATCGGTGCCTTCAAGACCCCTACGCTGCGAAATATCGAACTGACCGCCCCTTACATGCACGATGGGAGCCATAAGACCCTCGAGGAGGTCGTTCAGTTCTACAACAACGGGGGACGGTTGAATGAGTCCGATCCCTTGCCCAAACTTCTGAGCGGCGGCATCCGGCCCCTCAATCTGACCGAGGAACAGCAGGCCGACCTGGTGGAATTCCTGAAGGCCCTGACAAGCCCTCAGTTTGTCCAAAAGTGACGATCGAAATCCCGAGCACATAAAGGAGGAAGATACGATGAACATGAACCGACGTGCATTTCTCAAGACAACCGGTGCAGGTTTAATAACGTCCGTTTTTCCGCTGAGCTTGGTCAAGATTGCCTTTGGCGGCCAAGGCCCTGCACAGGACTTTAGCTTTGGATACATTTCCGACGCCCATATCCAGCAAATTCAGGGGAACAACTTCGTTCGCAACTGGGACATGGGGCTCATTCGGGCGGTTAGAGAGGCCAATCTGCTCACACCGCGACCCGACTTTTTCATGTTTGGCGGCGACCTGGCACAATTGGGCAAGAAGGAAGAACTGGATCATGGCCTGGAGATCATGTCCAGCCTGCGCGGCAAGGTCCGCTACGTGATCGGGGAACACGACTACTACCTCGATCTCGGGGAGTATTGGCAGTCCAAGATCGGGCCACTCTGGTACAGCTTCGATCACAAGGGCGTCCATTTCGTTACCCTCAACAGTATCCTCACGTATGACAGCTGGGTTAACAAGAAGTGGCCTTCCCCTATGGACCGCATGCTGGCCATGGCGCGCCTCGACAACCCTCAAGGATCGCCGTTCATGGTGGGCAGGGAGCAGTTAACCTGGTTGAAGACGGACCTGGAGAAGGTCAACCGGAGCACCCCTGTGGTCGTATTCTCCCATTCTCCGATTCAGAAGATCTTCAAGCCCTGGAACTTCTGGACCGAAGATGCAGAAAGGGTACAGGGGCTGCTGAAGCCTTTTGAAAAGGCCACCGTGATCTATGGCCATGTTCACCAGATCGAGTATAATCAGATTGGAAATATCACTTTTCACGCTGTGATGGCCACAGCCTGGCCCTGGCCGTACCCCGAATCCTACTCCCAGAAGGCCAGTTGCATGCCCAAGCTGACGGTGCATATGAACCGAGCTGATCCCTTCTTCGAAAGGGACGCCACGGGCTGGCAATTTATAGACATGCGCAAAGGGAAAGTGAGCATGCACTACCAGTTGCCCGACAACAAGAACCGCAGCGTTGTTTTCAATTCCAAGATCGGCAAGCCGCAAGACGTGAATTACCAGGGTTACGGCAGCCGCATTCCGCCTCAAACCCACTATTAGACGGCGCAAGGAGGTGCCTCATGCGAAAAAATAGAAAGTTGCACGGTGTTTCTTTAGTAATTTTGATGGCGTCTGTCCTGCTGGCGATCTCTTTTTCCCTTCAGGCGGGTGATTTCACCCAGGAGGACTTGGAACGCTGGGACAAGGAGTTCATGACCGTCGTGATGAAGGGTGACAAGCTGTTTCACAGTGCTCTGGGGACGAACAAGGTGTCCTGTGATCAGTGCCACCCCAACGCAGCCAACACGCACCCGGAGACCTATCCCAAATTCCAGCAACAGATCGGGAGAGTCGTTTCGCTTTTTGAGATGGTCAACTGGTGTATCCAGAACCCTTTGGAGGGTGACCCTTTACCTGCAGATGATCCTAAAATGGCCGCGCTTCTTTCTTACATGACCTATGAGCGGCGCGGTGTGCCACTGGCACCGGGGAAGCATTGATGATCCGGAAGCCCGATTGTTGATAAGCGGCCTCTTTTTTTGGAAAGGGCTGTATCCTGCAATCTGACCAAACTTTCAACTACAATATGCAGGTTAAAGCGGGGGAAGTAATGTTTGAAATATTCTCCCAGACAGACAACAAGATAATTTATGCGGCTCCGGACAGAACAATATTAGAAGCCATGCTCAAAGCCAAAATCAACCACACCCATGTCTGTGGCGGCAATGCCCGGTGTTCAACCTGCCGGGTCTATATCATGGACGGGTTGAGCAATTGCCAGCCCAGAAATGAAAAAGAAAAGCAGTTAGCCGACAAACTGGGATTCCCCCAGAATATCCGATTAGCCTGCCAAACCAAGATAAGTGGGAACATTAGTATTAGGCGTCCGGTCGTTGATGAATTGGATATCGAAATCATCTTAAAGCAATTTGATGGTGCACCTGGCACCAAACTTGGACAAGAGAAAGATCTTGCGATCCTCTTTACCGATATCGAAAACTACACTGAATTTGCTGAGGCTCTCCCTGCTTATGACGTCGTGCATGTTCTAAATCGTTACTATCAAACGATGAATGAGATTATTATTCAACATAAAGGTGTTATCAGCGATGTAGCGGGGGACGGTATCTTGGCGTTGTTTGGAGCAATAGGAGATAGCAAAAACCCTGTATTGGATGCCATCAATGCAGTTCGTGCCATGAACGCTGCTTTGACACAGTTTAACGGATATCTCAATCAAATGTATGATTGGTCTTTTGGGATCAGGGCAGGAATAAACTTTGGGAAAGTCATTGTAGGCAATTTTGATACAGGCATGATGAGTAAAATTTCTGCTATCGGAGACGCAGTTAATTTGGCAAGTCGGATAGAAACTGCGAATAAGGATTTCGGCACACAACTGCTGATCTCGCAATCGGCCTATGAAGAAGTACAAGGGTTGGTGGAGACCCATAAAATGTATCGGGCCACATTAAAAGGCAAATCCGGTGAATATGCCCTCTATGAGGTTGAAATCTAAATTAGGGGAAATCAAAAAGATGCATTACCAAGCAGCTGCACTATGACCGATCGTAAACTTGCGGACTGTGGGTTAGATTTCAGATATCTAAATAGTGTCTGAACGAAAACTGTCTTTTTCGCCCATATCTGCGTCAGACTCAAATTTTAATCCTCGAAATACTCAATGTATTCCTGCGGTTAAAATTTTCGTCTTCCTTGATCTGAACAAAAAATCCTAGTTTTCGTTCGGGCACTAAATAGGGTTCTATCAATAGCCCCGAAAAAGGGATAGGATATTCACTTTCTCTTCCTCCCAATAATCAGTGAACGCCGAACACCAAACACATGAGACTATATTTTGGAAATATGTGAAGCCTCTTGACCGCCACCTCCACAGGCATTAAGGTCATACATCGTCCGCAAAGGAAGCGACCCTATGTCAAAAGAGGCCAACCACACCATTTACGAACCTGAAAGAACTCCATGGGGCCAGGTCTTTCTCCTCGTTGTGATTGTTGGGTTTGTATTCATTACAGCCACCGCGTGCGCGCCCAGGATGATCGAGGTAGATGGCCACAGGGTATTCAATCCGGAATATCTCTGGTATCTTGAATCAGAAGACAGAGACAGATGGCAAAAACCAGGCCAGGTCATTGAGTCTCTCGAACTCTCCGAGGGAGACGTCATCGCGGACATAGGTGCAGGCGGAGGATATTTTACTGAAAGATTTTCAAAGAGGGTGGGGAAAGGCGGTCATGTGTATGCCGTTGATGTTCAGGATATAATGATCACTCTGTTGAAAAACAGAGTCAACAGGGAGAAACTTGATAATGTGACTGTAATAAAGGGCAGATTTGAAACTCCCATGTTACCGTCAAAGTCTGTTGATACCGCCTTTTTTTCCAGCGTGTATAAAGAAATCAGCGAGCGTATTGAGTATATGAAAGAAGTTCGCAAGAGTCTGAAGAGAGAAGGCAGGGTTGCTATCCTCGAATTTTACAAAAACGGCATATTTCCGGGACCTGAATATGGAGACCGCATGTACCAATCCCAGGTAATTGAAGAGCTCGAAAAAGCAGGTTTTCTTTTGATCCAGAGCTTTGATTTCCTGCCACAGGAATATTTCTTAGTATTTGGAATTAAAGAAGACCGAACCGTTAGAGGTCCAAAGATTCACCGAAAATCTCAACTCCTTGAATAATCCCCTCTCCAAAGTCCCCCATGGTCTCAGCGGCAATAGTTAAGCCATCCCTCAGATGGTTTTCCTCTACACCAGGAATCCCGTAGGCATAGAACAGAACATTCCTGGTATCTTCTCTCACCCTCGTCTTTTCATCAGCACCCTGACACAGAACGCAGACGATATCCTTTTCATCCCTGAGAACAATCTCGCCCTCCCTGGTTCGAAACTCCTGGCCGCCCATCCCGCGGCAGAGCTCTCCCTCTTCTGCCGAATCCAACACCAACGCCCCATCAAAACGGTCAAAATCGGTGACCGCCACCAGGATTCCGGCACACATCTCTGCCATAAAATGGGCATCCACCATAAGGTTGTATCTGGGAAACCCACTGTTGATGGTTCTCTTGAGGTGTTTAGGCAGCGGGCAATCAAAACCGAATCCCGCAAAGAACCTTTCATAGGTATCTATTCGTTCTGTGATCTGTGCGAGGGTCTCCCGTTTTCTCATCTTTCGGAGGAGCTTTCTCTTGTACTGATCAAAACCCTCAGGATTTTCGAAATTGCTGCACCCGGAGATCAGCGTAAGACCGAAAGCAACCTCCGGGTAACGATCCTGGTACCTTGACGACTTTGAAAAACTGACAGGACTGCTCATCAATAACCCCTTTCCAGCGTTGGAAGTGCTGATTCAATGTCCTTACTGATCTTATTAAGTGGTTGAGCCATCAATCGACAATCATCAATCAACAATCATCAATCCGAAGCCCCTTCCTTGACATTCAATTTTCCTATAACCTATAATATCCCGCGATTAAGAAGTCAATCTCACATTAGTAATATATGATGGATATGATTATTGAAAAGGGCCTGGCCCAACTCAGGAATATTCCCTATTTTCCTGTGATCCAGTCCAGGTCCAAATATGAATTGATAGATATTATCCTGACCGTTATCGGTGTGGCCTTTGAGGAGGTTTCTAAAAGGGCCCCTGAACTCAAGGGAGAGATCGCCTTCTGGAATGACGGAAGACGTTGTGCCATGGGTGTGCTGCCAAAGGGCCCTTATATCAGCTTAGAGAAGAGCGGGGACAGAATCCTTTATCTTGGAAAGGGTCTCATATCCCCGGATGTAACATTCCTCTTCAAAAACCTTGACTCTGCGGTTCTGGTTCTCACTGCCCAGATGAGCGCCCACCAGGCAATGGCAGAGTGCAGGATATTGTTAGACGGGCAAGTGTCTTATGGAATGGAAATGAACAGGGCATTGGCTATTGTCGAGACCTATCTTTTTCCACAGTTCATACTGAATAAAATATTCAAAAGAAAGCCGCAATTGAGTCTTTACCAGTTAATCACAAAGGGCACTGTTTATGCGGCCTTCTTACCTGCATTCCTTAAGAATGGTTTGAAATGCGCCATGAGAACTTCGTCAAATAGTTGAGTCCCGTCTGAGGCGGGATTGTGTTGAAAAATAATCCAGTTTCAATCCTAACCGGAGTGATGAGAATGCTGCCCAACTACTACCAGTTCTACTGTCCCGTCAAAATCCTGTCAGGCCAGTTGGCCGTGAGCAACATACCCTTTGAAATGAATCTTCTCGGATGCAAAAGGGCTATGATTATTACAGATAAAGGTGTGGCAGGCGCAGGACTTATTGAAATCGTCAAGTCTTCATTTGCTGATTCTGACTCTGAGATTGGCTTTATTTTTGATGATGTCCCGAGGGATTCCAGCAGCAAAGTGGCAAACAAAATTGCCAGGCTATTCAAAAAGGAGAAGTGTGACTGTTTCATCGCAGTGGGGGGCGGTAGCGCCTTAGACACGGCAAAAGGGGCAAATATTGTTATATCAGAACGTTCCAATGACATCCTCAAATTTCAAGGTGCTGACAAGATCACCAAAGACCTGAAACCCTTGATCGCTGTTCCCACAACCGCCGGCACCGGCAGTGAAGTAACAAAGGTGGCTGTCATCTATAATGAAAAAACAGAAACAAAGATGTCCTTTGTATCCGACAAGTTATATCCGGACGTTGCCGTAATAGACCCGAAGATGACCATGACCATGCCGCCAATGATAACTGCGGCAACCGGTATGGATGCCCTGACCCACGCCATTGAAGCTTATACATGTCTGCAGGAAAATCCTATTGATGATGTTTATGCAAAAACGGCCATTGATCTAATCCGACGCTACCTGGTGAAAGCCACGGAAAACGGAAATGATGAAGAGGCACGCATGGGAATGGCCAATGCCGCCCTTTTTGCGGGGATTGCTTTTTCAAACTCAATGGTAGGTATGGTTCATGCGCTCGCCCATGCACTGGGGGGGGTATGTCATGTTCCCCACGGGGTTGCAAATGCCATCCTTCTTTCCTGGTGCCTCGAATACAACCTGGAGAAAGTTCCGGAGCAGATTGCTGAGCTCTCCGGTGTTTTGGGTGGGACCTTTGAAAATCCTGAATCCGGAGACCAGGCCGAGGAGGCAATCTCCCTTGTGAGAAGCCTTTTAAAGAGGCTCAACCGTATTTCAGGCCTTCCCATTAGGCTGAAGGATGCAAAGGTCAAGAAAAATATGCTCAATAAGGTGGCAAAAGCAGCCATTAATGACGGCGCCCTTGTCTACAATCCCAGAGAAGTCACCTATGAAGATGCTCTTGAAATCTACAAGAAAGCGTTTTGATTGTAAACCCGGATGAACAGGAATCACCTATTTAGGGATTGAGGAATTGAGGCAGTGGCGGAAAAGATGAACGTCCAACATCGAACATCGAACGTTCAACATCGAATGAGAAAAATAACTTTAGGCATTTTAGGCACTTTAGTTCACTTCAGGCACTTTAGCTCACTTTGCCTGTTCATCCTCTTCAGCCACAAAATGGAGGGCCATTTCAAAGGCGGACCGGGTAAATTCCAGGACTCGCAGAAACCCCTCATCCGATAGTTTTCTAGCCTCGTCATGGCCCCGGTAAATATTGATAAATTGCCGCTCTCGCTCAAACTGCAGAGGGAATTTTTCCAATCCCCAATCTTCTAAAACCCCCCAGACTCCCGGGTTATATGTCCGGATGAACTTGATAATAAAGGGGATGGGATCATGACGGGCAAGCAATGCCGCCAATCGTAAAATCAATTCAAAGGAAAGGGCTGCTGTCCCATTTTCCACTGCGGTCAGGAACGATTCATCGGAAAGATTGACGGCGTTACTCACATCCCTTCGTGTTAATCCGGCCACTTCGCGCAGGTCCTTCAAATAGGCCCCGGCCTCCTGCATCATCTTCATCCGTTCGGAAGAGGAGAATAGGGCCTCCCCGAACTTCTCAGATGCCCAGGAACTTTTAGAGATAAATTTTGCGGCCGCGGCTGTGACTCCGAACAGCGTCCTGAGGACAGAGCGTTCTTCTCTTGGGTAGGTTTCTAAAAGTTCATCGGGAATTTCAAGGGATTCAGCCTCACTGAACTCTTTTGGATCAGTATTTGACCGCTTCTTGTTTTTCTTAGCTTTGTTGTCAGCCATGAGGTAGAACCTGTCGAAGATCCCGCAAACGTTTATTGCTTTTCCCCAGTGTCCATCCAGAAATGAGATAGTTTTTGCAAGATCAATGAAGACGTCCCGCTTTCAGCGGGATTAACCACAGGAATACATACGAGTATTTCGAGTCCCGCCATGATAGGCGGGATGAGCCTGACGTCCCGCCAGTGGCGGGACGGAAAATAGTCATTTATGGATAGACACGACCTAAACTGCAGCCAAACCCTCATCCTTGCGGGGGATATAATTATCCGGACTCTTTGATGGAAAATCAGAAAACTCTGGGAGAGGTTTTGCAAATTTTGGATCTACCTTTATTCCGTAGGCGCCCAGGATTCTCCTGAGCTTCTTATAATTGCCATAGATGGACGCGCTGACTGATTGAAACCCTCTCTTAGCCGCCTCTCTCCGTCCCCAAAATGCCAGAGGATTCATATCAAAAAAATCAGCGTCATATTCAGTAGGTTCAATAA
>JACNJD010000272.1 GCA_014382715.1 Candidatus Desulfacyla euxinica | reverse complement strand
TTGATTCAGTATTTAACTCCGATTATTCCCACAGCATCGAGGTGGCACGTGCCTTCAAAAACGCCGGGGTCTCCATCCCGTGGGGGGCCTTTTTTGCGCCCACAAAACCGCCTGAAGGGTATTACAGGATAATGGCTGATGCCGGCCTTTCACATGTTGAGTTCGGGACTGAATCTTTATCCGCCAACATGCTGAAGACCTACAAAAAGCCATTTAGCATAAAACATATTTTCAAAGCCCATAAGGCCGCTATTAAAGCAGGGTTATTTACTGCCCACTACTTCCTTCTCGGAGGCCCTGGCGAGGACAAGGACTCGTTGCATGAGACGCTTTCGAATATCGCCATGCTGAATAAAAGCGTCCTCTTTTTTTTTGCGCTCTGCGAATTTATCCGCATACTGCGCTCTACGAAATTGCAGTGGAGGAGGGTCAGATATCAAGGTCTCGGAGCATATTAGAGCCTGTTTTCTACAAGCCCAAGTCAATCAGCATCGAAGAGATTATCCGGAAGGTCGAAGAACACGCAGATGGCCGCGCCAATTGGGTTGTGGGCTCAGGCGGTGAAACCATGACCAAGATAGTCTCAAGGATGTACAGCCGTGGGCATTCAGGTCCTTTATGGGAATATCTGATTAGATGAGGACAGAATGGAAAGTGCCTAAAATGCCTAAAGTTTAAAGTGCCTAAAGTTAAAGGCTGCTTCGCCCATTTCTGGGGAAAATCGACTTTCTTAAAATGGGTCTGCTAAAATCTAATCACGCCTTGATATTGCCATATAGCACAAATATAGGCGGGATTAAGGTATTCGGTATTTTTGTTAAAGAAAGATAAATACGCTCCAAAGATTGGCAGTTACTGGAGGCGAGACAGGAGTGTCTTTATGTTAAATTGTATCGCCGAAGGCGTACCACAACTTTAGGCATTTTAGCTCACTTTAAACTTTAGGCACTTTCCATGAAATGGTATTCTCTAAAAAGCGTGGACGTTCTTTCGTCAAATGAAATTACCATGGAAGCTGAAATCAGTCCTGATTCACCCTGGTTTTCAGGCCATTTCCCGGGTGAGCCGATTCTTCCAGGGGTGGCACAACTCGCAATGGCCCTTGATGCAATCAAAAAACTCGACCGAAAAAACCTGAGGATTTTAAGTGTTAAGAGGGTAAGATTTAAACAGGTTATTAGACCTGATGACAAACTGAGAATAACTGTTACTCCTCATAAAAAGGATGTCTTATCATATCTCTTTCGCGTAACGGTCAACGGAGAATTAGCCAGCAATGGTATCCTTATGGTCGAGGAATTATAGAACTTCAGACGAGTAAGGGGGAAATAAATGTGGCAAAGGATGTAGAAAACATCACCATTCGTATTGCAGAAATCATGATCAACGAGCTTAAGCTTGAAGATGTTACACCGGAGACCTTTGATCCTGAGATTGACCTCGTTGATGAGGTAGGCATTGACAGTATGGATCTTGCAACTGTCGCCCTTGTTGTTCAGGATGAATACGGGATAAGAATTGATGAAGATGATTACCAGAAGCTGACAACGATTCGATTTATCGCTGAATATGTTCAGGAAAGGATGTAGACTCTAAACCTGTGAATGCTTACCTTTTTAGCTGCTGAAGGGGCCCGCAACATTCCATATCACCGGGTCTCTGAGGAGTTTCGTAAATGAAGACAGTAAGCTCGTTATTGGATGAGGAGTGGCATAAAAGATATAAATCGATCTCCAAGTTGAATATCAGGAGCTCAATATATGATGTGACAAATCGATGCAATCTCCGCTGCAAAGGCTGCTTCTTTTTTTCATCTGATGAAGACAAGGCGGCAAAAGAGGAGATGGACCTGCAAAAATGGGAAGTGTTTATTGACAGAGAAAAGGAGCGGGGTGTAAATCTCGCCATCCTGATTGGTGGAGAGCCCACCATCTGTCTTGACAGAGTGGAGGCATTCTACAGCCGCCTACCCACATTTTGCGCGACAAACGGCCTGATCAAGGTCCCGAGGGACAGGTTTCCCCATTTGATGGTCGGCATCTCCCTGTGGGGCGATGAAGAAGACGAGAAGCTCCTAAGGGGGAAGGACACCTTCCCAATATCAAGCAGGAATTATGAGGGTGATTCTCATGCCTACTATCTTTATACGATTACTCCCAAACAGATCGGAAAGACGGAACGAATTGTAAATAGGATCAGAGACGTCGGGTTGAAGATACATATGCAATTACTCTCAAATGATGAAGGAGTTGAGGAATTTTTTTGGACACATGAGGAGTTAAAAGATATCCGGGCTGAAATGGACGATATGCTTGATAAATATCCTGATGTAGTTATATCCTCCAATTATTACCACGAAGTTATCACTACAGGAAAAATGTTCGATCGCCAGTTTGGCTGGGGGGAATGCCCGTCCGTGACCGAACCCATAGACCGCAGGGATCCCAGGCCGAAACATCTTATGGGTTTTATCCGCTGGGCCTCGGATCTAAAGACAATGCATCGGTGCTGTACATCCGAAACACGAGATTGCTCAACCTGCAAGGATGGGGCTGCCCACATGAGCTGGGTAATGGTAAACAAAAGGGCCCATATACGTTCCGAACAGGACCTCAAAAACTGGATTGAGGTTTACGAAATGTTCGCAAAACTTTATCAGTTTATTCCATGGTAACCGTTTGGATTGATGATTGTTGTAGCGAAGCGGAAATCCCGCCTTGACCAGATTTAGGGCGGGGACGATTGTTGATTGAAAAGCAGCAATAAAAATAGGATCAGAAGCTAAAAACGTTTCCACCCAAAAATTTTCTCATCCGAAGTTTCTTTAACAGTCAAGATTATCAGCATTAAAGGAGTGCCGGCCATTTAGATTATTTTCTTACTCATAATCATGATGAATTCGTAAAAAGTCTCCAAGGCCGTCACTCCCGCGAACGCGGGAGTCCAGAAGTGATTGATTTCCCAGGATTCCCGCGTTCGCGGGAATGACAAAAACAGGCTATTTCTGATTTTTTACGAGTTTGTCAATCATAATCTTACTCATAATCAAGAATCTCCAAGCTGAGTGAAAAAGATTATGATTATGAACTATTGCTTCTGTTTTTTCTCTGTGTGCTCTGTGAGAAAAAAGACAGGTTTTAGAGTCAAAACTATGCCCAAGAATTCGAGAAAGGCCGTAATCTTAGGTTATGATGCAGTCTCACCCCTCGGGACCGACATGGAAACCCAATGGAACCGGTCTGTCAAGGGTGAAAGCGGGATCGATCATCTCACACGTTTCCCTGTTGGAGAAGGGTTTCCGGTCCATATTGCCGGGCAGGTGGAAGATATAGACACCACCCCCTATCCGTTTCTCTCCCCTCGCAACCTGGCCCACTGGACATCTCCCATATTCAAGTATGCCATGCTGGTTGTGCACCGCTCCCTTGAAAAGAGCGGGGTAGTAATCACCCCTGACCTGTCACCAAGAGTGGCCATAACCTTCAGTTCTGCAGTGGGGGGACAGGACGCAGTTCTTGAGGCAGACAGGCGCATGATTTCAGAAGGGAAGATGCCTCACCCCTTTACAAACCCTAATTCATGTATAAACATGGTGGGAGGTAAAATATCCATTTTAACTAAGGCCACCGGCCCTGTTCTCTCCACCATTACCGCGTGTGCAACGGGTGTCACATCAATGATAGTGGGGGCAATGCTTTTAGAGCAGGGAAGGGCGGATGTTGTCATATGCGGTGCCGTGGATTTTGCCTTAGTTGAACCAATTGTGGCCGGTTTTGCTACTATGAACGGTGCTTATAGACCCAAAGAAGGTCAGAAGCCGGACCTTCCGGCAGAGGTAAGCCGTCCATTCTCCATTGACAGAAGAGGATTCGTAATATCTGAAGGCGCCGGCAGCATCATCATTGCAGCAAAGGACTTTGCCAGGGCCCATGGTTTGAATTACAAGATTGAGATGGCGGGTTGGGGAATGACCTCAGACGCCTTTCATTTTGTGGCGCCAAACCCTCAGACAATAAGACGCTGTATTGCTGAAAGCATTGATGATGCCGGCATAAATCCCTCTGATATTGATGCCATAAATGCTCATGCCACTTCAACAAAAGTAGGCGACAAGGTCGAATTTGACTCCTTGAAAGCGGTTTTTGGCGACCGTATTCCACCGGTTTCAGCAAACAAATCTCTTATCGGTCATGCCATGGGGGCATCAAGCGCAATCGAATCCATATTCGCCATCGAAGGAATGCTCAACAACACCCTGCTTCCAACCATTAACCATACTCCGGACCCGGAAATTGAGTTGGATTGCATTTCGGAAGGGACGCGTCATATGAGCCAGGAATTTATCTTGAAGAATTCATTCGGTTTTGGAGGCTGCAACTCGTGCGTGGTCTTTAAAAGAATATAAGAGGATATAATATGAGGCCGAAACCTTTTATACCTGAACCGCTCACCGACGATGACCGGTATGTGAGAGACAAGACCAGCGGACTGGTATGGCACAGGTGCAGAAACCGTGTGCTCTATATCGATACGGATCGTTCGCAGATCGTATACCACTCCAACTACCTTCGATATTTCGAATTTGCCAGGGCTTCCCTGATGCGTGACACTGCATACACATACAGGCAAATTGAAGAGGACGGGCTTATATACCCGATCATTGAGATCGGAGTTAAGTACTACACACCGCTGCGTTACGATGACCCAATGTGGATACATACACACCCTGCAAAACTTGAGAGGGTTCGTCTCAGGTTCGACTATGTGATCACCCATGAAGACACTGAAGATATTGTATGTAAGGGATTCACCAGGCATTGCTCCATAAACTCCTCGGGCGTGCCTGTAGCCATTGACGAAAAAACACGCCATCTATGGAATATCTTCCCAAAATAGCTGATAAGGTGCGGCTGCCTCTGAAAATTAGAATTTCCCCTTACCTGTTGGATCATCAGTTTGAGGGGAAAGCGGTCCTCCCTGGCGTAGAGGCCCTGCAAATATTAGCGGCATCCACATCAGAATATGTGCCGGACATAAAGATAGATTCCCTTCTTGATGTAAAATTTGAGAAATTTTTGTACATTAACCCGCACGTTGCCCAGATAGACGCATTCAATGAATTAGAGGTACATGAAGATGGCAGCATAGTCTCAAAGCTCATCACAAAAACCAGGTCAAAAGCAGGTTCCATCACCCGGACAAAAGAGCATGTGTCAATAAGATTCCCTAAGGATCCTCAAAAACCCGCGCGCCCCTTATTTGACGAAATCTCTGCCTTAGAAGGGCTCGGGATTGATATTCCATCTGACAGGCTTTATGGCGAGCTTGTCCCCTTTGGCCCGGCGTATCATAATGTGAAAGAGACCTTGACGGTTTCTGAACAGGGCGCCATTGCATCTGTTTATGCACCGGATAATGGAGCGCCATCAACCCTGTTAGGGTCCCCTTTCCCCCTTGATGCAGCCTTACACGCTGCCTGTGCCTGGGGTCAGCGTTATAAGGGTATCGTCGGTTTCCCCGTTGGTTTTGGAATACGGCACATATTCCAACAGACAAGCCCGGGGGCCACCTATATTGCGAGAATTATCCCAAAAAAAAGAGACTCGAAAACACTTATCTTTGATATATGGATCTACGATCGGGATGGCGTTTTCTATGAGACCGCATTGGACGTCCTGATGGGGGATGTGAGCGGCGGCAGAATGAAGTCACCTCAATGGGTCCGGGAAGGAGCTGAATATCAACCGCTCTCATCCTTGAAGGAGCATTGTGAAGCCCTTGCGATCATCGAACTCAAGACCATAAACGATATGGCGGTTAAGGCGCTTTCAGATTTCGAACATGACCGATATGATCGGTTAGGGGATAAAAGAAAGAAGAGCTATCTTGGCTCCAGACTATGCTGTAAGACCCTCTCCAGGAAACTCTCGGGAGATGATAGGGAGACCCCTGCATCATCCATCACAACCATTTCCCCTGATCAGATCCGTCCCCGCTCTCCCCTGACCGATGGTAGGGATGTGTTTTCCTGCTCGGTTTCTCATGACAACAGGTACGCCGTTGCCGTTGCCGCTAAGATAAAGGTGGGAGTTGACGTTGAGGAGATCTCGGAAAAAGTACTGAGATCCCGGCGACTCTACATGAAAGAGCGCGAACAAATATTGGCTAGAAACTCACCGCTTGGAGAAATAGAGGCCTCCGTCAGAATCTGGAGTATCAAAGAAGCCATATCCAAGGCCCTCGGCATAACCCTTGCCCAGGCATGGGAAAAAGCGGAGATAACGGATATCGGACAAAAAAAGAGCCTTGTTTTTATGGAAAAACATGAATATACTGCCATTCACGATATGTTGGACAACCATGTATTCACCATGGTATCATAGATATTATCAAATAATTGCGGCCCGCCTGAAGCAGGATTAAGCCGTTTGGTTGATTGTTTTTTTGGACATAAGAAATAATAGAAAATCGCGAAAGGAGGTGGTAAGAGATCTATTTTCGGGATGAGATAGTCGTGGTGTATTTCAATCTGATCAAAATCAACACCGGTAGAAGGAGGAAAGATCATGAAAATTAGCTATTTAAAGGTGATTCTGGTTGTCGCTGCAGGCCTGCTGCTTATCGGTTGCGCTACGCCAAAAGCAACTTCAACCTTTCAACCCGTTGATCTCAACCCTATAGTACAGGGGGGTGATTATATTCAGAAAGTGGATAATTTCGTAGTTATTCTGGATAAATCGGGGTCCATGGGTGAGCTTTACAAAGGGCAGAAGAAGTTGGACTATGCCAAAGATATGGTGAGCCGGATGAATCGCACTATGCCCGACCTCATGCTGACCGGCTCTCTCAGGATTTTTGGCCGCATAGCCGTTTGGTCCAATAATTTCACCGAACTTATGTGGGGACCCGCAGCATATTCAACAATTGGACTTGATGGAGGTCTGAGCAAGGTCGGGTTTAGTGTTGGAGACAGCCCCCTTAATGTCGCCCTTGATGCAACAGCCAAAGATTTAAAATCTGCCAAAGGCAACACAGCAGTCATTATTTTCACCGATGCAAATAAAGAGGTGATGAACTATGACTCTGTACGAAAGGCTGCTGCAAATCTGAAAAACCAGTATGGCAATAGGCTCTGTATATATACAGTGCAGATAGGCAAGAATCCTGAGGGCAAAAAGCTTCTTCAGCAGGTTGCACAAGAGGGTCAATGCGGATTTTACACAAATGCTGCCCAAATCGCGTCCAGTGCTGGCATGGCCGGCTTTGTAGAGAAAGTGTTTCTGCAAAAGGTTGAAAAGGTTGTGGTCGTTGAGGAAAAGGTAGTGATTGTTAAGGCTGGTCCGTGTCCAGACGGTGATGGCGATGGTGTTTGCGACAAAGATGATCAATGCCCGAATACACCCAGGGGCGCAAAGGTGGATTATAGAGGTTGCTGGGTGGTCGGTGACGTTTTCTTCGATTTTGACAAGTATAATATAAAGCCCCGGTTTTACTATGAACTGGATGCAGTTGTGAAGGTTCTGAAGAATAATCCCTCGCTGAAAATACGCATTGAGGGGAACACGGATAATATCGGAACGGCAAAATACAATATGGGGCTTTCGAATAGACGCGCTAAATCTGTACTGGAATACCTCGTAAAGGCTGGAATCAATAAAAACAGGCTTTCTACCGTAGGATACGGTTTCAGCAGGCCGATTGCCACTAACATAACACCGGAGGGCAGAGCCCTGAACCGGAGGGTTGAACTGGCACCCTTGTTTTAGGTATTAATTAAACGTTCTAAACCACTGCTCAAGTCGCAGGGCCCTAATAAGGGTCCTGCTGCTTGAACCCTAAACCCCTGATACCCCTCTACTAAGGACCCCCTTGGCAACAATGACCCGCTGGATATCAAGACTCCCCATGACTACCTGAGCGCTGATTGCCGCTTGGTACAGGCCTGCCACATCATACTCATTGCTTAGACCGTAGGCGCCGTGAATCTCCATGGCATCCGATGTAATCTCTTTGATTTCGCTTGCAACAAAGAGTTTCAACGCTGCCGCCTCAAAGAAGACATCTTTTCCCTGATCCACCATAGAGCAAACCTGAAAAAGATACGCCTTCATAGCCTCGACTTTTGACAGCATCCTGGCAAGTTTTACCTGTGTCATCTGGAACCTGTGCCCGATAGATTTGCCCCTGTGGGTCTTGGTATTAGCATAGCTGACAGATAGGTCGAGCGCCCTTTCTCCTATCCCCACAAAGAGAGTACAAAACGCAATTTTGCCCAGGGTCTCCGTCTTCAACAGGATCTCAAATCCCTGACTCGTATCCCCTATAACATGTTCATCCGGGGCAAAGTAGTCCTCAAGATAAAGATCGCCATTGTCAAAACCCTTGGAATGGATAAATGACTCTCTTTTACCCGCCTCATACCCTTTCCCTTTTGTTTCCACCAGAAAAGCAGCCACGCTATTTTCTGCCTTCGCAAAAAGTATCATTTGATCACATATTCCTGAATTGGTGATGAAACGTTTTGAGCCGTTGATCAGCCACCCTCCATCAACCTTCTTTGCTGACGTCTTGAGCTGCAGGGGATCTGATCCGGTATCGGGTTCGGTAAAGGCCAGGGCCCCAATACTTTCTAAGGAAAGAAGGGGCCCGAGATAGGTCGCCTTCAAAAAGTCAGACCCATATTGAGATATGGGGTATGCTAACATAAAGTTTTCAAACAATAGCCAGGAAGGGACTAAGGATGCATAGGAGAGCTCTTTCAGCGCAATAATCATCCCCGAAAATGTTCCCCCCGCTCCACCCCACTCCTCGGGAAATGGTGTCCTGAGAATGCCCATGGAGAGTAGCTTTTCCCTGACGCGATCAGGAAGTGCCCAATTTTCATCCACTTCCCGGGCTATCGGCAGGAGTTCGTTCTTAACAAATTTCCGAACCGATTTCTGAATCTCCAGCTCCTCAAAAGAAAATCTGATTTCCATAAGATTCCCCTCCCTGTTCAGCGCTTCTGATAATGACGTCGAGTCGATCTACTCCCACATCTGTCTACCTATGTTTGGCCACCTGATATGATTTTGGTGAACATAATAGGAGAAATTACTGGATGTTTTGAAGAAATTCAAGGGGTTTGATTTGGGGGTTGAAAATCAAGACAAAGAGAATTTTCAAGCCCCGGCTGGTTACAACTGGGAGATGTAGTCCTGAACGGTTTTAGGGTGGTCCAAAATTCAACTGTTATATAGTTATGTTGTGAGCCGATCTAACCTCTTGAAAACGCGTTGTTTTCTGCTC
>JACNJD010000338.1 GCA_014382715.1 Candidatus Desulfacyla euxinica | reverse complement strand
TCGGGTTTTCCCTTATTTTCGGTGTAGCACGCATCGTGAACATTGCCCACACCGCTTTTTATATGCTGGCTGCTTATGGCATTTTTCTTGGGACACACCAACTCGGGCTCAATCCGATTTTGGCTATGCTGGCGGCCATTGTGCTGGTAACCCTGATCGGGCTGGTCTCTTACAAGCTCTTTATTGACCCCATACGCGAACATGAGGGAGCGGTCCTGATAGCCACGATTGCCCTTGCCATGGTCTTTCAGGAGGTCATGCTTATCATTTTCAGCGGGGATTTTCGTGGCGTGCCATCTCTCGTGGAAGGATACCTCACGATCCTTGGGGTGAAGGTCTCCTACCAGCAACTACTAACCGTTTTTGTAGCCCTGGTGGTCTTAGCCGGTGTCTGGGTATTTTTGATGAAGACACGGCTGGGTCTGGCCATCCGCGCCACAGCCAACGACCGTGAGGTGACCAATCTCATGGGGATGAATGAAAGCAAGGTTGCCCTGATTACCATGGGTGTCTCCGTGGGGCTGGCGGCATTTTCAGGCGCTGTGGTTGTACCCCTTGCCATTGTCAACCCGTTTATGTGGATGGGTCCGCTGATCATGATGATGGCCGCGGTTGTCTTAGGCGGATTGGGCAGTATCAAGGGGAGTTTTGCAGGAGCCTATATCTTAGGGTTTGCCCAGTCATTAGTTGTCTTTTTGATCCCAATGGGCGCGTATTTAAAGGGTTCAGTGGCACTGTCCATCATGATTCTGGTGCTCCTGATACGGCCTGAAGGCCTTTTCGGCGTTGCTTTTGAGGAAGAGAGATAGACATGGGTCTAATTGCTTTCTATCTAAAGAGACTTTTCACCATCTTTAAAGGTGAGGTATTGGTCCTTCCGAGCCGGATTGCACTCATCCTTTTCATTTTGGTCCTGCTTTTAATTCCGGTTGCGACCTATGACCCCTATCTGTTTCGCATCCTGACTCTGGCAAGTATTTTTGCGATTCTCGCGGCCAGTTGGGACCTGCTTTCAGGTTTCACAGGGCAGATGAATTTCGGGCACGCCCTGTTCTTTGGCGTGGGGGCATACACGGCAGCCCTCGTAAATCTTCACTTCCATATACCTCCCTGGGGGAGCATACCCTTAGGCGGACTGGCCGCGGTCCTGGCAGGTCTTGTTGTTGGAATCCCCTGTCTCAGACTTCGAGGCACCTACCTGGCCCTCACCACATTGGCCTTCCCGATTATTCTGCTCGGGATCGTCTTTGCCATACCCGGAATAACAGGCGGAGAACTGGGTGTGTCCGGCCTGTCACGGTTGACCGGGTCCCGGGTTGGTGATTATTACCTGACCGTCGTGCTCATGATTGGCCTCTGCACTATCATGTGGAAGATAACCGATTCCAATACCGGGATTATTTTTCACGCCATCAGAGAAGATGAAGTTGCAGTACGGGCCTCCGGCATAAACACCACCCGGTACAAGCTCCTGGCCTTCAGCTTAAGTGGCTTTTTCGCCGGAATATCGGGCGGTCTTTATGCGCACTTTATGAGAATCGCAGGGCCCTCCAACCTTGAGGTCTCCATGTCCTTCACCGTTGTAATATGGGCCATATTTGGTGGAGTCGTCACCATATACGGGCCTGTGGGGGCGGTCTTTATCCTTTTTCCGCTCTTGGAATTCCTGCGGTTCTGGCCCGAGTATCGCATTTTGATGTTTGCTCTGGTTATTCTGTTGATCCTTCTTTACATGCCGGAGGGCCTTTTTCCCTGGATACGTCACAAGATCGAAACAGAGTGCCCGAGATGTAAGATAAGAAACGTGGCAACCCGAAAGACGTGCCGCGTATGTATGGCTGAACTGCATTGATGAACGGGTTTCGTGTTGCAGGTTGCGAGTTACGGGTTGCAAGTTGCGAGTTTCAGGTTTCAAGTTACTGGCAGTAAATTTTGGAACCTTTACCAGTAAATAGAAAGGTCCGTATTCTCGGAAAATTGGAAACCAGAGCAAGGATATAAAACATGGATCCTAAAGAAATCTATCTGAGCAAACCGTGGGTTGAACATTACCCCGAAGGTGTGCCCGCTGAAGTGGAAGTCCCTGATATTTCGGTGCCTGAGGCCTTTGATCAAATGGCCGACAAATACGGCAGTAAAACCGCGTTAATCTTTTACGGGAAGAAAATAAGTTACGAAAAACTAAAAGAGTTGACGAACCGGTTTGCGGCTGCCCTGGCCGATCTCGGTGTAGGCAAGGGTGATACGGTGGCAATGTATTTATTGAACTGTCCCCAGTACGTGATCGCCTACTTTGGTTCCCTCAAGGCTGGAGCAAAGGTTACCCCCATCAGCCCTGTTTATACCAGCAAGGAAGTAAAGCATCAGATCGAAGACAGTCAGGCAAGAACCATAATCTGTGAAGATATATTGTACGATAATGTGGAAAATGCCGGTGTGGAATTAGACAATGTGATCCTGACAAGTATCGGCGACTATCTTCCCCGGCTCAAGAAGTTGTTCGGGAAAAGTGCATTGGCTAAAGCCTATAGCGGCATGGAGGTTCCCACTCCCGAACATATAAAGGCGGCCGGTCTCCATCAATTCCAGGACCTTATCAACAAGTACCCCCCCGAGCCACCGGATGTGAAAATCAACCCAAAAGAGGACATCGCTGCCCTGCCTTATACCGGGGGGACCACAGGACTACCAAAAGCAGCCATTTTGACACACCACAACATGATCTCCCTGCAGAAACAGACCGTTTCATTCTGGCCCATTTTCGAAGAGGGAAAGGAGACGGTCATAGCTTTTCTGCCCTTTTTTCATATCTATGGACAGGTGGTGGTGATGTTTAACGGGCTGGTGCAAGGCTCTACCATTGTTCTATTTACCACGCCCGATATAGATGAAATCCTCACTGCAATGGAGCGCTATAATGCCTCTGCCTTTTATGGCGTCCCCACTCTCTTTGAATACCTCAAGGAATATGAAAAGACCGACCGGGTGAACTGGAAGCGGTTAAAGATGATCGCCTGCGGTGCTGATACCCTTCACCAATCTACCATCAATGACTGGGAAAGGAGAACCGGGTCAAAGATCTTAGAGGGTTATGGGATGACCGAGACAACTGCGGTCAGCCATTCAACCCCTTTTAACAGACCCAAGACCGGCTCTTTTGGCATCCCCCTCCCCAGTATGGACGCCGCTATAATCGATGTGGAAGGGACGGATTTTATGCCCGTGGATGAGGTGGGAGAGCTCATACTCAGTGGACCAAACATCATGCAGGGATACTGGCGCAGACCGGAAGGAACCAAAGAAGCCATTATAGAATTAGAGGGGAAAAAATGGCTCAGGACCGGGGACCTGGTGAGGATGGATGAGGAGGGCTATTTTCATTTTTTTGACCGTAAACGGGATCTCATCAAATACAAGGGCTACTCGGTTTTTGCCCGGCACGTGGAGGAGGTCCTCTATAAGCACCCCCAGATCAAAGCCGCCGGGGTCGTCGGAGTATCCGACCCCAAGGTAGGCCAGATCATAAAGGCCTATGTGGTTCTCCAGAGCGATGCACGCGGGAAGATCTCCGAGGAAGAGATTATGGAGTTTTGCCGCCAGAACCTGGCCCACTACAAGATCCCCAAGATTATAGAATTCCGAGGAGAACTCCCAAAAACCGACGTAGGCAAGGTTTCCCGAAGAGAACTCCGGGAAGAATCGGAGGAAGGATAATATGGGGCAACCCTTCCTGGAAATAAAGGGTCTGAACAAAGGATTCGGGGGGCTTACAGCCGTCAATAATGTTGGTTTTACCGTGGCGCGCGATGAAATACTGGGACTCATTGGTCCCAATGGTGCCGGCAAGACAACCATTTTACGGCTGATCACTGCTATATTAAAACCTGATTCCGGCACCATCCGTTTCAGAGGAAAAGACATCGTGGGTCTCAAGGCCTGGGATATTGTCAACCAGGGAATCGCCTGCACCTTTCAGAATATGCGGCCCTTTCGCAGGCTGCCAATTATTGCCAATGTCATGGTTTCCTGCCTCTCCCCCAGGGCCATGAAAAGAGGTGAGTGGGTAAAAAAAGTTGAGGCAAAGGCCATGGACGCATTAGAGTTCGCCGGCATCTCCGATATGGCACTTGAAAAGGCCTCCACCCTTTCCCAGGGTGATCTCAAACGTCTGGAGGTGGCCCGGGCTGTAGCTACGGAGCCCGAATTGCTGTTGCTTGACGAGCCTTTTGGGGGATTGAGTCCGGCTGAAACCGATCTCATGGCCAAGTCGGTCCATAGACTTCACAAGGGGGGACGCTTTGGTCGGCTCCACAGCGAAGGACCGGCAATGATTATCGTGGAACATAAACTTCAACAGCTTATGAAGATTGTAGATCGAATCGTCGTCCTCAATTTCGGGACTATCATTGCAGACGGTACCCCGGAGGAAGTCGTCAAGAATCGTGAAGTCATAAAGGCGTACCTCGGCGGGGAGGGGTCTGAAGATGCTGCTTGAAGTTGTTAATCTGAAGGTTCAATATGACAAGGCGCTGCTCCTCAATGGCCTGAGTATGGGGGTGGATACTGGAGAGATGGTAAGCCTTGTGGGGCCCAACGGGGCAGGCAAATCAACATTGTTGAGGGCCATCACCGGATTGGTTGGGTGGGAAAGAGAAATCACCCGGCGATCAGCCGGGGAGGATATAACCATAGAGGGGACAGTGACCTTTGATGGGGAAAGGATGGACCTGATACCTGCCCATGAAATCGTCAAGAGAGGTTTGATTCACTGCCCTGAAAGGAGACGGCCATTCAGAGAGATGACGGTGTTGGATAATCTCCATGCAGGGGCCTATATTGTGAAAGACAAAAAGGAGACCCTCGAAAACCTTCAAAAGGTTTATGAGCTATTCCCAGTCTTAGAGAATAGGTCCCGGCAGATATCAGGAACCCTCTCCGGCGGCGAGCAGCAGATGCTGGCCATCGGCCGGGCATTGATGTCCGAACCCAAACTCCTCTGCATTGACGAACCATCCACTGGGTTGGCCCCCATAGCCAAGGGGGAGGTGTTTGATAAGATCGAGGAGATCTCCGGCCTCGGGATCACCGTGCTCCTCGTAGAACAGGAGGTCAGCACTGTCTTCAAGATGGCCTCCCGTAACTATGTGCTTTCGTCCGGCAAGATCATAGCAGAAGGAACTGGCGAGCAGTTGCTCAAGGACGAAATTATTCGCAAGACTTACCTGGGATTGTAAGCGGAAGCCTTTCTCCATCAATATCAATGGTTGTTTTTGAATAAGTAAGCTTGTTTATGATCTTTCCATTTTTAAAATGGAGGACATCTATACCCCGTCGTTTTTCTGGTTTCCCCTCATATCCTTTTTCAAAGGAAGGCCATTCGAGCAGCCATCGGTAAAGGACTTTCTGTTCCCTTTCATCAATAAAGGTTTCTTCCTCTATAAATCGAAATCCCCCATGATTTGCAAACCAGGGCGCCCAGACCTTTCTAAGGGCCTCTTTTCCAGACGCCTTTCCCCCTGTCCAGTTTTCAAACGTTATTTCATCATGAAAGAGCTGCATAACTCCATCGAGGTCATGATTGTCCCATGCAAGATTCCATCTCCTCAGGGCATCCTCAATTTCTTTTCTTGAAAACAACATTGGTTCCTCCTTTGATTTAAGTGCCTAAAGTGCCTAAAGTTTGAAGTGCCTAAAGTTAAGGAACTTCGTCACATTTTATACGGGATTTTCTTCATATGGTAGAACCGTTTTGTGGTATCACTACCTGAGGTAATGGTTCAGGCTGATTAATTAATTTTACTTGAAACCTGATTAGTACACAGCAAGAGGCATTTCCTTTTACCGAATAATATGGTATCTGTTCTCAATTTATAACCATGTATAAGATTTATCAAATTGTGTCTGGATCGTCAAATCAATTTAAGAGGAAAGCAGGGATGGGTGAATTCGTCTACTCCAACGTAGAGAGGGAGATGGAGGTCTATGGATACGATTCTATGGTCAAGAGCCACTGCCGTATGTGCCATGGCGGTTGCGGGGTCCTGGTATACACCAAAGACGGTAGGGGGGCCAAGATTGCGGGAGACCCTGATTGCCCCATAAATCATGGTACCCTCTGCAGCAAGGGAATTGCATCTGCCCAGTTAGCCTATCATCCGGACCGTTTGACTTACCCTGTTAAGAAGATCGGTTCTAAAGGGAATGGGAAATGGGAACGGATCTCCTGGGACGAAGCATTGGATACCATTGCAGAACGGATATTGCGTTATAAGGAAGAGTTTGGGGCGGAATCTGTTGTTATGGGTTATGGTACTGGTCGGGAAAACGAGGCTGCAATTTACAGATTCGCCAACCTGTTAGGGACCCCCAATGTCCTCACGGCAGGTCATTTCTGTTATGGTCCCCGTATTGCCACGAGTATTATTACCTGCGGAACAAACCCGATCGTCGATTATGAAAATCACCCCAAGTGCATAATGGTGTGGGGAAACAATCTCGTGATCAGCAATCCGGACTGCTATAAGGGTGAGTCTTTTTCCGTAAGCCTGAATAAGGGGGCAAAGTTAATTGCTGTCGATCCGAGGCTGACTCGTATTGCCGCCCGTGCTGATGTCTGGTTGCAGCTGAGACCCGGAACCGACACGGCCCTGGCTTTGGGGATGCTCAATGTGATTGTCAATGAAGGGCTTTATGACAAGGATTTTGTTGAAAATCATGTCCATGGATGGGAACCCTTTGTCAAGAGGGTCAATGAATATCCGTTGAGCAGGGTTGGAAAAATCACATGGGTCCCTGAGAACAAGATCAGAAAGGCTGCGAGACTCTTTGCGACCACTAAACCCGCGGCTGTCCAATGGGGTGTAGCAATTGAGCAGCAGATCAACTGCGCTGACAATAACCGCGTGCTCATGGCTCTCATGGGAATTACCGGGAATATAGATATCCCCGGGGGACAGGTGTTGTTTCAGCCTCCAAAAATCAGAAACGTGGGGCATTTCGGGGCACATAGAATGCTTTCCGATACCCAGCGTGAAAAGCGTCTCGGGGGTGATCGATTTCGTTTGGGGGGCAACTTCGCAATAATCAATCCAAAATGTGTGTGGGACGCCATATTGGAAGAAAAGCCTTATCCGGTAAAGATGCTGTTCTTTATAAGCTCAAATCCTGTCATGACCCGCGCAAACGCCAGGGAGGTTTACCGAGCCCTTGAACAGGTAGAATTCATGGCGGTTTCCGACTTTTTTATGACACCGACCGCCGAACTTGCGGATATTGTTTTGCCGGCCGCTACCTGGCTTGAAATGGATTATATCGGGGACTTCTGGAAACGGCATGGATATATCCTCCCGAGACGAAAAGTTATACAGGTGGGCGAATGCCGGTCCGATCATGAGATGCTCAATGACCTGGCCCACCGGGTGGGTCAGGGCGAACACTGGTGGGACAACTTTGAACAGGCCTTAGACTGGATTTTAGAACCGATGGGGATGACGTGGAACGATTTTAAAGAGCGGGAATACATCAGGGGAGACATGAGGTACGAAAAATACCGGATAAATGGCTTTTCCACCCCCACGAGGAAGTTTGAACTCTACTCAACTCTTTTAGAAAGCTGGGGTTACGACCCTCTCCCCCAGTACCGGGAACCCCCGGAAGGTCCATGCAGCACACCCGAAATTTACAAAGAATATCCCTATATCCTTATTACAGGAGCGAGGTCTCCGGGTTTTTTCCATACGGAAAACCATCAGCTTCCCTGGTTGAGGGAACTTGAAAGGGATCCTGTAGTGGAAATTCATCCCGACACCGCTAAAGCAAAAGGGATAAGCCAGGGCGACTGGGTTATAATCGAATCTCCCCGCGGAAAGGTGAGACAGAGGGCAAAGTTATTTGCCGGAATGGATCCAAGAGTTGTGTCGGCGCAGCATGCCTGGTGGTTTCCGGAAAAAAAGGGTCCAGGGCGCGGCTGGGATGAATCAAACATAAATATCTTGACGGACAATTCCTATGAATCGTGTGATCCCGCAATGGGCGCCACCCACGTACGGACACTCCTTTGTAAGATATATCCTGATCCGGGTAAGCCGGAATTGCGAATTTAGGGATTTAGGAATTGAGGAATTAAGAAAAATCTCTTTAATACTAACCCAGATAAACCGGATGAGTGCCTAAAGTTTAGAGTTTGAAGTGCCTAAAGTTACCTGAAATGCCTAAAGTTGATGGTCTCGTAAAAAGTCTCCAAAGCCGTCACTCCCGCGAAAGCGGGAGTCCAGAAGTGATTGATTTCCCTGGATTCCCGCGTTGTGGGAATGACAAGAACAGAGAGGACTTGACTTTTTACGAGTTTGTCAAAGTTGATGTTTGCTATTTCACGCCTTGGCGTGATCGGAGTCTTCGCTTACCTGGACGTTCATCTTTATTAGAGTTCGATATCGGAGTGTTCGCTTACCTGGGCGTTCATCTTTTTCCTATTTTTTGCGGCTTTATCAAGATATAGAGGTGATTTATGAAACAATATGCCCTGATCATCGACCATGAATCGTGCTGGGGGTGTAAGACCTGTGAAGTTGCCTGTAAACAGGAAAACAGGGCGGCGGATGGTATCAGACTCATTTCTGTATTGGAAGAGGGACCCGGGATGATTGATGGGGAAATGGATTTTATGTTCAGGGTTAATATCTGCCTGCACTGTGATGATCCCCCATGTGTAGATGCCTGCCCAGAGGAGGCCATTTTAAAGAGAAAAGACGGGATTGTGGTCATGGACTACAAAAAATGCTCCGGATGCGAGGCTTGTATAGAGGCATGTCCCTACGATGCCATCGCTCTTGATGAAGATAAGGGCGTTGCCCAGAAGTGTAACCTCTGTCATCACCGGGTTGATAAGGGACTCATCCCTGCCTGTGCCGATAATGTCTGCCTCGCCCATTGCATCTATTTTGGAGATCCGAAAGAGATCGCTCAGAGTTTGTAAGGGATGAGGCCTTATCAATTTTTCTTCCTTTTTGATTCAAATCGTACTATATCGTCCAACTGACAAGGTTTCACGTTCGTTAATCAGAAAGTTGCATATAAAATGAAAGATGAACTCCTGTGTCCCAACTGCGGGAAGGTGGTAGAGAAATACCGGAATCCTTTTCCCACAGTTGACATCATTATAGAAACTGGCAAACAGAAAGGCGGTATAGTCCTGATAAAGAGAAAAAATCCGCCCTTTGGATGGGCGCTTCCGGGTGGTTTTGTAGATTACGGAGAAAGCCTTGAATCTGCAGCAAAACGAGAGGCAGAAGAAGAAACCTCTATGAAGG
>JACNJD010000250.1 GCA_014382715.1 Candidatus Desulfacyla euxinica | reverse complement strand
ATGCACGTAACCTTCTCCCACCACCTGATGAGATAATGAGTGCCTAACCTCTATATGTTGTGGCTGGCAACATATGGTCACGAGCCGTTCAAGGGCATTGAAGACCTTCTCCTCTTTCCCATCCAAGAAAATCACCGAAGGTCTGTATGGCGATAACCGCCCCGGGAACAGCGTCCTCTTCCGGCACGGCTTCCTGGAAGATTTCTTTCAAGGTTTCCCAGCCGCAACAGCTGAGATCGGAGAGCAACTTTCGGTCATAGAGGAAATACCGTCGCAGGATTTTGGGTATGCTGAAGACGAAATGTCGGTGCGGAACGCCCTTCAGGACTTCTTCGCAGGTAAGCGACCAGAGGGAGACTCCGAAGCCACTCGCCGCATTCCCCACATTTGACCCTTGCAAAACCATTGTGCAGGATGCCGCAGCCCAAATATCGGTAAAATTTTATTGTATGGAAGTCTCAGTTGGAAAGCAAATTTTTTACACATCCCATTTGTGCCTTTTTTTCAGCAGTTGGAGTGATTGGTTAAGATCAATGATGAAAACCTGATTCCGGACAAATCGTAATGAAGAAAAAAATTCAATCGGAAGCGTTGGAAGTCAATTTAGAAGCAACGCGAAAGATTAAAGTTCACGTCCCTAAACCGTATCGTGAATTTATCAATCTGTCCTCGTCCCACTTTGGTATCCATGAACGGGCGCTGAAGTGTATGACCGAATTCCACCACCCCTATGCCAACCATGGTTTTTTGGTGGCGGAACTGAGGAAAATTGTCCTCAATGATTTCTGGTTTTACGAGGAACTGGAAAAATCGGATGAAGCGTTCCGCGTAATGGTTGAGAGCCTGAGTGGACTTCTGTGGTCCGGTATTGACGAGAAACTCAAAGAAATTATTGTCAGGACCCTGGTAGAATTTATTGATCGCTTGGCGGATTTTCCGGAAAAGCATCAGAAGATTGTCGAAGCTTGCGTGGGTCTTCTGGAAGAAACTCTGGCCAGAAACCGCGACATCTATATCTGCTGCTCCGCTTTTTTCAAAAAGCATCTCGGCAAGAGTGCACATCTTGATCATTTCAAAGAGGAAATATTTCATTTAACCAGGGAAGTTCTTGAACTAAATATTAATTTCTGGCAGGAAACTACTGAAATTGAACGGTGGTACAGTGAAAACGAAAGCATTTTCCACCGGGATTACACAACGGTCATTGCGCAGCTCGGGAACAAATATTTTGCGGATTTTCAACAGAAACTAAACCGATCAGATACTTTTAACGCCCTGATCGAAAATGTTCCTTCCTATGGTGATATCGCTAATAACTTCAGGCAATTAACCGATAGCTTCGACAAATTTATTGAAAAATTCTATTATACTTTCTATCTCCTCTATCTTCCGGGAATGTCTGGCCTGAAAGATCGCCTGATCCGCGACATCAATTTCCTGCTGACACGGGTGGTGGAGGAGATCCATCTGAGCGAGATATTCGGGTTCATAGATACAATTTTCGATATGTTCAAGGTGTTTCGAGAGGACCATACCTCTCCCGTCCTCAACTGCATCGCCACCCTCGGAAAGAAAATCATTGATATCGATGATTCAGAGGACAAATTCAGGGTCAATTATTTTGAAAAGAAACTGATTGATTTCGGATTTGAGTTTCCGGGTATTGTCTATGTGGACAAGGACTGGAAAACCCATGTCAATAAAAACCATCTGAAAAATATCAGGGTCTGGCTTGAAATATTAGAATACGTGACCTCCATTCCTGAGAAGCTCCTGTCCGCTTTGATCGTTAATTTACGGCTGGGCGGTGTCTACATCTCTGACACGGATCTTTTTCAGCGAGACATTACCAATATCCTGAATTCAAATATTTCACCGTTTTACAAAAAGGTAAAGCAGCTCTCCTTTATCTTTCCGGTATATTTTAGTGAAATCGGCGCTGAAGGGGAAATGCGCCAAGTAACAATGTCCATGGATGAATTGTCCCATCGAAATGACCGGCTGATTCATTTCCTCAGAAAACAGGTCCACATTGAGGGGAACAACACCCTCATCGAGATGACCCGGAAAATATTCAATTTCTGGTACGATGGGGATTTGGAAGCGCTTAAGAAGGAATTCCCCGCTGATGTGTATGACGCCATCGATTTAAAGGGGCGGTGGTTTGAGCCCATTCATACCCTGCTTAAAACCCTTTGTGAAAATGAGGACTGCGGACCGGAAGAATTCCTGAATATGGAGCAGGTGGAATTGAAGCAGGTGCTGTCATCGGTTCCCCAGACCAATGAGATTGATCGAAAACGCTTTTTGTATATCTGCCGCCTCTATGCCTTGCTGCGGGAGAAATATTCTTTTGATACCGTCAACATTGTTTCCATTTTAGAGCGATACAGTTTCCTGAACAGAGATGACATATCCGATTTTAAGTCCTGTATGGAGAAAAAGGATCATTCGGGGGCGCTCAGGAAGGTTTTCCTGTTCATGGGCAGCCTTAAGCAAATCATCATAGACCCTGAAATCAGTGAAGCGTGGGAAAATATCTATTATAAGCGCCACGTGGCGTTTGGAATCCCCTCCATGTATGGTATTTATCGTGAAACAAAATTTGAGGCCATGGGACTCATTTTCAGACTTGAAAGAGTCGCCGCAAATTTGATGGACAGAATTATCGACCGTATCAATCTGAACTACATTTCAGCCACAACGCTCCATCGCATCCACAAAGTGCTTGAATATTTCAAAGAGGGGATGGAATTGGACGGTATCAGCAACGAGGGGTTTAACAGCAACCTGCAGATGTTCCGATATTCTCTCACCTCTTCCACATTCAACCTGGAGCAGTACACCAACATTTTTGAATTCATGGCTGAACGAATTCGAGAAATTATCAATGAATATTTCATCCGATCTTATGAATACCCCTTGAATGTGATTGTGCCGCAGCTTTTCATGAAGGATCAGAACCTTTCAGGCGAAGAAAAAAACAGAATCCTCTTGCAGAAGACCGAAGAGTTCAATCGGGAAATGATATCCAACTGTTTTCTTCTGCAGAAATTTGATGGGTTTATCGCCAGTATCCTGAAAACACTTCACAATATGGTGGATAACTTCAGTCCGGACATTATCAACAGCATCATGCGGTATAACCCCGATTTGATTCTAAGCCCTTTCAATGAAAAATCACCCAAAATGGACAACAAGGTATTTGTGGGTGAAAAAGGGTATTTCTTAAAAAAACTCTATGGGGCCGGTATTCCGGTGCCGCCGGCCTTTGTTTTGACCACCGAGGTGTTTCGTGAGCGGCATGCCATCTACAATCACCCAAAGTTGAAAGCTGAGCTGGACAAAAAAATCGGGTTTCAAATCAGAAAACTGGAAAAACTGTGTGGCCGGGAATTCGGAAATCCCCAAAACCCGCTTCTCTTGTCCGTGAGGTCCGGAGCGGTCGTTTCCATGCCCGGTGCCATGATAACATTTATCAATGTGGGGATGAACGACGAGATTGCCGAACAATTGAGCCTGGAACCCGGGTTCGGATGGGCCGCATGGGATTCCTACCGTCGCCTGCTGCAAAACTGGGGAATGGCCCATGATATTCAGAGGGATGTTTTTGATAAGGTCATTTCCGACCACAAAAAGAAATACCAGGCAAAATACAAAACAGGCTTGAGTGTGGCACAGATGAAAGAGCTGGCTTTCGCTTACAAAGGTGTGCTTGAGAAGCACGGCAAAGTTTTTGAGCAGAATCCTCCACTTCAATTGGAAAAAGCCATTTCCATTGTATTTGATTCCTGGTCATATGAGCAAGCGAAAGTGTATCGTGAGTACCTCAGGGTCTCCGAGGATTGGGGGACTTCGGTGATTGTTCAGCAAATGGTCTTCGGCAATCGCAACGAAATGTCGGGATCAGGGGTTGTTTTCACCCATAACCCCACACGCGGCAGACCCGGTGTTCATCTTTATGGCGATTTCAATTTGAGCAGCCAGGGGGAAGATATCGTTTCCGGTCTGGTTCATTCACTGCCCGTGGGTAAAACGCAGCGAAAGCAGCTGAAACTGGAGGGCACGTCGCTCCAGGAAACCTTCCCCGGTATTTACAAAAAAATACACGCCCTTGCCAGGGAGTTGCTTGAAAATCTTGGATTCGCTCACCAGGAGATTGAATTCACCTTTGAATCCGAAAAGCCCGAGGACTTGTATATCCTTCAGGTTCGCAATCAGAATATCAGGAGCGATACCCATTTGAAAGTGTTTGAAGGCAATAAGGAAGATATGACCCTTGTAGGCAGGGGTATCGGTATCGGAGGTGGCGCGCTGAGTGGTATTCTGGCATTCGGAGATGATGATCTGGCGATATTTTCCGAAAAATATCCGGAGAAAAAAACCATTCTGGTAAGACCCGACACGGTACCGGACGATATCGGCATGATTTTCAAGTGCGACGGCCTTCTGACGGCCAGAGGAGGCGTCACGAGCCATGCGGCGGTGACGGCAACCAAGATCGGAAAAATCTGTATTGTCAATTGTGCGGATTTATTTGTTAACGAAGCCAAAAAGGAATGTAGTATTGGCGAGGACCTTTTCAAAGTCGGTGATGATATTTCCATCGACGGACATCAAGGAAATATCTATCGGGGTAATTACCCCATCAAAACTACCGAAATTGCATTTGACACGCGGAATAAATATTCATCTGATACATATGAAGGAGGTGCCTGATGTTTGATAACCAGAATCTTTTGGGAATTAATGGCCTGGGCCGAATTGCGAAATTAACCTTGTGGGAACACACTCGGTTAAAGCATTTTGACGGGTTCGTGGTGAATATCGGGCGGGAAGTGGGAACCGGACTCCATGCGGTGGTCCACACAATCGAAAGAGATTCCACCTACGGTACCTTCAAAAAATTCTTGTACGGGTACTCGGAAAACGCTTTTAACATCAAAATTCTGGATCAGGAAAAAGGGCTCATTGAAATAGACGGAATGCCGGTTACCATTCTCCGATCCGCCCGGAACCCCGAAGATATCAAATGGCGTCAATACGGGGTAAGGCTGGTGGTAGACTGTACGGGGGCCCACAAGGATCCGACCCTCCCTCCGGGGAGAGGGAACCCCAGCGTGAGGGGACATCTGGCTGCCGGGGCCGAGAAGGTGATTATCAGCGGTCCCACCAAAATTGCCGATAAAGCCGCGAGAATGCCCGATGACTGCGGCATGTTTATTTACGGCATCAACCACCTTGATTTCGACCCCGCCAGACACCATGTGATCTCTGCTGCCAGTTGTACCACCACAGGGTTGAGTCACATGATTAAGCCTTTGCTTGAAAACAGCGAAACCAACAAGATCCTGACGGCTTCCATGTCCACTATCCATGCGGCTACGGGCACCCAGAGCATTCTGGATTCGTCTCCCAAAAAGGGCGCAGGGGATTTGAGAAAGAACCGTTCTATTTTCAACAATATTATCCTGACATCCACCGGGGCGGCAAAGGCCCTGGAGCAGGTCCTGCCCGAAATCCAGCAGTTCGGTTTCATGGCGGATTCCGTGCGGATCCCAACCAATACGGCGTCTTTGATCGTCTTGAACGTCACCTTTTCGTCACCGATGGCAGAATCCGGCCTGCCGGTGGTGAATCGCGCCTTCCTGAACAATATTTATGAAGAGGCCGCCGGTGGGTCCCAGAAAGGGTTGCTGGTTTTCAGCGAAAAACAGAATGTTTCAGCCGACATCATCGGGTTTCAGGCGTCCGTGGTGTTGGAAGGGCACGAAACCCACACCCGTACGGGGTTTCTGGATATTCCATCCGAGATATTGACCCAATGTGGGGTGAAGGAGGCCTATGATGTGAGACTTCCGGTGACCCACGCGAAGATTTTCGGGTGGTACGACAACGAATACGGGAGTTATGTGTACAGCCTGGGCAAATTAACGGTGTATATTGATAAGCATATGTAGCAGCGCCGGAAGGGAAAAATTACAATATGGTTGAATCAAATCCCATCAATAACCCATCGATAACCTGCGATATCACCTCCCAGACGGGCGGATCAAGGGTTGTGATTCGTCATGTCATGGTTACCACAAGATAGGCAAATGTTGTGATATGAGCTCAATATTTCATCTGAGAACGATTGAATTCGCCATTTTGTTCATTGCCAAGTGCCACTACATCTTGTGGTCGAGACCTTTTAAGATTGCCAATTCAAAAGTGAACAATCGCTATATTATTGTTCTTCCAGAGTTTTTTGGCAAAAATGCTAACTTACGTCTGGAACTGAACATTCAAGATTATGGCAATAAATCTATCGGGAGCTGAAATGTCATCGGATGCAAGCTTGCCTATATCTATACTTGAATCGGCCTCCCACTAAAATTATTTTGCATACTAACAATCCGAAATATATTCTTATTGCCGATAGCTGCTAATTTAGGTCAACCGCCTTTCCAACACTGATATTTTCATGCCCACCCCTTTTCAACCCGATAACCACAATATATCCCAGGGCAAAGAGGTGCAATCCCACAATATAGGGAATTTTACCCCTTTCAATCAAATTTCCCAAACCTTTCCCTCTTGACTTTTCCCCCCAAAACAATATAGTTTCCCATATTGTTTTGGAGCGGGTTTTCAAGAGTGTTTCGAATCCCAATACACCACCGTACCTAACACATTGATATTAAGGGATAACTAAACAGGGATCGTGTATTCGAACCCCACTCTCTCCGCCACTTAACCCATTGACATCATTAGGACAAAGGTGGAAACACTCACGAATAAATACAACTTTTCCGCTGACAATAACCCCTGACCCAATATTGATGGTCTTTTAGAAGGAGTTGACCATGCAAACAATCAATAGGCAGTACGTAGTTGATGATCAAAATACCAAAATAGCAGTTCAGATTCCTATTGAGACTTTTGAGAGAATTGAAGAAATCTTAGAAAACTATGCTTTGGTTCAATTGATGAAAGAGAATGAAGGTGAAGAAATTCTTGGCATCAACGAGGCAAAGGCGTTTTACAATCAATTGGAAAAAGCGCATTGAAGATAGATTATCGAAAAAGCTTCTTGAAAGAGCTTTCAAAAATTCCTTCAGGGACACGATCAAGAATGTAGGATTTTGTATTTAAGGAACTTCCCAAAGCTAATTCAGTATTTGAAATGGGAATCGTAGAGCAAATGAAAGGATATCCCTCATATTACAAGGTTCGTTTTGGTTCATATAGAATTGGCATCAAAATAGAAAATGACACGATTATTTTGGAAAGAGCCTTGCACAGGAAAGATATCTATCGCTATTTCCCATAGCCTTTCATTGCTCGCAGCAGGTCCAAATACCGGAGAGATGTCCGAGCTGGCCGAAGGAGCGCGACTGGAAATCGCGTGTACTGCTAACAGTGGTACCGAGGGTTCGAATCCCTCTCTCTCCGCCATAATAACACACCTCGTTAAGTGGTTGAATGGTTAAGTGGTTAAGTAGTTGTTCTCGTTTTTTTTGTACAGTTTGCATGGAAATTGGACACTCGTGGAATTTACGAATTCAGGAATTAAGGAATTGAATATAATCTCCTTGCTCTAATCCCTCAATTCCTCAATTAACCAAAAACGTATATCATGACATACCAGGTTTTAGCCAGAAAGTGGCGTCCCCAGCTATTTCAGGATGTCATAGGTCAGGAACATATTACCCAGACCCTGATGAATGCCATAAAGACCGACAGGCTGGCGCATGCCTATCTCTTTAGCGGATCACGGGGTATTGGAAAGACCTCGGTTGCGCGAATCTTTGCCAAGGCCATAAACTGCGAGAAGGGGGAACCGGGAATACCCTGCAACATATGCACATCATGTACGGAAATCACTGCAGGCTCCTCCGTCGATGTCCAGGAAATTGATGGAGCATCCAACCGGGGAATCGATGAGATCAGAGAGCTCAGGGAAAGCATCAAATATATGCCATCCTCGAGCAGGTATCGCATTTACATCATTGATGAAGTGCATATGCTGACCCTCCCTGCCTTCAATGCCCTCTTAAAAACCCTCGAAGAACCACCGGCCCATGTAAAATTCATATTTGCAACCACCGAATCTCACAAGGTGCCCACTACCATCCTGTCGAGATGTCAGAGATTCGAGTTCAAAAGGATCCCTCTATCTCAAATTATCAGCCATCTTAGAAAAATAGCAGAAGATGAAGGGATTGAAATAGGAACTCCCGGGCTGGCAATAATTGCAAGAGAGGCCGAAGGGGGCATGCGGGACGCTGAAAGCCTGCTGGACCAGGTGATTTCATTTAGCGGACAGAAGGTAGAGGAAAAAGATATTACTGATATCTTAGGGATTATCGACAGAGATATCATGTTTGAATCATCAGCCGCCATTCTTGAAGGCGCTGCTGACAGGTGTCTCGAGGTTGTAGAAAAGATCTACAACTATGGTTACGACATAAAGGAGTTCTATCGAGCGCTCATGGAACAATTCAGGAATCTCCTGATTAGCCTGATAGCCCCACAGAAGCACCTGATTGATATCAGCGAGAGCGATAGAGAAGAGATCATTCGACTGGCAAAAACGGCCGGAGAGGAAAAGCTCCATCTCTTGCTGAACTTCCTGATCAGCAGAGAAGAGGACCTGAGGTTTACATCCAATCCCCGTCTGATTCTTGAAACAACCATGATCAAGCTGTGCAGCCTTGGAGATTTTCTCTCTTTTGACGACCTCCTGAAAAAGCTCACCTCCCTGGAAAAGCGATTGGCATGCTCTCCTGTGGATGATAAACAAACAAATTCAGAGAGGCTTTCAGAACCTGACGCAGTCTGGAGTCAGGAAAACCGGAAAAGCGAAGCAAAGGGGAAGCCAGGGCATGATCAGGAAGATAAGACCTGGGATGACTTTCTATCCTTTCTGTCGACTAAGAGCAAGGCGGCCTACAGTATCCTCAAAGAGTGGCAGGTTTTGAAACTGACAGGAGAAACCCTGGAAATAGAGAGCGGAAACCAGTCCTTTTCATCAAAATATTTTGACGATAAGGAGAGATATGACCAATTAGTCAATTATTGTCGGGAGTTTTTCCGAAAAGATCTTAAGGTGAAAATCATCGTTAATCACCACGCCCCTGCCCGTGCACAAAAAGAACCAAAGGAAAAGGTCTTTAGGCGTGAAGCTCCCGAGGATTCAAAGCTCCCCCAAACAGCTCAGGAAATCTTGAATCTGTTTGAGGGCCAGATTATGAAAGAAAATCCCATCAGAACCGGGAAGAACAGTTCAAAAAACATCGAAAAAAAAGAGGAGGGAAACAGATGAAAGGGATGCCTAATATGGGTCAGATCATGAAGCAGGCCCAGAAATTTCA
>JACNJD010000212.1 GCA_014382715.1 Candidatus Desulfacyla euxinica | reverse complement strand
GCGACGTCTTTCCATAACGACGAGGAGAAAACAGAACCAGATTCGTGCCGCTCTCAGCGCAGGATTGTAGCTGGTCTATCTCATCCTGTCTATTGCAGAACGGACTGTCCGGTGGAAGGGTCTCGATGAGAAAAGGATTAGGCATTACAGATATCCTGTTACAGCATTGTTGTTACAATAGTACTGTAGCAACATCACGGAAGTCAAGAAAAAAATACCTTGCTGCAAGCGGGGCGAGAATTGCAAGTGGTCCGTGGTCTGTTGTCCGTCGTCCGTTGTTTCCTACTGCAAAACCCGTCCCGTCCGGTTTATGAACAGGTTAAGCGCTTTTGGTGGTAGATAAATACATCTCCAATGCATCTGTAACAATTGAATTAAGATTTGTGCCTTTAGATTTTGCAAATAACACGGCTCTTCGATGTAAATCAGTCCCCGTGCGAATATTAAAACTTCCCTTAAAGGGTCTATCGGGTTCTTTACCCTCCTGTTCACATAGCTTCAGATAGTCGTCAACAGCCTCTTCAAATACTGTGCGCAAACTTCCGACATCTGTACCTTCATAGGTGACAAGGCTTCGAATAAATTCAATTTTTCCATGAAATGTCTGATCTTCATCACTATAACGTGCTGAGCCGTAGTATCCTTTATATGCTATCATATTTTTCATATCATTCCCTCTTTTCTAAAGAGTTCCAAAATATCATTAATCACATACATTTTTACAATACAGTTGGGATGAGGTTTATGCAGTGTAATGGTAGGGGCCGAGGGATGGACAAATCTCCTCCTTGATCCTCCCGTTTTCCCGGTTTTTCTCTGTACATATCCCATGGTCTTTAGCAGGCTTGTCAGCTCACCCCATGTGAAGTCCTTTGGTCTTTGCTGCAATCTTGAGAATAATTTTTCTTTTCGACCCATTCATCCTCCATCTTCAGGGGGAATATAGCAGACTCATATCTAAATTGCAACTAATTTTAGTTGCCAATGAAGAAAATCGAAAGTGGGGTCGTTTATTGGAATATCAGGTATAATCCCGCAGTACGACGGAGTTCCAACGCTGGAGGTTGGGAACGAGAACTTCCGCCGACCGCTCCGGCACGCCGGCAGGGCTTTCGCGCTTCGCCTGCTTCAGCCCTTTGCCTGCGTGCCTCCGCTTGTTGCAAAAACTAAAAAGTTAAAAAACCAGAAACTACGGTGTCCTGGCCTCCGGCCCAGAGAGTCGTGCGAACTGAGCAATAAACCGAGCCTTCTTATCGCTATGCCGCTTCACCTGAAACTCAAAATAGCGGGCTTCTTCCCTATTTGGAAAAGACTGGCACCCCAATAACACCAATGGCCTTCTGTGTCTTGTCGACTTTACCTCACCGCTATTGTGGGCCTTTACCCTCTGCTCGAGATTCGCTGTCTGCCCAATGTAATACATGCCGTCTTTCTTGCTTTGCAGCAGGTATACAATATACTCCGGCATTACTCTGAACCTCCGGCCCGGCGGGCGAGGCGAAAGCCAAGGCTGTCGCTCCCGTCCCCCGGCGAATTCCTGTAGCGATCCGCTGAACGGCAGTCCCAGGCGCTGAAGACCCAGCTGCCGCCCCGAAGCACGCGGTCGGAGCCCGATGAAGGTCCTGTAGGATCGGTCACAGCACCTGATGGGTAGTCCCCTTTCCAGTCCTGGCACCATTCCCACACATTGCCGTGCATGTCATAAAGACCCCAGGCGTTTGGCTTTTTGGCCCTGACCCCATGGGCATACTTATTTCCAACGCCATCAGCATTTTTCCTATACCAGGCATAATCTCCCAGCTGGGAGTCACTGTCACCAAAACAGAATCTTGTGGTTGATCCGGCCCGGGCAGCGTATTCCCACTCCGCTTCAGTCGGGAGCCGATATTTGCTCCCGCCTTCCTTCTGATTGAGTAGCCGAATGAATTCCCGGCAGTTGTCCCACGATACATAGACAGCAGGATTGTTGGCATTTTCCTGTGTATAGTCTTTCCCAGACCATGGCCTTGTGCCCATAACTTCGGTCCACTGCCCCTGGGTCACCTCCGTAGTCTGCATATAGAATCCTTTCGTTAGGGTTACCCGGTGCTGCCTCTCATCATTCTCCCGCCCCGATTCACCGGATGGGCTTCCCATCATAAAGCTGCCCGGCTTGATGTAAACAAACTCCATGCCCAGGTTATTTACAAACTTTGACCCAGGCCGTTCTGCAGCAACTGCTTCCAATCGTACACTGATACTCTCATCTTCTCCGGCACTGAGATCAATCCACCTCTTTTTGGTCTTGTATCCTGAGGCCGACACCTCAACATTGTACCTTCCGGGATCAAGCTCCATCCCCTGGTAAAACCGGGGGCCGATGTTCAGGATTTTCACGTTTGCATCGTCAGGCTTTGTTTCCACAAACAGCCGCCCTTTCCGTCCACCCGCAGCGCTCAGATCCACGTAGAGAGACATGGACCTGCCGCTTTCAAGGCGAATCCGTTTTTTGTATGGATCATACCCCTGCTTCTCGACTCTTATTCTATGCTCACCAGGTGATACTGCCACGTCAGACAGGGGTGTCTCCCCTATCCTCCTGCCGTCTACCAGAACCCTTGCACCGGTTATATTGGCGCTCACCGATAAAGTTGTATGACTTGCTTCAGGGGATGGCTTTACAACTGTGGCCCCGCTCGATGCCACAAATATGAATTCCCCCCCTTGATCCCCTGTGTTCCTGATGGGGCGGCACAGTGGGGTCTGCTCGGAGTTGTTGCCCACAATGGGGGCAATCCGGGTATAGATCTCCTGGGTGCTCACATAAGGCTTCTCGTTTTTAGCCAATTCCTTCAGCAGCTGATATGCAAAGACACTGTGGCCTCTTGTCCCCTCATCTGAAACAGGGGTTTTGTTCCCTGACGTCATACCCCATCGGCTCTTTTCGTTATACAAATTGAGATAATACTTGTCGGTAATCACCCGGGGAATCTCGCGTCCTTTTCCAAAGAGGGTGCCCGAATAGCACGAATCGGAAATCAGCAGCACATGTCGCGCTTTCATATTGCGCATGGCCTTTTGCACCTGGACATTATCCAGATAAGTGATCGGGTTCCCTGCCTCTGCATCCACCGGAATCCACCATCCGTCGTTGTACTGGCGGTCCAGGTCACCATGCCCCGCATAATAGATAAGAACACTCTCCTCGGGTTTCGCGGATGCTGCCAGGCTCCGTAAAGCATTATAAATCCCTCTTTTGGTAGCTTTCTTACCTAACATCAATTTCACCTGAAAACCGTACTTCTCACCTAACAGCTTTGCCATGGATCTGGCATCGTTGATGGCAGTTTTGAGATCCGGAATTCTTTTGTCTTTATAATCATTGATTCCAATTATCAGGGCACGATACGTTCCCAGCTTTCCGCTGTCATGGCTCAGATCAGTAACGACCTTAATCGCCCTGTTCCCGTCGTTCCATGCCCCGGCGGCGGTCCATAAAGACAACCCAAGCAGAACAACAGAACAAAACAGTGTCTTTTTCATAACCCCCCCTCTTATTCCGCTCATACGGCCATGATCTGTTTAGTTACCGGCATCTTATTCAGAACCAGCTCCTGCAGGTCAAGCTTGCGGCTTGCGTTATCAATGTCAATACCCGTAAGGTTTCCTTCCGAATCGTAATCCAGGACAACACCGGGTGAGACCTCTTTGCTGTCAACACTGTCTTTGGGCGATAGATCCATGTACATTGAATCGGTCTCCGGATAATACGTGATTTTCATAGTCTGAACCTCCTGTCGGGAAAAGCGTTATGTATAGTTTTCTTGTCCTCAAGTGTGACAACACGCAGGTATCGCCCCTCAAGCTCTTCCAATGGCGCCCAAAACCGGTATCGATTGCCCTCCTGTCTTTCGATTTTAACCGGGGTTTCAAGGACCCTCTCGCACCACTCTTTTTTTATGTATGGCCGTTTCCTCAAGACCTCTTTTTCGAAATACTCTGTGTAAAAGTACTTTCTCATCTCTTTCCCTGTGGTACCTCAAAATCCTGCAAAGCCTGTAGCTGGTGCATTTTTCCAACCGTTGGAATTGCCGCCACCACCTTCGAATCCCGCCACTTGCAGGACCTACCGGCCGCGGCGGCAACCGGGGTTATTCGTCCGGGGACATAGCCCCGGAGCAGGGCAGGTGTCTGGACACAAAAGGCACGCCCGGCCCATCCCTGAACAGACCGGTTCCGGCCTTGTCCTCGTTTGTGTGCTGGCGAGGCGAAAGCCAAGGTTGTTGTTCCTGTTCCCTGGCGTATTCCTGTTGCGATTCGCTGAACGGCAGTTCCTGGCGTTGTTGTTCCAGCTGCCGCCGCGATTCACGCGGTTGGAGCCTTAACCAACACCTGCCCTTGGGACAAGAACCGAATTTCTGAGTGTAAAACTATCTGCAAAATTTAGATGATCAAACATGCTTCTGACACTCATCACAAAACGCTCTTCCGTGATAAGGCCCGCATGGAATTCCTTTTTCCTCTCCTTAAGCTTACTCTTTACCCGTTTGAGGTTTTCTCTCTTAACCCTTATCACATTGGGGAAAATTCTGAAACCCAAGAAGGGGAGACCATTGAGTCTGGAATTGAGAAAGGTGGCTCTTGGGTTCAGGGTCAGCTTGAGTTGATCATCAAGAAATAACCTTACTTCCCTCAAGACATTCTTAAGATATCCCTTGGAATCAGAGAAGAGCACCATGTCATCCATATATCTGACATAGCATTTAATGCCCATCTGATCTTTTATCAGGTGGTCCAGCGGGTCGAGATAAACATTTGCAAAGAACTGGCTCGTCAGGTTTCCAATGGGCAGACCCCTCCCGCGGGCAAGTCCTCTGCTCACATCGCTGTTCCGGATAATCCGCTCTACCAACTCCAGCACTCTCTGGTCCTTGATTTTCCTGCGAACCAGGTCCAGCAGAGTATCATGGTCCACACTGTCAAAGTATTTCAGGACATCTGCCTTAAAATAGTAAAATCCCCTTTTCAGGTACTTCTGTGCCCTTTTGACCGCCCTGTGCGTGCCCTTTTCCTTTCTGGTAGCGTAGGAGTCGAAAATAAATGTCGGCTCAAAGATCGGCTCAAGGACCCGCACAACCGCATGATGCACAACCCGGTCCCTGAAAGGAGCCACGCTGATGGTCCTCTCCTTGGGGTCAAAGGTCTTGAAATACCTGTACTTAGCAGGAAAGTATGTGTTTGTTTTCAGTTCCTCCTTGAGCTTCAACAGCTCTCTCTCTAAATGAAAATGAAACCGGCATGCCCCTTCTGTCCTCCCTGAGCCTTTGAAGGCCTTTTTAAAGGCCGCATATAGATTCTCAAAGCTGTACAGCTTTTCAAAGAGGTAGCCCTTTCTTTTCATTGCCTCTTTCTCCACCCGCCTAACATCTTTCCGGTTTCATCAAGGATCTCGCTGACATGTTCATATTGACTTCTCGATATGTATTTTCTCCTGTAGCTGATCCGGAACATGACCCGCAATTTTTCTATACGGAGATTCAGTCTTTCCAGTATATGGGAACGGTCTTTCGTATATATGGCCTCGATGATTCCTTCCATGACATCAAGTGTCATGTTCCCAATACGTCCTGAAATGGTGAAACGGACCGATTTAGGAAACTTTTCCACTGTATCAAGTATCCAGTCAGTCGCGTCCGACCATCTGACAAATATGGGAAAATCTTCCTTCATGGTTTCTCAAAAAAGCCTTTTACGATCTCAACAATCTCTTTTCCGTGTCTCGAAATCTTGTTCTGACCAAAACCTTTTATATTCTTGAGGGCTTCCAGGCTCTTCGGGGCTTCCTTCACAATATCAGCAAATTCCTTGTTTGTGCCGATGATGTACACGGGGACACCGTCTTTCCCGGCCTTGTCCTTGCGCCATGCCTTCAAGCGATTCAGCAGCATCTTTTGAGATTCATCAAGATGTTCTTCTTCCTTTTTGGAACCCTTTTGAAGAACCGGATCATATTCCACCATGAGAGTCCAGTATTTATCACCCCCGTCCTCAAAAAATTCCGTCCTGTGCGATTTGACCTTCTTGTTGAGCAGGAATTTGTTCAAGACCTCGTCATCAAAACCTTTTTGGATACGGTTAAATGGGATAGTAATTATCTTGAACATATTTCTAAAAAATCAAACCGATCATTGGCAGTGCTCCCATATTAACATCCCTATTTCAATACATGTGAGCCTGGAAGCTGAAGCTTCCAGATAATTGTGTTCCCAAGCTGGAGCTTGGGAACGAGGGGGAAAAATATTGCGAACAAAGGGATAAAATCCCTCTGTACTCCCTGGAAAAGGAAAACCGGTGAACAGAACATCGTTAGTGCTCCGATCGCTCCGTCACGCCGGCAGGGCTTTCGCGCTTCGCCTGCTTCAGCCCTTTGCCTGCGTGCCTCCGCTTGTTGCAAAAACTAAAAAGTTAAAAAACCAGAAACTACGGTGTCCTGGCCTCCGGCCCAGAGAGTCGTGCGAACTGAGCAATAAACCGAGCCTTCTTATCGCTATGCCGCTTCACCTGAAACTCAAAATAGCGGGCTTCTTCCCTATTTGGAAAAGACTGGCACCCCAATAACACCAATGGCCTTCTGTGTCTTGTCGACTTTACCTCACCGCTATTGTGGGCCTTTACCCTCTGCTCGAGATTCGCTGTCTGCCCAATGTAATACATGCCGTCTTTCTTGCTTTGCAGCAGGTATACAATATACTCCGGCATTACTCTGAACCTCCGGCCCGGCGGGCGAGGCGGAAGCCAAGGCGGCTGCCGCGACTCCCCGGCGTATCCCTGCCGCGATCCGCTGAACGGCAGTTCCTGGCAATGCCGTCCCAGCTGCCGCCCCGATCCACGCGGCTGGAGCCCAACGAAGGACCTGTAGGATCGGTCACAGAACCTGGAGGATAATCCCCATACCAATCCCGGCACCATTCATACACATTCCCGTGCATGTCGTAAAGACCCCATGAATTGGGTTTCTTCTCTCCAACCGAATGGGTACGTTTTCCGGAATTGTCCCAATACCAGGCATATTCAGCCAGCCCATCCTTGTTGTTGCCGTAACAAAACCGCGTCGTACTCCCGGCCCTTGCCCCATACTCCCACTCTGCTTCGGTGGGAAGCCTGTATTCTTTGCCTTCCTTTCGATTCAGCCACTTGATAAATTCCTGCACATCATTCCACGAAACACAGGTTACGGGGTTATTGTCTCCCTGGTTGAACCCCGGGTTGTCCCAGTATGTCCCTTCTTTCTTTTCCCATTTCTTTCCGGTCCATACATAGGCGCCACCACCGGTCTCGGCTTCCGTCTTGTAGCCGGTATCCTGAATAAAAGATCGCCACTGACCCACTGTAACTTCCATTTTCTGCATATAAAAAGGCTTACTGATGGTCACCCGGTGCTGGGGGTGTTCGCGTTCATAATATTTTTCTTTCCCTCCATACTGGCTGACCGCCTCCGAAGCGCTGATCCCGCTCCCCATCATGAAGCTCCCCGAAGGAATCTTCGCAAACTTCATGCCGAGGGAGTTGGTAAAGGTCTTCGGCTCTGAAACAGCCTTCGCTACCGCCCTCAGATCCACCTTCAACCGAACGCCCTTACCCGGTTCCACGTTTACCGTTCTTTCCACTTCACGAAAGCCCTTTTTTACAACCTTTATGATGTGGGGCCCCGGCTGGACTTGAGTCGGTTCTACAGGCATCCCCCCGGTATAATATCCGTCCAAATAGACCTTTGCGCCTCTGGGCCTGCCCGTTACCTCTATGGTGCCGGAGGGTCTCTCTAAAATAGCCTTCACTATGAGGCGCTTCCCCTGTCTCAGGAATACCCGTTCTTCGTAGGGTTCGTACCCTTCCCTCGTCACCTTGATCCTGTGACGGCCCGTCTTCAGCCCTTTGAGAGTCACAGGGGTGGTACCCTTACTGACACCGTCAACCAGCACGGCCGACCTGTCCACGTTGGATGTCACCTTCAGGATCGCCCCCTCAGAAGTTGGGGTCTGTTCTTCGATGGTTACACCGGAGCTTGACGCCAGCTGAAACACGAAGTCGCCACGATCCCAGTCCTCGTCCCTCAGCTTGCCATACCGGGGCGTTTGTCTCGATTGCGTCAGATTTGTCAGCCGGTCGGTCAGAAAGAGCCCCAGTTCGCTCCCGGTAAGATAGCCGTCCCTGTTTGCATCGGCCCTTTCTTCCCCTTTTATGGCCCTGATAAACAGCTTCCGGAACCGGCCGTCATCGGAGACCTTCTGGCTGCTGTCCCCGGATGAGAGGAACTGGCGAACCGGCAGGGTGGTGGCCCTTGTTACCGCGGGCGGCGGAGCGGTGCGCTGGGTGTCAAAGATGGTGCCCGAAAAACAGGAATCAAAGACCGCCAGGGCGTGTTTCGACTTGGCCAGCCTCACGAACTCTCCGAAGCGCCTCATTGACAGGGCTTTGTATTTGAACTGTGCGCCTACACCGGGCCGGGGGGCGTCCGCCGGTATCAGAAATCCTTCGCCGTCAAGGGTGTGGCCGTGCCCGGCAAACCAGACAAACAGACGTGCCTGGGGATTTTCCCCCTTGAATATGAAAAATTCCTCAAAGACCTGTTTCAGCTCTCTCGAGTCCAAATCCTTTCTGAAGGTCACCTCGAAGCCCTTTTCCTTGAGAACCTCAGCTACCAGCTCGGCGTCGTGCACGGCCCCCGAGAGCCTGGGCCAGCCTTTAGTATAATTATTGATGCCGATGACGAGGGCATAGCTGTCGCTGTACAGGTCCACCTCCGCCACAACGGGCGCGTTCACGCGCTCACTTTGGCGGAGCTTGATCTTGATTGCCCGCTCTTTGGCAGGTAGATGGGCCGCGAAAAGGATGGATGCAAGAAAGAAGGAAAGGATGAGGACCGTTGACTTTTTCATGGTGGCCTCCGGGGTAAAGAAGGTGTCAGAAAAACAGGGAAAAAAGGTTTGTCGACTAAAAATATATGGTCAGGGCAGGGAAGTCAAGGCAGTCCGCTGCTCTCCATTGCCTCTTTATTATATCGAACGAACAGGATGAAATTAAAAGGAGATTGGAAAATTTATCCGACTTTGGGGTCATCGAAGCGGTAGCGTTCCCACGCAGGAGCGTGGGAACGACAAACAACTGACCACGGACTACGGACCACGGACCACTAAAAATTTTCTTGAAAACGGAAAATTCCCTTCGATAGGGAATAGTGAAGGGCACAATCCCCCCGGTACCGGGGGAACCGAACAATTTAATCGTAAAGGCAAAAGGAGGCGGATTATGAACATTCGTAAGCAGACAATCAGAGGGCTGTTGATCATATTATCCTTATTAATGATAGGGGTTTCAGGGTGTGTCTGGGACCAGAAGGCGGTCGTGGTTGGTGCTGCACCAACCTGTGACGAGGCGCTCTCCACAGGGCTCCAGGGATTTTCAGATAATGAATTAACCCTTTTTTTGGATAACTCTC
>JACNJD010000361.1 GCA_014382715.1 Candidatus Desulfacyla euxinica | reverse complement strand
TAGGGCTGACTCCAAACAAAGGACCTACCAGAGAAAGGATTTAGAAACTCTTCTTCAGATAAAGAGGCTGCTCTATGAGGAGAGAATGACCATTGAGGGTGCCAGACTGCGGCTTAAGGAGAAAAAGTCCAAAAGATCAACTGTTTCGTACCCCTTTGTTCAGGAGATAAGGGGAGAATTGCACGAGATTTTGGAGATACTCAGATAGGGATTTCGTTCCAGTTTACGGTGGAAGCGGCAGCCTGCGGCGGCCAATGAAACTTTGGATTCAGAACAAAGCTCTAAAACTATCCCTTATTTATCTTGTCACGAAGAACACCAGATGTCTTAAAGACAACCACTCTCCTTGCCCTTAACTGGAGATCTTCAGTAGTTTGAGGATTTCTGCCCCTCCTTGCTGATTTTTCTTTGACTACGAATTTGCCGAAACCACTGATCAGGAGGTCTTCCCCATTTTCCAGGGTCTGTTTGATGATCTCAAGGAGACCCTCCGCAACAGTTCGGGATTGACTTTTACTGAGTCCGACCTGATGATAAATATTGTCAATGATGTTTTCTTTGGTCAGGGCCACCTTTGATCCTCCTTATCCTATGGCGTATGGTAAAGTCAGATAAGTCTCAAATTTTCAGGGAGAAATATGACTTATACTGGCATTGGTGTCAAGTATTTTTTGTCTGCAAAAATTTTTCTTTTAATTTCTCATTTACAAATTCTGGAACAAGCCCGCTAATGTCCCCTCCAAAACTTGAGGCTTCCTTTATGATTGTGGAACTGATGTAGAACCATTTGTAGTCGGTCATCAGAAAAACAGATTGGACATCCCTATTCAATTTTCTATTCATGAGCGCCATCTGGAATTCGTATTCAAAGTCAGAGAGGGCCCGGATCCCCCTCAGGATTATGTTTGATTGCTTTTCAACTACATAATCTACCAATAACCCGTCAAAGGTGTCCACTTCTATGTTTGGCTCGTTTTGTAAGGCCTGTTTAATCATAGATATCCTCTCTTCAATGGAAAAGAGAGGGACCTTTTGAGGATTGTTCAAAATGGAAATGATCAACTTGTCAAAGATCTCCAGACCCCGTTTTACAATGCTCAGATGCCCATTAGTAATAGGGTCAAAAAAGCCGGGATAAATAGCAGTTTTTTTACACATTCTTAAGCCTCATTCAACTTTCGCTAAGTGGTTGTTGTATTCATAAATACTTATTTTTGTATCTCCGTATACCCGGGTATCCACCATCTCAAGGTTAGGAAAAGAGAGGGGCAGGCTCGCGGCCTTACTTGATTCAGCAACTACCCGTGCCCCGTTTGAAAGCCTTTTCCCCTTTGAAAGTCCTGTAAGTATTGGGGATTCCAGATTCTTGGAGTAAGGTGGATCAAGAAAAACAAGATCAAATTGTTTCATCAAAAGGGGGTGCCCCCAGGGTATCCCTCTTGTTAAATCCCAACGAAGGGTCATCCCTGAATCCCCATAACCGCATAAGTCAATATTTTTCTTAATCAAGTCAATGGATTCCCGGAGTTTATCAATGAAAACGGCATACCCTGCGCCTCTGCTCAGGGCCTCTAAGCCAAGACTTCCAGTCCCCGAAAAAATATCAAGAACGCTGAGTCCCGAAAGATCCTGTCCCAATATATTGAAAATGGCTTCTCGAACGCGGTCAGAAGTGGGCCGGATCAAGAGACCTTTTGGGGTTGAGAGAGTTCGGCCCTTTACCCGGCCTCCGGTAATCCTCATCTTACTCTTTTTCAACTGTAGGAGTTTCTTTTAAGAGAGTGTCCTCCCTGGTCCCCTTTTTCCTGATACGATACAGGGTAATGACAGGACCCGACAAGATGTACATAAGCATGATGAAAAAAAGCATAATCTTGGGTTTATACGCTACAACTATAAACACTAAAATGGTTGCCACCAGGACATTAAACGGTTTTTGTTTTTTCAGCTGAAATTCTTTGAAACTGGGATAACTTACGGAACTCACCATCAAAAAGGATAAAATGTAGACCAATATAATGATCACAATATGCCTTGATTCGGGTAGCCCCCCTACGGCCGTTGTGAAGAGAACCAGGGAAGCTATAAAGCACGCCGCTGCGGGGATAGGCAACCCTTTGAAGAACTTGGGATCGACATAGTTTTTTTGCACGTTAAATCGGGCAAGCCTCAAGGCGCCGCATATTACATACATAAAACAGGCTAACCATCCCAACCGGCCGAATGGCTCCAGCGCCCATTGAAAGGCCAGTATCCCCGGGGCAACCCCGAAGGCAACTAAATCTGACAGGGAATCGTATTCAGTGCCGAACAGGCTGGTAGAGTGGGTGAGTCGTGCTATCTTCCCATCAAGACCGTCAAAGACGCATGATATGAGAATGGCAATTGCAGCGGTTTCATACCGCCCCTGTATAGCGGCAATTATGGCAAAAAAGCCGCTAAACAAACTGGCGGAGGTGAAAAGGTTGGGGAGTATATAAATTCCCCTCTTTCCACTTCCCTTCGGTCTTCTTTTTCGCTTTGGTTTCATGATATAGCCTTCACGAAAATATTTTTTGGTTTCTTGGACAGGTACTTTTTTGTTTTTAAATCATCAATCATCAATCAACAATCATCAATCCTATAGGTATCCTATGACGGTTTTACCTGCTTTGACTTTTTGATCTACCTGGATGGTTGTTTTGGTCCCTTCGGGCAGATAGACCTCTAATCTGGAGCCAAACCGTATAAGGCCGAATCTCTGAGCGGTGTTTACACGATCTCCTTTTTCAATCCAGCATGCTATTCGTCTCGCGATAAGACCCGCGATTTGTACAAAAACAATCTTTTTTGCATCGGAAGTCTGTAAGGCTATTTCGTTTTTTTCGTTTTGTTTTGAGGCCTTGTCAAGGTTTGCGGAAAAGAACTTGCCAGGGTGATATGTGATCTTTTCTATGGTTCCCCTTATGGGAATCCGGTTTACATGGACATTGAAGACCGACATAAAGATGCTGATCTTAATTGACGCCTGCCCTAAAGGGTTGTTGTTCCCTTTGAGATGCAGGACCTCCAATATTGTGCCGTCAGCAGGTGTCAGCACCGCGTTACTGGAATCAGAGATCGGACTACGTTTAGGGTCCCTGAAAAAAAAGATGATAAAAAGAAGGACAATGCCCGCAAGAATCGAGATGAGAAAGAGACCAGTGCAGACAAAAAGGAAGGTCAAACCACCACTGATAACTATAAAAGGGATCCCTTCCTTTGCCACCGGCCATTTGTTGTTAATGCGAGAGTCTTTCAATTTATAACTTGATGGTATTTAACCTGTATAGCCAAACTTTGACTGAAATCGATAGCTTATGGGATAACCCGCAAAGCAAAGCGACGTTAAATTTTTCGTAACCTTATATTCTTTTAGAGTCCTTTTGTCAATCTTCTTTCTCTACGATAGAGTTGCGCTGGCTGGATTTGGGGCATTTTCCCCACCGGCCATTATTTCATCAATATCGCTGCTGTCCAGCGTTTCTCTCTCCAGCAGGGCTTTGGCCATCCGTTCATGGATCCCCATGTTATCCCTGATAAGCTGAAGTGTCTTTTCATAGGCCCCGGTCACGATATCCCTGACCTCCTCATCAATCTTTTGGGCAGTCAACTCACTATAATCCCTGTGCTGGGCAATCTCCCTCCCCAAGAATATCTGCTCCTCCTTTTTGCCAAAGGTCAGAGGACCCAGATTTTTACTCATGCCGTAAGCACAAACCATCTTTCTTGCCAGATTAGATGCTTTTTCAATATCGTCTCCTGTACCTGTTGTTTGTGTGTCCAGGATGGTTTCTTCGGCAGCCCTGCCCCCCATCAGTATTCGTATGTTATTTATCAAGTAATCTTTGGGGTATGTGTGCCTTTCATCCATCGGTAACTGCTGGGTCAAACCAAGGGAGCGACCCCGGGGAATAATCGTTACCTTATGAATAGGATCTGTATTGGGAAGTAACCGGGCTACGAGGGTATGCCCTGACTCATGACACGCAGTGAGCTCCTTTTCTTTATCGCTGATGATCAGGCTCCTCCGCTCGGGACCCATCAGGACCTTGTCCTTGGCATCCTCAAAATCCACCATCTCAACCCTGTCTTTTCCGCGCCTTGCGGCCATGAGCGCAGCCTCATTCACCATATTTTCCAGGTCTGCTCCCGTAAACCCGGGGGTCCCACGGGCAAGGACCTTGACGTCCACGTCCTGGCCTGTCAGTTTTTCCTTGGTATGAACTCTCAGGATACCCTCGCGGCCCTTAATATCCGGAACCGGGACTACCACCTGACGATCGAATCGGCCGGGCCGCAGTAGGGCTGGGTCGAGAACATCGGGTCTGTTAGTGGCTGATATCAATATTACGCCCTCATTGGACTCAAAGCCGTCCATTTCCACGAGGAGTTGATTGAGTGTCTGTTCCCGCTCATCGTGTCCGCCGCCTAACCCCGCTCCGCGGTGTCGGCCAACAGCATCTATTTCGTCGATAAATATTATGCAGGGTGCATGTTTTATGCCCTGCTTAAAGAGGTCTCTGACCCGGGATGCGCCTACACCCACAAACATCTCCACAAAATCCGATCCGCTTATGCTGAAAAACGGGACACCTGCCTCACCGGATATGGCCCTCGCCAGAAGGGTCTTGCCGGTACCAGGGGCCCCTGTCAGGAGAACGCCTTTTGGTATCCTCCCTCCCAGCCGCGTGAATCTTTTAGGGTCCTTGAGGAATTCTACGATTTCTCCCAGTTCCTCCTTGGCCTCATCGATACCCGCCACGTCATCAAAGGTGACTTTTGCCTGGGCATCACTCATGAGTCTTGCCTTGCTTTTCCCTAAGGATAGCGGATTTCCTCCCCCGCCCTGCATTCTCTGCATGAAAAATATCCAAACACCTATCAGCAACAGCATGGGAAACCAGGAGAGAAAAACATGAAACAATGAGGAATCCCCCGCGGGTTTTACATATATCTTGACATCTTTGCCCCTCAGCAGGTTTATCAGGTCAGGGTCTTTTGGGGCGAAGGTCTTAAATGGCCCGCGAACAGAGATGCCCGAAATGTTGTCACCCTGAATGGTGACCTGGGTGATGCTCCCGCTTTCTATCATATTTAAAAAATCAGTATAACTGACGGAGACGCTGCTGCTCTTGGTTTGGTTAGTTGTTCGGTACAGCACGACCATTATAAGGCCGATCATGACAAAAAGAGCAAGGTTTTTGGGGAATGGCTTCAATTTAATATAACCTAAGTGATTGGTTCCAGGTTCAGGGTTCAGGGGTTCAGAGTTCCATTCTCGTCCCCGGACTGCATTTGGGATGCGTATTTACGATAAAAGCGTCAGCTTCGTCAGTCCTAATCCAAATTTGGAGCCAAATTGGCAATTATTTGGGAAAATGAGCATTTTTTAACGAGGATTTCGGGTCTCCAATACCTTCTTTGTCCTTAACCCTGAATCCCGCTTTTAGCGGGAAACCTGTGAACGGTTACGTTTACTTTATACCGGCTTTTTCCGGATTAACTGGTGCTGCACCGGAACCATTGGTTTCTTTATGTGCCAACCCAAGTGCATCCCGAAGCTTTTCCAGGATGCGGGCAGATACATCAGGGTTTTCCTTCAGAAATTTCTTGGCGTTCTCCCTGCCCTGTCCAATCCGTTCATCGGCAAAGGAATACCAGGTCCCGCTCTTTTCGATAACCTCCATTTTAACACCCATGTCAAGGAGATCCCCAGCCGTGGATATGCCCTCGCCATACATGATATCAAATTCCGCCTCTTTGAAGGGGGGCGCCACCTTGTTCTTTACCACCTTCACGCGGGTCCGATTCCCAACAATATCCTGCCCATCCTTGATGTTTCCGATCTTTCGGATGTCAAGTCTAACCGAGGAGTAGAATTTAAGTGCCCTTCCCCCTGGTGTGGTCTCGGGGTTCCCAAACATGACCCCGATCTTCATCCGGATCTGATTGATAAAGATAACGGCCGTCATTGATTTGCTGATGACAGCGGTCAGCTTTCTCAATGCCTGTGACATGAGTCTGGCCTGCAGACCCATGTGGACATCTCCCATATCGCCTTCAATCTCTGCCCTGGGCACCAGCGCTGCCACTGAATCAATAACCACAACATCCATGGCGCCGCTGCGGACCAATATCTCGGTAATCTCCAGGGCCTGTTCGCCAGTATCTGGTTGAGAAACCAGCAGACGATCGAAGTTCACACCCAGCTTTTTGGCATACATAACATCCAGGGCATGTTCAGCATCGATGAAGGCCGCAAAACCATCCTGTTTCTGTGCTTTGGCCATGATGTGAAGGGCCAGGGTGGTCTTACCCCCGGACTCAGGACCAAAGATTTCGGTGACCCGGCCTCGTGGTATGCCACCCACTCCCAGGGCATGGTCCAGGGCAAGTGAACCGGTTGAGATAACAGGAACGTCTGCAATCTCCCGGCCACCCAATTTCATGATGGCGCCCTTGCCGAACTGCCGTTCTATCTGATCCATCGCCAGTTGAACCGCTTTCTGTTTTTCCGAATGAATATCGAGACTTTGCATTTTCATCAGTCCTGAATGTCAAATTTACAATAATATCTGTTTATACCTTTATCTGTTCCACAAATTATGCACGGATTATCAAAAAAATCCTCCTCCTATCTCTTCAGATTCATGAAAAACCTGCCACGTCATTTATTCTTTACCGGAGGGTCTATAACGGTGATCAGATTGGACGACGCAAGAATGACAGATACTTACTCTATTTCGTCGTTCCCGCGAAAGCGGGAATCCAGGACCTGTTACCGCGACTTATTGAGATGTTACGTAAAAGTATAGAGGTTATGGCAGATGTTACTGAATTGGAGTCTCTTCGAAACAATTCAAACCTCGATTTTGCGGTCCTCACTATCCCGCTTATCACTTATGGCGAAAGGTAATTAAACCATGGGAAGGGTCATACGGTGAGACGCTCACTTCGACACGGTCTCCAACCATCACCTTAATTCGGAATTTCTTCATCCGCCCGGAAAGACGACCCCTAACGGTAATGTCCTTATCGCAATGAATTTCCATAATTCCGGGGCCCAGAATCCTGGTAATTACACCATCCAGTTGTATTAAATCGTCCCGACTCAAGATATACCTCTTACCCGCATCAAACTTCTTCTATTCAATTTTATCATTAGTCATCCGAAGCAAACATGCTTTCAGTTAGCCTAAAAAAACCTTTTAGATTTTTCAGCCAATATACTTCAAAAACTACATTTTGGCTATTGAAAGAAATGACCTGGCGCCTTTTTGAGGACGCATAAATCATGCGAAAGTTATTGTGATTTCCAACTTTGTATATGAGCGCAGCATGCCCTTCATTTAAAACAATTAAATCACCGTTTTTCAATTCATCGCGCTGAACCTCAACCGTATTCCTTAAAAGCCTTTTCATTGGCATGTATCCTTTAAATCTCAGTCCTGCTTGTTTGGCAGCTTCATGATAAATCAAACACAATAGATGCGAGTTGTCTAATGCCCGAGATTTTTTAAGATCTTTGCCGAATCCATAAGGTATTCCAATATATCTTTCTGCAATATCTGATATCTTGTTTTCAAGAATCCCTTTTTTGTCTTGAACGGATATTATTTCTGCACTATTGCCTGCATGGGCCATGCAAATAAAAAAACTGACAAAAATTATCATTGAAAATATTGTGAGGGATAATATTCCTTGAATGATCTGTTTCATTGCAAATCCTCTTTTTGAAACAAGGTTGGCAAAATTGGTTTCGGGCAAGTGGGCCTTTACCAGTGGGATTTTCAATAAGACGATTCCATTCTTCTATCTCTACGCCTTTCTTCTCGCTTTTCAATTTCTTCGGCAAAGAGATCGAGACGCAGGGGACAGGGAGATTGATTTTGGTCGACATATTGGCACTCAACTTGATTGCACTGTACAAAGAGTTCGTGTCTTGGCTTACGACTGAGGGAAGGTTTAACTTTTAAAGCAATTTTGACATCCTCAGATACAACAGTACAAAAATAATCTTTTTCCTTACGCTTTGGCAATGGTTTTCTCCTCCCTTTCATGGGGACGGCGGAGCATCTGTGATATCTTTACTCTCATCTACCATGATCTTTCACTTCATTGCAGGTTTCGAACAATTGTCGCTGAATGTCTCTTGACCCGTAATGGAGGGGACTTACGGGATGATATCACGCAGAAATGGCATGATCTCCCTTCTGCAGACAACATCCAAAACATATTTCCGCATCACACTGCGAAACATCGTATGGGTGTTTGAACGCGCCAGGTATTCCACAATCCTTCCGGCAATAGTGAGTGGGTGATCGTCTAAACTGAAAAAACACACATCCTCTCCTATCTCCAAAAATGGCGGGATTTCTGTGCAGGCAATCGGAAGTTTGATCAGTCCAGCCTCAAGGAGTGGAAGGCCAAAACCTTCATCCTTGCTGGTCATGAGCAGCAGGTCGGCCATGAGATAAAGGTCGCGGATGAAGATGCGGTCCGGAACAAGCTTCTTTCTGTCACTAAACCTGTATTCGGCCAAAATTGCAATATTGTCCTGCATCCCGAGTTCTTTTATCCAGTATTTGAGTCGGCGGTAATAGGAGACAGCCTTTTCCTCATGGGGATCATAGGCTCCTGTCAGGATAAAAAGGATATTATAGCCCAAATTTCTGATGCCCCGGATGATGTGGATCGAAAGTTCCAGATTCTTGCGAGGGGTCATCCTTGAAGGCTGAACCACGACCAGATCACGACTAAATATGTCAAGCTCTTCTGCCAGTTTTATGGACAAGGGGTCAAGATAGAAGAAGCTCGCAGGATCAATCCCATCATGAATGACCTTCCATGAGACGTCTCCAAAAAGTTCATTGAACATCCGTCTTCTTGACTCCGAAATGGTCACGTAATGGATATTTGGATGTGGGCGTTTGAGCACGTTCCAGGGGTGATCCTCAAGGGATTCCGGATAATTTGGTTGTAGATAAGGGGAATCATGGGCCCAACTCACAGTTGCTGGACCGTTTCCTGATGCGGCCAGACGACGCAAAGCCAGGGTAAGAGGTAGATTGAACGGCATGTGCAGTACATTATGCGCCAGAATGACATCAAAATCATGGAACCAATCTTTCAGGATTTGATATATCCTGTTGGTAAGTTGCTTGATCTGTTTATGATTCCCACTTTTAGATTGTTTTTGGGCCTTCAGGATACTGGGGTTTTTTGATCCCAACAACGGCTCTATGCGCACTGGAAACAGATCCGTGAAAACTTCACCCATGCCTGCCAGAATGGAGACGGACTGACCCAGCCTGTGAAGAATGAATGCATGTTGACGGACAACTTCTTCCACACCTCCTACTACAGGAGGGCAGGAGTAATGAAGAATCCCAATGCGCAGAATCCTATCCATGATCTAATCCTAATGGTTCGAGTGGGTTCGTTACCGGAATGATTCTATAATAGGCAGGAGTTTA
>JACNJD010000284.1:29657-42280 GCA_014382715.1 Candidatus Desulfacyla euxinica | reverse complement strand
AGTTCAAATCGGAATTCTTCCTTTCTTAACTTTAGGCACTCCGAACTCGTAACTTCAAACTTGGAAAAACCAACATCCAGCATAAGGAGTGTTCGGTATGAGAAAATTAGTACGAAAAGGGGTAGAGGATCTGGTGCCCTATCCACCAGGAAAACCTATAGAAGAGCTTGAAAGGGAACTGGGGATCAGTGGTTCCATTAAATTGGCTTCCAATGAAAACCCTTTGGGCCCATCTCCTTTGGCGATCCAGACGGTTATAAATAAGGTTTCCACCCTTAACCGATACCCTGACGGGAGCGGCTATTATCTCAAGTCAAAGTTGAACGAGAAATTCAATATCCCCTTTGATCAGATTATCCTGGGGAACGGTTCAAACGAGCTGATTGAGCTAATCATCAGAACATTCTTGTCCCCCGGAGATCATGCTATACAGCCATTCCCCACCTTTTTGGTCTACGAAAAAGTAGTCAAAGGGGCCGGAGGAAATATGACATCGGTCCCTCTTTCGAATCTAAGCATCGATTTAGAGGGGATCCTTAACGCAATTACCCCAAAGACAAGGGTCATATTCATCTGCAATCCAAATAACCCCACCGGCGCAGCCATTTCAAAGAATGATATGGTCCAATTCTTACGTGAGATTCCGGGAGATATCATCGTGGTATTAGATGAGGCCTATATAGAATTTACCACCGATGAAAAGACGGCAAATGGTATTAACCTGTTGGACATACATCCTTTTCTGTTCGTGTTGAGAACTTTTTCAAAGCTGTACGGTCTTGCCGGGTTGAGAATCGGTTACGGGTTTGCTCCACAAAAGGTAGTTGATTATATCAACCGGGTCAGACAGCCTTTCAATGCGAATACCCTGGCCCAGGCGGCTGCCACCACAGCTCTGGACGATTCTTCATTTGTCCATAAAACTCTTCAGATAGTGCGAGAAGGCCTCCACTATTTATGCCACAATCTTGATGAAATAGGCCTCCAATATGTCCCTACACAAACAAATTTCTTTTTGATAAAAGTACCAGGCGGCGGGAAAAAAGTTTACGAGTTGATGCTTAAACAAGGGGTTATCGTTCGAGCCATGGATAGTTATGACCTTCCTGATTATATCCGGATATCCGTCGGGTTACCGAAAGAGAACGAAAGGTTTATCGAGACCCTTAGAAGGGTAATATAGTGCCTGAATCACCCCAAGGCGTGATTCAGGCACGATTTCGGATTTTCGATTTCGGATTTCGGATTGATTAAAATGACCTCACCTGACCAGCGGCGAGCAATTAATAACAAACCAGCATCGAGTATCCAGTTTCCAGTTTCACCTAACCAGTAACGAGCATCCAGAATCCAGTATCGTGAGTGACATATGAATCATATAATAACCATAGACGGCCCGGCCGGATCCGGGAAGAGTACCATTAGTCGCATATTGGCCAAGAAAATCGGCTATTCATATCTCGATACCGGCGCCATGTACAGGGCTGTTGCGCTTGTGGCGAAAAGAAATGGTGTGGATTTCGACGACGGTAAGCGATTAGGGATACTATGTAACTCCTTGAATCTGAGGTTTGACAAAGACGGAGATCCTCCCAGACTACTGCTCGGCAAGGAAGATATCTCAAGCCTCATAAGAAGTCCGGAAATAGATATGCTTTCCTCCAAAGTATCTGCGGTCGGCGAAGTCAGAGAAGCAATGACCGGCCTTCAACGCAAGATCGCCAAAGGGGAGGGATATGTGGCCGAGGGGAGGGATATGGGAACAGTGGTATTCCCGGAAGCTGCTTGGAAGTTCTACCTTACGGCTTCCAGTGACGTGAGGGCGGGTAGGAGATATGAAGAACTCTTGGAGCGCGGTGAAAAAGCATTGAAGAACATTGTGAAGACAAACCTGAAAAAGAGGGACCATCAGGACCGAATGCGACCCCTGGCTCCCTTAAAACCGGCGGAGGACGCTTTAATAATTGACTCAACGACATTAACTATTGAAGAGGTTGTTGAAGTGATGCTTAGCTATCTTAAGCAATCATAAAATATCATAACCGCAGCTGCCGGTTCTTGATAAATAGTGTCCGAACGAAAACTAGGATTTTTTATTCAGATCAAGGAAGGCGATCCCGCCGAGATAACGCCATATGGCATATATTGTATATAAGATCAATGGGTGTCATATGGCACAATAGAAGGCGGGAGACGAAAAAGACAGTTTTGGTTCAGGCACTAAATAATGGTTGATATTTCATTCTCGCTTTGATATATTAAAAAATTTGAAGCATTTGCAGGCTGGAAAATTGGCAAAAACACTTAGGGGGTATTTAGGTTAATGGAAAAGGAAATAAACTTTGCAACCCAAGAAACAACCGAAGCTACTAACGAGAACGAAGCTACATCTTTAGATCTCGGGAATGATCCTGAGACAGCGGACATAGACTCAACTGCAGAAGATTCACAGAGTGTTGTTGGATCGGCAGAGGAATCCAAAGAAGAATTCATGGGCGACCCGGAGGAAGAGTCTGATGAAGATCCTCAGGATGCTGACAGCTTTATGCGATTATATGAAGAAAGCCTAAAGAGTATCAAAGAGGGAGAGGTAGTTTCTGGAGAGATCGTTCAAGTCGACAAAGAATATGTCTTAGTTGATATCGGTTACAAATCAGAAGGGCAAATCTCTATTCGTGAGTTTGTTGACGACGAAGGGAATCTGGCGGCCAAGGTGGGCGACAAGATAGAGGTCCTTTTGGAGCGGAGAGAGGATGACGAAGGGGTTATCAGACTTTCCAAAGAAAAGGCTGCAAAGATAAAGGTCTGGGACACCATTAGAGAGATCTATGAAAACGACGGCACAGTCAAAGGCACTATTCTCTCGAGGGTTAAGGGAGGGCTCTCCGTAGATATTGGCCTTCAGGCCTTCCTGCCCGGTTCTCAGGTTGACCTCAGACCCATTAGGGATATGGATAGCCTCGTAGGAATGGAGCACGAGTTCAAAATAGTAAAATACAATAAGAGACGTGGCAATATTGTCCTGTCCCGCCGGGCCATATTGGAAGCAGAGCGCGTGACCTTAAAAGAAAAAACCTTGGAGATCATTGAAGAAGGCTCTGTTCTCCGTGGGATAGTAAAGAATATCACTGATTATGGCCTGTTCATTGACCTGGGCGGCATAGACGGCCTTGTACATATTACTGATATGTCCTGGGGGAGGGTGGGACACCCTTCTGAAATGCAAAAGGCCGGAGATGAGATTGAAGTAAAGGTTTTGAGCTTTGATAAAGAGAGGGAAAGGGTATCTCTCGGTATTAAACAGTTAGTGCCTGACCCATGGAGTCAGGTTGAAAAAGAGTACCCTATTGGCACAAGGATTACCGGACGTGTGGTCAGCCTGACAGATTACGGCGCCTTTATTGAAGTAGAGCAGGGTGTGGAAGGTTTGATTCATGTTTCTGAAATGTCCTGGACTCGGAAAGTCAGGCATCCTTCACAACTTCTGAGCATAGGGGACATGGTAGAGGCCATAGTCTTGAACATGGATATTTCAAGGAAACGGATCTCTTTGGGTATGAAACAGGTTGCACCGAACCCCTGGGATGTTATTGAAGAAAAATATCCTATTGGAACGACAATAGAAGGAAAGATTAAGAATATTACTGATTTCGGGGCTTTTATCGGCATCGATGAAGGGATTGACGGCCTTGTGCACATATCTGATATTTCCTGGACCAAAAGGATAAGGCACCCTTCTGAGGTCTATAAGAAAGGCCAGGAAGTGCGTGCTGTGGTACTCAATATTGACAGGAACAACGAACGTTTTTCACTCGGCATCAAGCAGCTGGCTCCTGACCCATGGGATGAGATACCGGTGAAATTCAAGCCTGGGACCAGAGTGACCGGGACGGTGACCAACGTAACAGACTTTGGTCTGTTCCTTGAACTCGAAGAAGGCATAGAGGGCCTTGTTCATGTCTCCGAGATATCCGGCGATAAGAAGGGGAATCCCCTATCGAGGTTTCAGATTGACGATGTTATACAGGCCAAGGTCATCAATGTCTCCCGTGAAGAGAAAAAGATCGGCCTTTCCATACGAAAGCTGGATGAAACCAGTGAAAAAGATATCCTCAGAAGTTATTTGAATACTAATCAAGAAGCAACTTCCAATCTCGGGGAACTGTTGAGAGAAGAAATGATGAATTTTGAAGATCAATCGCAGCCCGAGGACCCAGTTCCAGAACAGAAAGAGCCCCTTCCGGAAACTGAGGTATCAGAGACTAAACCGGTCACTGAAGTTGAAAATTCCGACAGCCCCCCGGAGGAACTGCCATCGGGCGAAAAAACTGAATAGGGCATCGTTACAAGAGACAAATGTCAAACAGGCGGCATCCAATACTGACAGTCCTGGTTATTATCCTTGTCATAGCCCTTGTATTGGGCAGCGCGATGGTAATTGCGCTGAACATGCTTTCCCCCACGGCTGATTTGTTTTTCACTGAAAAGATAGGCGTTATCTCTGTAGAAGGAACCATTTCGGCCTCTCAGACAGTCACATCACAGTTAGTTAAATATAGAAAAGATAAAGGCATAAAAGCCATTATCCTGAAGATCAATTCTCCAGGTGGGTCTATCGCGCCAAGCCAGGAGATCTACAGGGAGATCCAGAAAACAATCCCTGTCAAAAAGGTTGTGGCCGCAATGGGGACAGTTGCAGCATCGGGTGGCTACTACATTGCAGCGGCCGCAAACAAAATTGTGGCTAATCCCGGCACGATTACCGGCAGTATCGGGGTGATAATGGAATTTGTGCGGGTGGAGGAGCTGTTAAATAAGATCGGCGTTGATCTCGAAATCATAAAAAGTGGAGAATTCAAAGACATCGGGTCACCTGACAGGAAATTAACCAAGAGGGAACGAGAGATTCTTGATGTCATGATAATGGACATTCAGAAACAGTTCGTGGAGGCTATTGTCCGCGGGAGAAGCCTTTCTTTAGAGAAAGTTCGGGCGATCGCCGATGGTCGTATCTTCTCGGGAGCCCAGGCCAAAGAATTGGGGCTGGTTGATTTCTTGGGTAATTTTCAAGATGCAGTTGAAATAACAAAAGAACTGGCCGGTATAAAAGGAGACGTGACACTGGTCTACCCCAAAAAAAGCAAGTTGGATTTATTAGACTTTTTGCTTGAAATAAGCACTGAATTTGCTGCCAGGCTTATCCAAAATTTGAGGGGCAGGATTGAGTACAGGTGGAACGGTGTTTCGGGGCTTAATGTCAGAGAAAGCTACTAACATCTCCTTTCCCCTGTCGTATAATTTCCGGTCTGTCTCCGATTAACGAGACTACGCTTGAAGGACTTTGATTAAACATCCCACCATCGATAACAATATCGAGATATGATCTATAGACCTCTTTTATTTCCCAGGGATCATCATACCCCGCGCTGGTGCTTATAATAGGCCGGCCAAGGGTTTGCACAATACCTAAGGCGATTTTATTGTCCGGCACGCGGATGCCCACAGTTTTCCTCTTGGTCAGCATTATCCTGGGCACCAGTTTAGTGCCTTCCAGGACAAAGGTGTACGGACCGGGAAGGAGCCGTTTCATGGTTTTATAGGCATAATTGGAGACCTTGGCATATCGGCTTATCTCTTTAAGGCTGTCACACACAAAGGAAAATGGTTTCTTGAGAGGACGGTTCTTCAGCCTGTATATAAGCTGAATCCCTCTTTTATTAAAGAGATCGCAACCTATCCCGTAAAAAGTATCAGTGGGGTAGGCAATAAGCCCTCCCTGCTCTAACACCTGACTGACACGATTAATATGGCGCTGTTGCGGGTTGTCCGGATTAACAGAGAGTGTTACACTCTTTTTATTTACTCCTGAATTCTTGATGTTGACCATTTTTGTATAAACCGAGACATGTCAAATGGGTTTTGATCTTATCATGGTCCTGTTTTCTTTCCTGCTGGGCCTTTCTTTCGGAAGCTTTATGAACGTATGTATTTACCGTATTCCCCTAAAGAAATCCATCATCAGCCCTCCCTCAACCTGTCCCCACTGTGGCGAAAGAATCAAGTTCTACGACAATATCCCTTTGCTCAGCTATCTTCTTCTATCCGGGAGATGCAGACGCTGTAATCACGCGGTTTCATGGCGCTATCCGATTGTAGAGGGGCTGACCGGCCTCTTGAGCCTGGCCCTGTTTATCAGATATGGGTTTACTTATCAATACATTCTCACCTTCCTGTTTGCAGCAACTCTTGTGACAATAAGTTTTATTGACCTTGACCATAAGATCATTCCGGATATCCTTTCCTTACCCGGGATCGTGGCAGGCTGGGGGGGTTCATTTCTACCCGGCAATGTCTTCTGGCTCGATTCATTGATAGGTACCGTGGCAGGAGGGGGCTCTCTTTTTCTCGTGGCTTACATCTATGAACGTATTACCGGTAGAGAGGGAATGGGAGGGGGCGACATTAAGCTCCTTGCCATGATTGGCGCATGGATGGGCTGGCGGCCTTTACCCCTTATTGTACTCATTTCTTCTCTGACAGGCGCAATCATAGGTTCCGCTTTTATTCTGTTTGCCGGCAAAGGGTATAGAATCAGGATACCCTTTGGTCCATTTCTTTCCCTCGGGGCCCTTTTTTACCTCTTTTTTGGTAACGAGTTTGCGAAGTGGTATTTTAGTCTGTTTATGTAGTGTCCGAACGAGAACGATGAGGGGACATAACCTTGCAACTTCCTTTTTACAGCCTGAAGACCGGGATCGTGGCCTGCCTCACCTTCCTGATCCTTTCTGCCATGCTCCTCATCAATGTTGTGATGGTTAAGTTCGCGGAAAGGGATCTGATTGACGCAAAAGTTGAAATGGGCCGCCTACTTATCCATGCCGTAGGACAGACGGTAGCTTATGAAACAATTAGCGGACATAAGGTTCTGAATGGGCCCGGGCCGGTTCGCCGGGCTGGTAAAGAGATTGCCAAACTTCTCAGAATGGGCGGATATTCAAATGCCCTTGTGGTTAGCAGCACAGGCGCCAGGCTGTTCAGCGTCGGGGCATGGGAAAAGCTGGAGGAAGACGCGCTCGCCAGATCGAGAGAGGCTCTGACAAAGCAGAAATCGTCCCTTGAGTTTTTAGGAGAGGTCTGGGGAGTGATCTGGCTCGCTCCAGAAATGATACGGATGTCAGCCCCATTTTTTTATGACGGGCGTCTAATGGGAACTGTCGCTGTCTGCGCAGATCTGGGCCCTTTATATCAGGGGCTCAGGAAATCAGAGAGATTCATCTTAATCTACATCTGCTTGAACACCATTATCCTTGTCCTGTTCGGGATCTATCTTCTTTCCAGAACGGTGGTCAAGCCAGTTCGCAGACTCCTGACAATTACTGATAAATTTGAAGAGTGGCCCTCCTTGTTCGATCAAGAGGAATCCTCTAAGAATGAAATCGGGCAGCTTTCCCGATCGCTGAAAATGATGCTCAAACGGCTTGAGACAAACAAGCGAGAGTTAAAGGCAAATATCTCTTCATTGGAAGAGGCCAATTTAGAAATAAAAAAGGCACAGGACGAAATCATCAAGTCTGAAAAGATGGCCTCGGCCGGGCGTCTCGCAACCGGAGTGGCCCACGAGATCGGCAACCCGCTGAGTATAATCTTAGGGTACCTGGAACTGCTCAAGAGGGGAGATCTGAAGCACGAGGAAAATAAGGATTTCGTTGAACGGATTGAATCTGAGGTCACGCGTATAAATCAGATTATAAGAGAACTCCTCGATTTTTCCAGACCTGCAAGCGCCGAACATGAAGAAATCGAAATACACCAGCTTATCATGGAAACGGTAAGCTTGCTCAAGCTCCAGCCAATGATGGATCAAATTGAGATACGACAGGAGTTAGACGCCATAAAAGATGTTGTTTGGGCAGGGATGACCCAGCTAAAACAAGTATTCTTAAATATTATTTTAAACGCTGCAGATGCAATGACAGACACCGAGTCATCTGATGGATTATCTTCAAAGGTCTTGCACATTGACACAGAGAATGAAGATGACTCCATTATGATCAGCTTTACAGACACGGGGATCGGAATTTCCCCGGAAGAGCTTGGTCGCATTTTTGATCCTTTTTTTACTACAAAAGAACCAGGGAAAGGTACCGGCCTCGGTCTGTCTGTCTGTTATACGATTATTGAGGGGCTGGGGGGCAGAATTCGAGCGGAGAGCGTTCCGGGTAAAGGGACTAAAATTATTGTTGGTATCCCACTAACCGCGAATTCAGGAATTGCGAATTGAGGGATTGAGGAATTTCCATTCTCATTCCCAATCCCGCCGCCGCCGGTACCAGTTTGGGAATGTAGTTAGCTTTTGAACCTCTGAACCTGTAAACAGGTACAAGAAAATAAAGGGAAAACAGACCATGCCTCAGCAGACTGTGCTTGTAATTGATGATGAAGAGAATATGCGGCATATGTTGAAAATCATGTTAGAGAAGACCGGTTACGCTGTCCAATGCGCCGAGGATGGAATTGAGGCACTCCAATGTATGACTGAGACCGACTTTGATTACATTCTCTGCGACATAAAGATGCCGCGTATGAATGGGATGGCATTCCTGGAAAAGGCCGTTAAGAAACATCCTGGAAAGACCTATATTATGATGTCCGCCTATGGAACGGTTGAAACGGCCCTGGAGGCCATAAGAAAAGGAGCCTACGACTATATCTCTAAACCCTTTAAACCAGACGAAGTATTTTTGACGCTGAGAAAGGCCGAGGAACGGGAAAGACTGCAAAAAGAGAATTTGAGGTTGAAAACCAGGATAAACGAGATCGAAAAACAGTATTCATTTGGAAATATAATCGCACGAAGTGAAGCAATGGCCCATGTCCTTGAGCTTGTTAAGAAAGTGGCTGAACACAAAACCACGGTACTTATTACTGGAGAGAGCGGGACTGGCAAGGAGCTGGTTGCCAGGGCGATTCACTCGAATGGTCCAAGATCATCAGAAGCCTTGGTTAACATTAACTGTGGCGGTATTCCTGAAAACCTCATCGAAAGTGAACTCTTCGGGTATAAGAAAGGGGCGTTCACAGATGCTGTCAAAGACAAGTTGGGCCGTTTTGAGGAGGCAGATAAAGGAACCATATTTTTGGATGAAATTGGCGAACTCCCCTTTTCTTTACAGGTAAAACTTTTGCGTGTATTGCAGGAAGAAGAGATCACTCCCCTGGGGGGTGTGGGTTCACGAAAAATTGACGTCCGGGTTGTGGTAGCCACATCAAAAGATTTGAGTGAAGAAGTAGAGAAAGGAAGATTCCGTGAAGATCTCTACTATCGGATTAATGTCTTGACCGTTCATCTTCCACCGTTGAGAAAAAGGAAAGGGGATGTATCACTCCTGGCCGGTTATTTCATAGATATTTTTAATAAGAAACTGAAAAAGAGAGTAGAAGCCCCATCTTCTGAAGCGATGGCTATTCTGATGGGCTATCACTGGCCGGGAAATGTGAGAGAACTGGAAAATGTTATGGAGAGGGCTGTTCTTCTTTCAACCGGTCGTTGGATAACGGTGAAGGAACTTCCATCCAGCCTGACCAGGAACAAGGGGTTTCCCCAGGATTTTGACCGTTTGGAGACTCTTTCCATTAAAAAGGCCTCCAAACAGCTGCAACGAAATCTTATTGAAAAGGCCCTTAAAGCAACCAACGGGAACCGGACCCAATCTGCCAAACTCTTAGAAATCAGCCGGCCCATGCTCATCGCCAAAATCAAGGAGTACGGGCTGTCATAACTGGAATTTAGGGATTTAGGGATTCAGGAATTTAGGGATTAAAAAAAATATTTCATTCAATTTCTAAATTCCTGAATTCGTAATTCTTCAATCTCCATTTTATATCATGTAGCGCCTGAATTCTACCTTATCCCTTGTTTTAACAAATACCACCCTGCTTTCGTGCGCCCCTTCTTTGATTCTGACTTCACTGGCATCAAGCCCCCCTGCATCGCTGTATGCTACGGTGATAGCACCTGCAATATCAAGGGTGTTTTCGGAAAGCTTTCCTGAGACCAGCACTGTGGGTCCAGGTACGGAAACAGATCTCAAGACGGTATCATTTTCGCCTGCCAAGGACCGGATGGTCTCATTTTCTCTCTTGTTTCTCCCCACCACAATTTTCGTGTGAGGGGCAATACGAAAATGCCTCCCCAACTTCAGGAGTTCTAACTCCCCCGTCTCCACGTCGACTTTGGAGGTGAGCAGGTCTTTCAATCGACGCGAAAAACCCTTTTCAGTCAGTAGGCACCCCCCTGCTGGCGTGGGATACTCTGTTATGCCCTTTCTTTGCGCCATTTCCATTTGGGGTTTTCTTGAACGTCCTTGAAAATCCAGGAGCTGCTCCCTTTGGATCCAGCCTTTCTCTTCAGGAATTGTTGGTGCAAGGAGCTTTGCCGAAAGGGGTCTCAGAAGAAGTCCGTTGAGCCCGCTTTCGGCTGCAACCAGATCAAGGGATTTTCTGTTCTGGGACATGGGCCTCTGGCCCAGGACCTCACCTGAAAAAACAAAACCAGCCTTTTCCTCTTCCAACATTTCACCGGCGATTCGAAACATCAGCGCATGGCAATCGATACAGGGATTCATGTTTCCGCCATAACCATGTTTCGGTTGCTTGACCACTTCCAAGTGGCGGCGTGTGATATCTGCCACTTTAAACGGGACTTCAATTGCGCGAGCCGATTTTCTGGCCTTCCCGGATTTGAAAAAGGGGGTTTCAAAAAAAAGGGCCAGGACATCAATGCCCTGGGCCCTTATCAAATCAGCGGCCATCATGCTGTCGAGGCCCCCTGAAAAAACGCATATTGCTTTCATGGCATATCTTTAATTCTTTTCTATAATCCCACCTTTGCTAACGATTCCATCAGGGATTCCTGTTCTTCTGTCAGTTCTTTTGGTACTTCGATGTTAATTTCAACGTAGGCATTTCCTTTGCCTGAACCGTTGTTGACCTTCATACCCTGACCTTTCAAACGAAATTTGGCATTATCCTGGGTTCCGGGAGGGATTTTTAACTTCAGTATCTTTTGCTCGATTGTCGGCACCTCGATTTCGGAGCCTAATACGGCTTCAGAAAACCTGATTTTCTGATTTACATACAGGTCAGCATTTTCCCGCCTGAATGTAGGATGTGCAAGCTCCTTAATCTGGACATATAGATCTCCCGGTGGACCACCAAACAGACCGGGTTGACCCTTCCCCTGTAATCTCAATTTCTGCCCCCCCTTGATCCCGGCGGGTATCTTGACAGAGACCTTCTCCTGTCGTCCGTCAATCTGATAGGCGATCGTCTTATTTGTGGATTTGCACAATTCTTCCAGGGTCATCGGGAGCTCATAGACCAGATTCTGACCTTTTGTCCCTTGACCATGACCTTGACAACCACGTCCGTCCTGTCCAAAGCCGCCCGCCCCTCCGTACGCCTGACTAAAAGGGTTGCGGCCTCTTCCGCCTCCTCCACCGAATCCGAATTCTCTGAAGATACTTCCCAGATCGAAGCCCTTGAAGATGTCTTCCTGTGTGAACCTGTTCTGGAAACCCTCGGCGCCGAACATATCATACTGCTTTTTTTTCTCAGGATCACGAAGGACTGCGTAGGCCTCATTAATGTCTTTGAACATTGCCTCGGCGGAATTGTTTCCCTTGTTATGATCTGGATGGTATTTGAGGGCTAATTTGCGATAGGCCTTTTTGATCTCTTCAGGGGAGGCTGATTTTGATACCCCTAAGATCTTATAGTAGTCTTTACCGGACATAATTTTAAGATTGAAACTCCATAGAAAATTGATGCTTACTCAGAAAATTTAATCACAAGGAGTGAGAAGTCAAGACAGGATATGATGCAAGATTTCCTTATGATACGCCGTTGTGGCGCATTACAGAATTTTTTATCGAAACCTGCTCTTTATTTTTGTCCATGTGATAGAGGGTTGCGCCAATTGGCGCAAAGGATAGGAGGAGAAGATTCAAACCTGGGATCAAGAAAGGGAGCCCAAAGCCTAAATGGAATGGAATAGAATTTAATAATAAACGGAAACGGGTCTTGAACGGGACCAGTTGTCTTGCCGGGATGAGGTCCGTATTGTCCCACGCAAGGAATATGGCGGCGACACCGGAGGAAACCAGCATTATGACAGGCCCCAGGGGTGTTAACCATCCGACAATCATCAGGAGGATTGATAAGATGACCGGAAGAACCGTCCTTGGAATTTCCTGCATGACAAGATAACCAAATAATTTCAGGACGGAAACCCTTTTAGCTTCTGTTGCCTGGCCCCTATTTATTAGTTCGGTTATGCGGGACATATGATCCATAATCAGGACGCTGAAAAGGATTTGTGAAACCAGATAGGAAATAATCGCCGCTAAGCCAACAAGGCACAAAAAGAGAATCCAGGAAGTGAGATACCATAGCCACAGGATCCAATAGCTTACCGGCTTTGTCCAGATGAAGTTCAGGATCTCCTGGTAGTAGACGAAAATTAAACTAACTGAGAGGATCGTGATCAGGACCACGACGCAGAACCTCAGGAGGCCCCAGAAAAGGAGTTTAGGTGTCTTGATTCCGAGGAATAACCCCCGGAA
>JACNJD010000284.1:0-29428 GCA_014382715.1 Candidatus Desulfacyla euxinica | reverse complement strand
TTGGGTTCCTTCCACCAGGGATAAAAATCAGGCATGTCGGTTGAAGCCCTCATGGTGAACTCCGGCGGACGCTTTTCGAGGAAACTCCCGACCCCTTCTTTTGCATCCTTCTGTTTCCCTATCCAATAGAAACAGCGCGAGTCCACGAGGTGGACCGACTGGGGGTCCTTTTCCGCCAACCCATGCCAGAGAAGTGCCTTGCTGAGCGCCACGGACACCGCTGAGGTGTTATCCGCAATCTCCCTTGCGATCTTCATGGCCTTGACAAGTACCTTATCGCGCGGCACCACATAGTTGAAAAGCCCGGAGTGCGCTTCCTCTGAGGCCCGGAATATACGCCCCGTATATACGAGTTCAGTGGCCTTGGCGATCCCAACGATACGGGGCAGGAACCATGAGGAACATGCCTCCGGAACCACACCGCGTCGTGCAAAGACAAAACCAATCTTTGCGTCCTGGGCTGCAATCCGCATATCCATTGCTAAAGTCATTGTTATGCCAACTCCCACTGCGTGACCATTGATGGCCGCGATCACAGGTTTACGGCACTTGAATATTGCCAGCGTCAACTTACCTCCTCCGTCACGATGTTCACTCATGGTGGTCTTTTTGGACCGGTCAAAGGTTGAACCGCCCGCGGATAAGTCAGCGCCTGCGCAAAACGCCTTGCCCGAGCCTGTCACCACAACAACGCGAACCGCATCGTCTTTATCTGCCTCAGCGAAAAGTCCTATCAACTCCTTTCGTATGGTGGGAGTAAAGGCGTTCATCTTATCTGGGCGATACAGAGTAATTGTAGCTATGCCCCTGTGAATTTCATATCTTGTTTCTTTCAATTCCATTAACATTTATCCTCTAAGAATAATTTTCATTTATACCTGAACCTGCATCAGAAGATGAAGTTATGCTTTCTTATCCCGGTTTTCAAGGTCTCGTCCTGCATTTTCTCCCGGTCTTCGTGCTAAATCCTGGCCATTCAATAGCCTGACGATCTCTGTATCGTCAACCCGAGGGGACATAGCGCAGCTGCATTGCAAAGTAGATAGACAGGGCAATAACAGCGGCTATCGCCGGTGTGAGAAGCCAGCCCACGAGTATGTTTATCAGGGTGCGTCTCTCCACTGTTCTGATACCTTTTACAATGCCTACTCCTAAGACGGCTCCGATTACGGCCTGTGAGGTCGAGACCGGAACCCCAATAATGGTATAAATATGGACCGTAATGGCCTCGGCCAGGAGCACTACAAGCGCTGAAAAGGGGTCTAATTTTACCAGCCGCCTTCCAACGGTTTCCATGACCCTCCTGCTAAAGGTCAGTATCCCAAGATCGATACTCAGGCCCCCAAGGAGAACAGCCGAAAACACGGTCAATTCTCCTGCGCCCACAAAGACCGCAGTTACGTTGGCCACATTATTTGCCCCGAGGGCATACGCGCCATAAGAACCGGCCACTATCAATGAGAGACGCAGGAGGCTGTCGGCCTGAAACATATTGATATTGAGCCTGTTATAAAAGAAGGCCAGCACCCTGTAGATCACAATGGAGAGTATTATCCCTCCCACCGGGGTACCAATCCAGCACGCCACTACCTTTCCCAATCCAGGGATATTGACGTTCTGGTTCAGCAGGGCGACTCCTAAGATAGCCCCCACAACCGCCTGAGAGGTAGAGACAGGAAGGCTGAGTATGGTCATGATGGTCACAGTGACAGCGGCTGCCACTGAACAGACAATTGCCTGCTCAGGGTTCAGCGGGGTCAGGCCTTTAAGGGTTTCGATCCCCGCCTGGCCTTCAAGAAGTGCCCCTAAAAGGACAAACACGGATGCCAGGATCGCCGCTGTCCAAAACTTGACCATCCGGGCTGCAACCGCCGAGCCAAAAACATTGGATGCATCGTTGGCGCCTAAGGACCATCCTAAGAATATCCCTCCCAGAAGAGAGAGCATCATACACGCCTCTTCATGCTGATGATGTTGACCCTTTTTGATATACGATCGGTCTGATCTGAAATCTGACCCATATTTACGACCATCTCTTTAAGTTGCAGCTTTTGAAAGGGATCCAGATCTGAATCAAAGATCTTGGTGATGATGCCACGCTCGATATGGTCACAACGGCTTTCGTTGAAGTCGATGGTGGAAACGAGGGACCTTATCCCCTTGGCCCTTTCAAAAAGGGTTTTGACCTGTTTTATCATAAGCTCACAGTTTTCAAAGGAGATTTCCAGAAGCTCCTTGATGTCCGTTGCAATGAAATCGGGGATAACCAGCTTTTGGGTCTTGATCATGTGGAGGACCAGCTCGAAGAGTCTCGGAACCTCGTCCATGTCCTCTAAGAGGCCCATGATATCTCCGCGCGATTCAGGCAGGAGGGCCTTGCCGTACATCAATTCTTTGATCTTCTCACGCACATCATCGGCCTTGGACTCGAACTTATGGGTGAGACGTATTTGGAAGTCAAAATCGGTGCATACACCGGTCTCAAGACAGGTATTTATGGCCTCGGAAAAATACTTCTTGCTCGTCTGTAAATATTCCAGATAGTCGTAAATCAGGGCTTCCACCTGGTGCTGCTTCTTAAAGAAGAATTTTGGCATATTTGCCTCCGTGGGAATGAAACCTAAGATTCGAAAGATACTCTGAAAGGGTCTTTGATCCTGCCCAGATCGGGAATCACCAGGCACAGAGAACGCAGAGTTTGCGCACTCTGCGTCCGAGTCCCGCCGATAGGCGGGATGAAAAACATTCTCTCACTTATTCGTAAAACAAGCTTTGTCTAAAATCAGAACACATCTTCAAAGTCACGGGCAGATGTGAAGAACATGCTTGATACGAACAGCTCTTTGAAACGGGTTGTGGCGGCAAGCTCACGATATTCTATTTTTTGGGCAAGGCGCTCAGCCTCTTTTCTCTTATTCTTATCTAACAGGGCCAGACAGGAACCATGCCCCGCCGCATTGCCGACGCCAACAACCTTTGCCGTCAGACAGCCAGGAAAAAGATCGATGGTACAGGCATCCTCAGGATCAACATAATTGCCGAATGCACCTGCCAGCAGGATTCGCTCCACCTCTTCACCCTCGAATTGCTCCATCAACAGCGTCGCCCCCGCATTGACTGCCGCTTTGGCCATCTGCATTGCAGCCACATCCTTCTGCGTAATTACAATATCCTGCTTTGTTGCAGCCTCGGATGCCCAGACTAAAACAAATTCCGGGCCATCTTCCCCATCACGCAAACGAGGGGTTTGAAGCCCTTTGTCAAAATTCCCCCTTCCGAGGATAATCCCCGCCCTGATCATCTCAGCTATGGCTGAAATAATACCTGAGCCGCACAGACCTGATGGTCGTTGATCGTAAATGGTTTCCCATCTGACATCCAGCATTTCCTGATCAATTTTCAGCCGTTCAATAGCGCCTGATGAGGCCCGCATTCCCCATCGGATGTGCCCCCCTTCAAAGGCAGGGCCTGCGGCCGTTGAACAGCAGAGCATCCGATTCTTGTTGCCAAAGACAATTTCACCATTGGTCCCCAGATCGATAAGGAGGGTAGGGATCTTGCTTCTGTGGAGGCCTGTTGCCAGGATACATGCGATAATATCACTCCCCACAAACCCGGCCTTTAGCGGCAGGAGATGAACATAGGCCGAAGCCCCGATATTAAGACCCAGGTCCCTGGCCTTATAATCCTGACTTTCCTGAAGGACAGGGGGATAGGGGGCCATTGGGAGGTAATGAGGATCGAGGCCCACAAATAGATGGTGCATGGCCGTATTCCCCACGACGGTCGCTTCCACAATCTCATCCGGATCAATTCCCGCCTCTGCCGCTGCCTCGGCAATCAAGGCATTGAGGCACTCAACAATACTTATACGCAGTTTTTCCAGGCCCCCGGTATTCTCCCGGCAGAACGCTATCCGGGTAATGACATCATCCCCGATGGCAATCTGAGGATTCATGGCAGATTTAACTGAAAGCCTGTCACCTGTAATCAGATCCATGAGAAAGGCAACCACGGTCGTAGTGCCGACATCAAAGGCCACGCCAAAAAGACTGTCTCGTCTTCCCGGGTAAAGATCAATGATTTCATCTTTACTCCTTATGGCTACAGTAACCCCTTCCCGATCCGAACGAAGTGTATGGGGGAGTTTTCTCAGCACGAAAGGATCAAGCGCAGGTCGACGGATTCCATAGGTTTTTTCCAGGGCAATGAGGAGTCTTTGCCTGTCAGCTATTACGGAATCCAGGACAGGAGGTGAAACCTCCACATAATGAGGGCTGACGTTGGGCCGCAATCTGACAGGATATGAGTGTTCCGTATCCGAGGTCAGTATAACTTGGGGTTTGAGCCGGCTTTCTTCGGGAATGCGGATAACGGCACCATGGCTCAAAACGGTCTCGCAGGCTAAGCGATAGCCTTTTTCTGAATATCCGCCTAATACTTTCTGTTCACGGGCTGAAGACGGGGGTAAAGGGCCATCGGTTTTCTTTATGACAACCTTACATTTCCCACATATTTTCTTGCCGCCACAGGTTGATTGCAACGGAATGCCGGCTTCCCGGGCCAGCTGCAGGATGTTCCTGGAACCATCTATGTCTATGGTCTTTTCAAAGGGTGAGAATGTAATTCTTGGCATTTATAAAATCCCAATCCCCTCAATTCTCTAATTGGCGGCCAACATCTCTTTTATCTTCTTCACACCGTCGGCCGCATCCCTGGCATGTGCGTCGGCTCCACATGCCTCGACAAATTTGAGGGTAAGAGCAGCCCCGCCGCAAATCACCTTAACTTTGTCAGCAAGATTGCTGTTCTTGATCGCGTGAATCGTCTCCTCCACATGGGGATCGCCGGTAGTCAGTAAAGAGGACAGCCCCACGATATGGGCGTTATTCTCCCTTGCGGCAGATACAAATTTATCAGCAGGCACGTTTTCTCCCAGATCTATCACCTGGAAACCCGAAGTCTCCAGGAGGAGCTTGGTCAAATTCTTTCCAATATCATGAAGATCACCAAAGACCGTCCCCAGGACAACGGTGCCCAGCCCCTCGGCATCTCCCTCCTTTCCCAAAAGAGGTTTGGCCAGATCCACGCATGCCTGCATTGATTTGGCCGCCATCATCATTTCAGGAACAAAGATTTTCTTTTTCTCAAATTTCTCGCCCACAATATTCAGGGCGGCTATTAGATAATTGTTGATTATATCCTGGGGATCCGCTCCCTGGTCCAGGGCTTTTTTTGTATACTCCACCGCTAATTTCCGTTTTCCTGAAATCACGGCCTCTTTTATACGATCCAGATCAGACTCTTCCGTTTCTTTCATTGCCGTCTCAACCTTTCCACCTTTCCCCGATTTTTTCGTGGAAGTAGAGAGATAGTTCATACAAAACTCATCTTTGCCAAGAAGAAGATCCGTCAGTAATGCAGCCCTCCGCATTTCCCATATGGTGGGATCAGAAATAGGGCAGGTCAAACCGTTTAAGACCGCCATTGCCAAAAAAACCGCATTGATAGATGTGCGTTCGGGAAGCCCGAAGGAGATATTGGAAAGCCCCAATGTCTGGTTGACCCCAAGCTCGTCCCGTATAAGCCGGAGAGCCTTGATAGTCTCCAAACCGGCCTGATCATCGGCACTGATAGCCATGGCCAGGGGGTCAATAATCACATCCTCCCGGGGGATACCGGCCTCTTCGGCCCTTTCAACAATCAGTCTGGCAATCTCAAGACGCTTTTCAGCCTTCTTGGGAATACCGTTATCGTCCATGGTGAGCCCGATGACGGCGGCATTGTGGGTCTTGACCAGGGGAAGGATCTGATCGAGCTTATGTTTCTCGCCATTGACCGAATTGACCAGGGCCTTTCCTCTGTAGACATTAAGACCGGCCTCCAATGCCTTTGGGAGGGCCGAGTCAATACAGAGGGGTACATCCGTGACTTCCTGTATGGCCAGTATGGCTTCCTCCAACATTCTTGGTTCGTCTATGCCCGAAACCCCAACGTTGACATCCAATATATGAGCGCCCCTCTCCACCTGCCTGATCGCTTCCGACCGGACCAGGTCGAGATTTCCGGCCTCCAATGACTCTGCCAGTTTTTTACGGCCCGTCGGGTTGATGCGCTCGCCGATGAGAACCAGAGGTCGAGAGGGCCCAATGATGACCGTTTTTGAGGCGCTCGCCACGTTACTTTCAACAGGTGTCGCGACTTTGCCGGAAACGTAAGAAAAAGGCTTTTCAGCAGAGATAGCATTCCGATCGAATTTTCCATATTCTGCGGCCGTATTTAACGCCGTTCTGACGTTTTCATCAGGGGTGCCATAGGTCAGGCCGACTGTATCAATGGAAAAGTTCTCAAGAGGGGCGCCTTGGTCTATTAACTGCCGCACCTCTGCCGCTATCTCTTCCGGTGTGCCGTTTTTCATCAGCACAGGGCTTATACGGGCATTGACCGCCACATCAGGGCCACATACATCCCTGGTCCTTTTTACATCTGAGCCGAAGCCGATCTCGATAAACTCTAAATGGTGTATCTTTGCATATCCGTCCAACACCTCGTCAACTGACCCACAATGGTGAATACCGACGGGATGACAGGCATCGGCAACCTGATTATCGTATTCCAGGATATGGGACTCATAAGTCTCCAAGGAGATCTGCTCGGCCGTGCAGTTGGGGAACACATAAAGCTTTGGGTCACACATGGGAGTCACGTCTATGGCGCTGGTGCCGGTGGTCTTATGGTTGAATTCAAAGAGCCGGATAATGGATTCCGTACATATCTTTAGCAGATGATGGCACAGCTCCGGGTTCTCATAAAAGTCAAAATAAAGTTGGTCGCCCCTGATCTTAAGGGCCAGATTCTGGACTCCGGTAGTATTAATATCTCCCACCACCTCACCATATTTATCTTTCAGGTATCCGATCTGCTTGATCATCTCTGTCATGGGGTAGGAGTTGAATATGTCGGGCACCTCCAGTTTCATGATTTCATCTTCTGAAAGATTGAGGGGCATGGCCCAGGGAAGGGCAGCATCTTTAAAAATGATCTCACAGCCGAAGATTGCGGGAAGCATGACCATGCCGAAGGTGATGAGGGGTTTGGGTTGAGGGTCCGGGTTGCCCAATCCCACATCCCCAAATCTCTCATGAAGCCGCTTTTCTATCTCCATCCTGGCCTCAATCCTGATTCCCGGATCGAAGTAGTATTCTTTTCCAAATGATATACCGTAATGTTTATTAAACCAGTCAGGGTAAAAACCGACACCAAGGGGGATGTGATCTTTGATCATGGAATTTGCCTCCTTCTATGGACATTTTTGATGAGATTTCATAAGATGAGCGTATATACCAAAAAAGCAGACGATCAGCAAGCAGTATGCGGGTGAAGTCAAAGCAATGTCAAAGCAAACAGTTTATTCATAGCTCGACTTTCACTAACAGGAGGAACCATGAACGTATCCCATATCATCAAACGCCATGTAGCCAACACCCCTGACAAAACAGCTATAATTTTTGGTGAGCGGCGTATCTCTTACTCTCAGTTGGATGTCCTGATCACCCGGACAGCAGATGGCCTGCTGAAAACAGGGCTGCAGCGGGGGGATGTGCTCTCCCTTTTTCTGCCCAGCCTCCCGGAGTTGATCATCAGTTATTTGGGGACGGCCCGGGCCGGATTGACGGTAAATGTGGTCAATGCCATGCTCCGGGAGCAGGAGGTAGCCTATATCCTTAAAGACTGTCAAACCCGGGCAGTCATTGTTGACAAAGCACGGCTCCCGATCATTGAAGCAGTGAAACAGGAATTAGAATCGTTAGAAATGGTTTTTGTGCATGGAGATGATGAAGACGGCAAGTATCCCGGTCTTGAATCGGTGCTGGATCAGGGGAGCGAAAAATTCGAACCGGAGGGGACAAAAGGAAGTGATATATGCCATCTGATGTATACGTCAGGAACAACCGGGTGGCCAAAAGGTGTGATGGCTACCCACCTCAACGTATGGCACAATGCAACGGAATTCGGCAAGGTGCACTTTAAACCGGATGATATTACCATGGTTGCCACGCCTATTTTTCACTGCTGGGGTCTGATCAACGGGAGTTTCGGGACCCTGTCACGGGGCGGGACAGTGATTACGGTGGAGCGATTCTACCCTGAAGAGACGTTGGGGGAAATCGAAAGACTGCGCCCGACTGTATTTCAGGGCGTACCACCCATGTATAACCTCTTTCTGAGGCAGTCGGACATTGCCGAGAGGGACATCTCCTCGGTGATCTTTTGCCTCTCCGCCGCCACCAAGATGCCAGAGAATCTGATTCGTCAGATAGAGGATAAGCTCAAGTGGCGTTACGCAGAGGCCTGGGGGCTTACGGAGTCCTCCTGTGTAGGCACAACTGCACCTTATACCCAAACCAGGATAGGATCCTGCGGCAAGGGGATGGATGATGCGGAAATCAAGGTGGTGGATGATGAGGGCAACACCCTCCCTCCCCATGAACAGGGTGAGCTGTGCGTAAAAGGGACCTGTGTTACCAACGGTTATCTCAACAAACCCGATGCTACGGCAGAGGTCTTTGATTCTGAGGGCTGGTTTCATGCCGGAGACATCGCATATATGGATGAGGATGGATATGCCTATATCGTTGACCGTAAAAAGGATATGATTAATGTGGGGGGCGAAAAGGTATTCCCGTCAGAAGTGGAGGATATGATGCTCGTGCACCCCAAGATAAGGGATCTGGTCATCGTGGGGATCCCTGACGAGCTTAAGGGGGAAGCACCCAAGGCATTCATCCATCTCAATGAGGGAGAGACCGCGACCTTGGAGGAGATAAGGGAGTTCTGTAAGTCAAGAATGGCCCCCTACAAGGTGCCTGTGGCCGTGAAGTTCGTTGAGGAGGTTCCCCGCTCAGCAGCAGGCAAGGCCCTCAGACGTCTGTTGAGGGATAAAGAATGGGGGAGTTAGAGGTTAGTGGTCAGTGGTCAGTAGTCAGATCAACAAATAACGAGCAACAAGTAATGAGTAACAAATAACGAATAACAAATAACAAACAAAAAAGAGGAGAGATTTATGGCTTATAAATTCATGACGTATGAAGAAAAGGAAGAGATCGGGATTTTGACTCTCAATCGACCGGAAAAACGAAATGCCCTCGGTCAGGAGTTTGAAGAAGAAATTATCTCATGCCTGCAGGATGCCGGGAAGCGATGCGATGCAAAGGTTATCATCCTCAGAGCCGAGGGAGAGATATTCTGCGCGGGTCATGACCGCATGGAGATCCTTAATCAGCCCCTTTCTGACATCAGGCGGCTCTTCCAGACCTCTTTTAATCTGATGACAGCCATACGAAACGCACCCCAGTGCATTATTGCCCAGGTGCAGGGTATTGCCATGGCCGGGGGATGTCACCTGGTGGCAGGATGTGATCTGATTACTGCCGGTGAAGAGAAGGCCAGATTCGGTATGACCGGTCTTATCTATTCTTACAACTGTTCTACCCCCACGGTTGCCGTGAGCCGTGCTGTGCCCCAGAAAAAATGCATGGAGATGCTTATGACAGCCAACCTGTACAGCGCAAAGGAGGCTGAATCGTTCCACCTTGTCAATCGCGTGTTTCCTGATGATAAATTGGACGAGATGACCTTTGAATGGGCCAAGGAAATCGCTAAACCCAGCAAGTATGCCATTTATATGTCCAAACAGGTCTTTTACTCTCAGATTGAGATGTCCGAGTGGCAGGCCTATCAATACGCAAAAGAGATGATGGCCATGGCAGGCGTCAGCACCAACTCCATAGAAGGCTTTACTGCGTTTCTTGAAAAGCGCGAGCCTGCCTGGGACGAATCCACTCCTTTCTGATGGCGATCAAGGGCGTCTTATTCGATTTTGACGGGACCTTGACACTGCCGGGGGCGCTCGACTTCCCTGCAATCAAAAAGGCGATGGGGTGCCCGCTGGACCAGTTAATCCTTGAATTCGTGGAGTCACAACCCCCGGATCAGCAGCCTAAACTGATGGAAATCTTGGAGGAAAGGGAGGATAGCGCGGCCAGAGCCTCCCTCCCAAACAGGGGCGCTGAAAAATGCCTTTGTACCCTGAGAAAAAAACAGATCCCTGTCGGTATCCTGACGAGAAACAGGCTGAAGTCGGTCAGGCAGTCCCTCGAACAATTCAAGGAAGTCACGATAGATGATTTTGATGCAATCGTCACCCGTGAGATGTCGCTGCCGAAACCTCATCCGGACGGTGTCATCAAAGCATCAGAACAGATGGGAGTTTCTCCGGAGGAGTTGTTAGTGGTCGGGGATTTTCGTTTTGATGTGATTGCAGGGAAAAGGGCAGGAGCGAGCACTGTCCTCCTCACCAATGGAGGAGAATCGGTCATGGCCCCGGAAGACCCGCAACCCGATTACACCATCAGTCGTCTTGAAGACCTTCCGGCGCTTTTGTTACAACTTAGACGTGAGAGGCAGTAACGTCGGTTTTTTGTTTGGCGAACCTCTTTATCAGTACGGCTGCGACTATAGAGACAAGAATCGACAGCAGGGCAAAGACCGCTAACAGTATCGCTATCTCGTGGACCGCGGCCTTGGCCCATTCGATCTGACCACTCCCATAATAGCCTATACCGATGAAAAGGAGTAGCTGTATCCCCACAGATGCGCTGTCTACTACCAGGAATCTCCGGAGGGGATAGTTGGCCGCTCCTGCCGCTACATAGGCCGCTGCCCTTATTCCAAAGGTAAAGCGGGCCAGAAAAAGCGTCCACCCACCGTGACGCGAAAAGGCCTTTTTGTATTTTTCAAGTTTCTCCGGCCGCACAAACCGATCGAGAACATGAGAGAAGGGAGCCCGGGAAAAGAGCCATCGGACAAGGAGAAAGAGCGTGATATCCCCGCAGATCAGGGCCGCATACCAGAGGGGAATACCCACAGCTACAGGGCAGATCCCTTGATATATGGAGTATCCGCCGGCAATGATCAGGGCATTTTCAGGGAGAGGAATACCTAATCCCCCCATATAGAGGCTAAGTGTGATGCCCCACAGGACAGAACTGGCAGGTAAATGCATTAGTCATCCATTCTTTGCAAGAAGTCTGAAGAACCCGTAAAAAGTCAGAAAGCACCCTTTATTGTCATTCCCGTGAAAACGGGAATCCAGGAGAATCAATCCCGCCGGGAGACTCTCGCTCCCCGATCTGAGTCGAGGACAAGCTTCGAGGGAGTGACGGCCTTGGAGGTTTTTTACAAAACCATCAAGTCTGGTCCATCGAGATTCTGCATACCACCTCTCAGTTTATCCCACATCCACATAGTTAAGAAACTCTTCCGGCTTCCCCCTCTCGCTTCTGAATATGTTGACAGGATGATCCATAATAGGACGGCCAATGGCCATTCCCATCACCAGCATCTGGTCATCCGGTATGTCAGAGTGCTTCCGAACCACACCGGGGTATCTGATTGCCTGGGCCAGAATACATGTCCCCAGACCCTGCTCCACAGCGAGAAGGGCAATAGTTTGAAGGATGATTCCAACATCCATGAGGGTGTAAGGGTGGAACTCACGATCGAGGTGAAGGCAGATCAAATGGGGCGCCCCAAGGCACCGCATCATCTCTTCATAATAGGCGTTTCTTTTTTCCTTGTCTTCCCTGGCAATTCCAAGGGCCAGGAAAAGCCCCTTACCCAATCCCTGATATCTGGCCTTCTGAATTACATTGAACTCGGTAGGCATTGAGAAATCGGGATTGGCGGGTATTCCTTTCCCGAACATCTGAACGTACTCTTCCTTGATTTTCTCAAGGGTCTCTCCTCCGATTAGAGTGAGCTTCCATGGTTGGGTATTGCCCCAGGAGGGAGCCCAGAGTGCGTTTTCCATAATTTCCTCTAAGACTTCTCGCGGGACCGGCTCCGGATTAAAGGCCCGAATACTCCTCCTCGCCAATACTGCCTCTTTCACATCCATAATCCTCTCCTATTCTCCCTTCAGCCGCCAAAATCTCATTTTTACATGTTACGTGCCATGAACAGCTCAATCCTTCAGCTTTACCGCTATAGGCTGCTTTAAGTGCCTAAAGTGACTAAAGTTTGAAGTGACTAAAGTTAAGGAACTTCGTAACAGTTTATGAGAAATTGTTTTCAAAAAACCTGCGCGACAAATCAGACCAAGGGACTCGACCGTCCTCCCTGCCAATATGTACGGTAAAAGTCGATGATACAAGGCCATTAATAAAGAATTTTAGACAATTTGAGAATGTCAAAAATTCCCTTCAACTTTAGGCATTTTAGCTCATTTTAGGCACTTTAGTTCACTTATGGGCCAGGTCAGTCAACTGGCAGACCCTATTATGGTATCACTACTTGAGATAGTGGTTTAGGCCCATCGTTCAATGGAACCCGATATTGGCCTTGGGTTCTTCTGACAACTGAATTTCACCAAACATACTCTCGTATTTTGCAATATTCTCATTTAAGGCAGCAACGATTCGCTTGATGTGCCCGGGACTTACAATGATCCTTGACATAACAGAGCCTGCAGGAGCAGCCACCATAAGAAAGTCCATGATAAACTCTTCTTTAGTGTGCGATACCACCATGTTGTTTGAATACACACCCCCCTGTAAATTATCCGGGAATTTTACCTGAATCTCCTTCTGACCATTGGACATAAATTAATCTCCTTTCAAATGTGACAGGCTCGTAAAAAGTCTCTAAGGCCGTCACTCCCGCGAACGCGGGAGTCCAGAAGTGATTGAATTCCCTGGATTCCCGCATTCGCGGGAATGACGAAAACGGGCTATTTATGACTTTTTACGAATTTGTCATTCCGCAATCCAAAATCCAAAATCGTGTCTGAATCACGCCTTGGCGTGATTCAGACACTATCTATCGCCTGTTGGTCCTGATGAAATCCTTGATCCGTTCAATCCCCTCGATGATGTTCTCATTTGATGTGGCGTATGAAAATCTGATGTGCTGGCCTTCTCCCGGCACCCTCATACCAAAGTGAATATCCGCCAGAACCGCTACACCCGCATCGTAGAGGAGTTTCTTCCTGAATTCCTCTGAATCCGATGCCCCCACGATCCTGCACAGCTCGGTTATATTCGGCCATGCGTAAAATGCACCGCCCGGCGAAAGACAGGTTATGCCTTCAACTTCATTGAGCCCATTTACGATCAGATCTCTTCTTTCCTTGAATATGGCCATCATCCTGTCAGGCTCCTCCTGAGGGCCCCGGAGGGCTTCAACCATGGCCCACTGGGTCATATGATTGGGGCATGAGGTGGTGTTGGTCATCCATGTAGAAAAATAGGGGGCAAGCTTTTGATTGACGGCATAGCCGAGTCTCCAGCCCGTCATTGCGTATGTTTTTGAAGCGCCGTCACAGATAATTGTCCTTTCCAGCATCCCCGGTACACTCGCTATACTCATGAATTCTCCCTCGTGCACCATTCTGGAATACACCTCATCCGAATAGACCCACAGATCATGTTTAATGGCTATTTCAGCGATCTTTTCAAGAGTCTCCCGTGTAAGGACACCTCCGGTCGGGTTCTGCGGCGAGCAGAGGATAAGGAGCTTTGTCTTAGGGGTTATCATTGATTCCAGCTTGTCAACGTCAAAGCTGAAGTCCTTGCTTTCAAGAAGATGGAGCGGGACCGGAACTGCACCGTGTGCAACTGCCTGAGAGGAATAAATAGGGAAACCGGGATTGGGGTAAAGCACCTCATGCCCCTGGCCGTAGTCGGTAACAGACAGCAGTGTAAAGCCTATGAAAGGCTTTGCACCGTTGGCGACAACTACCCAGTCGGGTTCAACCTCCACACCACGTGTCATAGATACATATTCTGCAACAGCTTCCCTCAGTTCGGGTATGCCGGCACTCGGTGTATACCCGTGCCTGCCATCCCTAATGGCCTTTATTGCCGCCTCACATATATTTGGCGGTGTGTTGAAATCGGGCTGACCAATACAGAAACTGATGATTTCCCGGCCCTGGGCAATGAGGTCGTTCACCTCCTTGAGTACGACAAATGCATTTTCTGTCCCCAAACCGGATGTTCTGGATGAAATTTGCGGCATCTTTACTCTCCTTTTTTTACTCTCGCAAAGGCGCTAAGCTCCCAAAGGAAACTTACAGGCTATTCACAACCGAGAAATGCCATTCTTCATCAGGGAAGCGCCAAAATCGATGAGAAGTCCCAGTCCCATGATTCATAGTTTCTTCCCTTTGCATCTTTGCGACTTTGCGTGAGACGTTTTCTGCTCCGGCTTCGCCGGATTATGTATAATTAAATCAAGGTACCGCCTTACGTCAAGGTTTCATCTCTCATATCGGCCCTGAATTGACACAAAGCAACATCTCACTTATACTGAACCCTGTCAAAAGCGAATTACCCATCCTTTTGGCCTTCAAATTGGCCTATCCTTAAATCTGAAGGGTATTAAGAATGAAATGCCCGAAATGTCAATTTAATAACAGAGTAGGTGCCAAATTCTGCAAAGAGTGTGGAAATAAATTCGAACTCACTTGCCCACAGTGTGAAAATGCATATACACCGGGCGCAAAGTTTTGCGATGAATGCGGTCATGCCGTTCAAACGCCAAAAAAGGAAGCACCCCCCATCGTCTACGACGAGCCTCGATCTTACACCCCCAAACACTTAGCCGACAAGATCCTCACGATTCGGGCTTCAATTGAAGGTGAGAGAAAGGTAGTCACGGTTCTGTTTGCGGATGTGGCCGACTCTACTGCTATCTTTGAAAAGCTCGATCCCGAGAAAGTCCACCAGGTCATGGACGGATGTTTCCGTATCCTTATGGACGAGATTCACCGTTACGAGGGCACTGTCAACCAGTTCCGGGGTGATTGCGTGATGGCCCTCTTCGGCGCTCCGCTGGCACATGAAGACCACGCCCGGCGGGCCTGTTTCGCCTCCTTGTCCATACAGCGGGCCATGAAGGGTTATAGCGAAGATATAATGGCCAGGTTCGGGATGGAGTTCAAGATGCGGATCGGCCTGGACTCGGGCCTGGTGGTGGTCGGCTCGATAGGCAACAACTTGCGGATGGATTACACCGCCGACGGTGACACTGCCAATTTGGCCGCGAGGATGGAGAGCCTGGCCAAACCGGGTACGGTTCTTGTCTCCGGCAACACCTACAAGCTGGCCGAAAATTATTTCGAGTTCGAGCCACTGGGCAAGGTCCAGGTCAAAGGCAAGGAGGCGCCTCAGGAGGCCTACGTCCTGTTGAGGCCCAGCCATATCGGGACCCGAATCGCAGCCTCAGCGGCCAGGGGGCTTACCCGGTTTGTGGGCCGAAAAAATTCCATGGCCGCCATTGAAAGGGCCTATGATAGGGCTCAATCAGGATCAGGCCAGATCGTTGGTGTAGTGAGTGGGGCCGGTGTGGGAAAATCAAGGCTTCTACTGGAATTCAGGAACCGGCTGCCACAGGATGAATTCGTCTACCTTGAAGGACGATGCCTCTATTTCGGGGAATCCACTGCCTATTCGCCCATAGTGGATATCCTGAAATCATATTTCGAAATCAAAGATGATGATGAGGAAGACCTCGTCAAGAAAAAACTCGAGCAGGGGATTCTACAACGCAATGATAATCTCGAAAACATACTTACTCCTTTGTATGATCTATTATCCCTTGAGGTTAATGATGAAGCTTATCTCAGACTGAAACCTGTAAATAGAAGGGGGAGGATATTTGAGGCTCTGCGAGATTTATTTATCAACATAAGCCCAAACAAACCCCTTATTCTTGCTGTGGAGGATCTCCACTGGATTGATAAGACTTCAGAGGAGTTCCTGGGCTATCTCATTGGCCGGCTGGCCAACACCCGCATCCTGCTTATTCTTCTATACCGGCCGGAATTTACACACCCGTGGGGGAGCAGCTCAAACTATAACAGAATCGGGCTGAATCAACTTACCACCAATTCGAGTATTGAACTGATTCAGGCTATCCTCGAACGAGGAGAAGTTATTCCGGAGCTAAGAAAATTGATCCTCGGAAAGGCAGGAGGGAATCCCCTCTTTCTTGAAGAACTAACCCATAGTCTACTTGAAAACGACTCCCTTAAGCTAAAAGACAAAAAATACGTTTTAAGCCAGGAAGTTGCAGATATTGAGGTGCCTGACACCATTCAGGGGATTATCGCTTCCCGAATTGACAGGCTGGAGGACAATCTCAAACTGACCATTCAGATAGCATCAGTGATAGGAAGGGACTTTACGTTTCGCATCCTTAAGGAGATTACGGGTATGAAAGACGGGCTCAAAACCCATCTCCTTGAGCTCCAGGAGATGGAATTTATCTACGAAAAAGCATTTTTTCCGGAGCTGGAATTCATCTTCAAACACGCCCTCATTCAAGAGGTGGCCTACAGCAGTTTGCTTCTCAACAAAAGAAAAGAGATTCACAAAAAAATTGGCAGGGCCATAGAGGGTATTTATACCGAGAAGCTGGATGAATTCTACGAGATGCTGGCATATCATTATTCCAAGAGCGAAGATAGGGGGAAAGCTTATCAATATCTAAAACTATCCGGAGAAAAAGCGATAAAGAGCCATGCTATGTTGGAAGCCTTTCATTTTTTTAACTCGGCCTACCAGGTTCTCAAAGGGCAGCCCGAAACCGAAGAGAATCAAGAAAAGCAACTTGAAATTCTTCATTTAATATTATTTCCAATTTTGGCTGCGGGTTACCCTGGAAATTCCCTGCAGCTTCTAATGGAAGGGCAGGAAATCTCGAAAAGGACCGGTGATGATAGAAGCCTGGCGATATTTTACAGCCGGATTGGGCGCTATTACGGGACAAAAGAGGGAAAACTGTCTCAAGGGATCAAATATTCAGAAAAATCCTTTCAAGAGGCGGAGAAGCTACAGGATGTTCAACTGATCATTAGAACCGGGTTTGATCTTTTTCCCTCTTATTTTTTGTCAGGGCAGTTATCCAGGTTAATAGAATTATCTCCAAAGATTATCTCTCTGCTTGAAGAAACAGGGAAAGTGCATGAATCTTTTGGGTCGGGCTGGAATGTATATTCCGGCGTCCACGGGTATTATGGATTGAGTATGGGATGGGTTGGCAATTTTGGGGAAGGAAAGGAGATTCTTGAAAAAGGCCTTTGTTTTACGACTGGCGAGGTCGATGATAAATTCAGTCTGGCCTGGGTTGAGATGGCTTACGGTATGTTGCTCAACATTAAAGGTGAAGGGCAAAATGCGATAGAGCACGCCAGAAGGGCTATCGACCTTCTTACGGAAATAAAAGGTTACGCAATTCTCGGCGTTGCCTGGAATTACTCTGCCTGGGCACATTATTTAATGGGTGAATTTGAGATCGCCCGAAAGCATATTGAAAAGGCACTTAAAACTCTTCGTGAAACCGGCATGTCCTTTTGGGTCTCTTTTGGTTTTTTGCTGTCGAGCATGGTTCATTACGATTCAGGTGATTTTGAAAATGCTCAAGAATTCTTAAGAGAGGCCATAAAGTTGTCAGAGCAAAATGATGAGTATTCTGTGTTAGGGTATTCAAGAATCTGGAAGGGAAGGATATTGGGTAGAGTGGATTCAGCCAAACGGGATGAAGCGAATCAACTCATTATGCGGGGCATCAAGTTATTGGATGAGCTGAAAATCAAACCATGGTCCTCACAGGGTTATCTTTTTTTGGGCGAGCTATACCTGAATACTGGTAAGACGGAAAAGGCCCTCGAAAACCTGAAAAGGGCCGAAGGGATGTTTCTGGAGATGGGGATGGATTATTGGCTGGACAAGATGCAGGAGGTTTTGAGATCGGTGTAGAATCTGAAAAGCTGTTTTTCGTCATTCCCGCGGAAGCGGGAATCCATGAAAATCATTGGACGATCCCCATTTTTTTTAAACGATATGAAAAGGTCTTTCTCGGAATACCGAGTTGACGGGCTGCTGCGCTCAAATTCCAACGGCCGGTCCCGGGATATTTTGTCCTATCCAGGGCTTTCATATATTGGTTACGCTCCTCGTTGAAACGGCCGTCAATCTCAGCCGGGGATTCGATTCTATCTCTCCGTTTGCTCGATTTTCCGTAATCCTTTTTCATGGCCTTGTGAAGCCAGACAGGAAAATCCACCGGGTGGATTCTGCCGGTTTCGCATATCGCAACCGCGGCAAAAATCGCCTGCTCCAGTTGGCGGACATTTCCAGGCCAATTGAATGTGTTAAGCATTTCAAGGGCTTCATTCGAGATCCCTGGCGGCCGATAAAGAGGGTTCTGCAGTCTTTGTCCTGCACATGCCTTGTTCAGGAAATGCATTGACAATAAAGAGATGTCTTCGACCCTTTCACGCAATGGCGGCAAGAGGATTTCGATTCCGCACAGCCGGTAGTACAGATCCTCACGGAATCTGCCTTGTTCAACTTTTTCCAATAAGGCTTGATTTGTTGCGGCAATGACCCGCGCATCGCAATCAATCGATCTTTCAGAGCCGACCGGCGTGATCTTTTTTTCCTGCAACACCCGCAGGATTTTGGCCTGACATGCCAGACTCATTTCTCCGATTTCATCGAGAAAAAGCGTTCCCCCTGAAGCAGCCAGGAACTTTCCCATCCGATCTCGATCTGCACCGCTGAAGGCCCCCTTCACATGCCCGAATAATTCACTTTCCAAAAGCGTTTCTGCCAGGGCTGGGCAGCCAACATCAAAAAAAGGACCGGTTTTCCGATCACTGGCCTCGTGTATTCTGCAGGCCGCTAACTCCTTGCCTGTTCCGGTCTCACCACGAATCAACACCGGAATTTCGGTCCTGCCCGCCTTCCCGCACAGATAAAGGGCCTCCTGAACAGCCCGGTTCACACCCACAAAAACGGTCTTGGTTTTTGAAGATTTCGGCGCCTTTTTCTTTTCTAAGCCATTTTCCCGGGGTAACTCGTCAGGATCCGATCGGCCCGACGCAGTTAGTGCCGAAGCATAGAGTATGCCCACTGCTGACATTCGTTCCTTCCACTCAGTTGGAAATGGTCCACCTGAACTGTGGTTCAAAATGTTCACCACGCCATAGAGCGTATCCCCAAAGATTATGGGCGTTGAAATCATCGCAACGGTCCGAAAATCAATCCGTTTATCTACTCGCCGATCATGCTGGGGGTGTACCCATGCGTCAGAGACGACAATGGTCTGTCGAGATAAAACCGCGGCCCCGCTGATGCCTTCTCCTGCGCAAAGAGTCATATCTGAAATCTCTTCCGGAGCAACATTTGTACCAAAACCCATGTGCAACCGGTCTTCATTATCCAAATGCCAGATGGAGACCTCCTCGGCAGAAGCAGCCTCAGACAGGATCTGACAAAAAGCGGTATTGTAGTCAGGATCGCCCGGGACACCATTCTGTTGGACTTGAAAGAAGGCCAGAATTTTCGCGAAACCATTCTTGTTTTCCATGGTTGGGCTCACTGTAGATCATTTTATGATGGTGAAAAACCTTACCCTAAAATGGCATAAATGGAAAGAGATTTATCCATTAAAGGCCAAACTGGCAACTGCAATATTGGCCATTATGGCCGGAACAGGACCAGAGCAAGAAACAGCTCTCGAATGAGGCGCACGAATACAGTCTAATTAAGTCAAAATATCAACTATTTAGCTTAAAATACTCGTCTAACGTCAAAAGCGGCACAGTGCTTGCTGTAAATCGTGTGACATTGGAAAAAAAGAAGCTCAAATCCATTTGTATATAAAGCCAAACCCCGAGTGATCGGGAGACGGAAAGCCACGGGGCCCGGCACTCACCCATTTTGCCTGATTCTGAATGGAGTAAATTGGATTGTCTTTCCAAGTGCTCCATCTTGTTGCGAATCAGCATAACAGAGTGAGTGCCGGATAGCCGGGTTGCCGAGTGTGACATCGTGAAGGTCACGTTAAGGCAGCTCGGCTTTTTTATTTAGGGTTTGTTTTAACGATATGACAAACAACAGCCTTCAAGAAAGACCATTACATTAGTGTTCACGAAGATGTTCTTCGCTTTTTGGGGGTCGATCATCTTGTTTTGCGGAGATTTTTAAATCGACAATCTTAAATCGACAATCGTAAATCCAATAGCTCTCCTTATAACGACAGCCCTTCTTATCATAGGCCTGGGCGCCTTCTGTGTGATTTCTTCAGGGTCAGGCAAGATCAAGATCTATTTCTACAGCTCCGAAACCAACATCAACAATTTCAAATCTCTCAAGATGGAGTTCGACCGGTATCTTTCCAAGTTCGGCCCCTACGAATTCCAGCCCTTCAGTTCCAGGGCTGTTTTCGAAAAGCAGGTCAAGGGCAAGGAAAACTGCCTACTGCTTCTTTCATCCTGGCATTACCGCCACATCCATAAAAATTACGCGCTCAAGCCGGTCCTGACCGGGGTTAGGAACGGAAAGAAGTACCAAAGGAAGATATTGGTAAGCAGTGAAAAACCCGCAGATATCGAGGCCAAACCCGGACTCGTCGCATCGGCCAGCAGTCTTCAGTATACCACCAGCGCCCTCAAGGGGATGCTTAAAAAATTTGCGGAACACACCTTTCAAGTGCTTACCGTGCCAAAAGATATCGATGCCCTCATGTCCGTAGGGTTCGGCATGGCCAAACTGGCCTTTGCATCTGAGAACGCCTTTGATGAGCTTAAGGGCGTGAACCCCAGGCTCTGCAACAAGATGAAGGTCCTGGCCGAGGGGGAGGAGACCCTCCGGCTGATACTGGCTTTACCCCGGGGCTTTACAGCAAACAGGAAAAAAATGGTGGATATGATCAAGAACATGTCAATGGATTCCGATGGAAGAAAGAGAATCAGGATGCTGGGTCTGGACGGCTGGCAGGAGCTTGATTCATCGGACAGGTCAAAACTGGAGAGCTGAATGAAGTTCTTTAAACTCATATGTTTCATAGGTCTTGTTTTCCTCCTCAGCGTATTGTCCGCCGATGAAGGCCCCAAGATCATGGTCATAAATTCCAATGCCGCGGTGGATAAGTACAAAATAGCCCAGGAGGAATTCACCAAGACCATTTCAACCCCTGTTGTGGAAATCGACCTCGGCGGCAGGAAATGGAAGATCGGAGAGATCGAAGACCTGCTCTACGATGAATATCCCGACCTGGTCTACTGTATCGGGACAAAGGCCTATCTCCTTGCAAACAAATTTATCTCTGATAGAAACATCGTTTTTTCCTCGGTCATCAACTGGCACCGTCTGCCCCTGTCTCAAAAGACCTATGGTGTATCAAGCGAACTCAACCCGGAAATGCAGATCACTCTCTATCGCTATATCTTCCCCGGACTTAAGAGAATCGGCGTTCTGTACAGCAGCAAGTACAACAAACACTGGTTCAATGAGGCCCAAAAAGCGGCCAAAGAGATGGGTATTGAGATCATCGGCAGATCTCTGTCCAAAAGGAGGAATACCCTTCCCGAGCTCAAAGGGTTGCTGAAAGAAATCGACGCGCTGTGGCTCATCTCTGACCCGGTGGTCATGTCAGACAAAAAGACCCTGATAGAGGTGTTTAAACAGTGTGACATCAGCAAAATACCCATTTTATCCTACCACAACGCATTTGCCGAATACGGGGCCATGGTGATTGTTTCCGTTGACAACCCGACAACCGGTCGGCAGGCGGCAGCCATATCCAGGGAGGTGTTGTCCAAAGATGTGGTCAGGAAAAAGGTACAGCTTCCGGCAGGTTCTCATATTTTCTTCAACCTGAAAAAGGCCGATGAGTACGGCTTGAAATACAGGGAGATGGCGCTCAGCGCGGTCAACCGGATTATTGAATAACCCCTTAACCCTTCCCGCAAGGCGGGATGGTCCCAGCTTTTCTATGCGAGTATGTGAGAGAATGTTTTTCACCGCCCGTCCCGCCTATCATCGGCGGGACTCAAGACGCGAAGATCGCAAAGGACTCTTTTTTTGGTTTTATCCAGATCCTGGAAGAAAGATTCAGGATCTGGACAGGACCAAGCCCTAACGGGCACTTAGCTCATTTCGTCATTCCCGCGAAAGCGGGAATCCATAAGGAGGGTAAGCAATGAAAAAGGTGTTTCTGTCATGGTCAAAGGTGTTTCGCTACGCAATCGTGCTGCTGGTACCGGTCATTTTTCTGTTTCATCCATGGGTAGCTTTTTCAGAAGAAGAACCTCTGGAAAATGCCCTCAAGACCGGCGATGAATTGGATGAGGAACTCAAATATCTCCAGGAAGAGACCTATGTCATCACCCCCTCCAAAATTCCCCAGAGAATAGAGAAGGCGCCCGGTACCATCCACGTGGTGACGGACAGGCAGATCCGCCAGATGGGGGCAAGATATCTCTCAGAGGTGGTGCAGACCGTTCCGGGATGGTATGTGGATCAATGGTATCAAGGACAGGCCTTTTTTTTGTCAGAGGCGCCTCGGGCTCGTTGAGTTCCAGGATTCTATTCATGATGAACAGTCATCAGGTGAACAATGTTCTGGTTGGAAGTGGAATCTATAGTTATGCCAACCTGGATCTAGAGAATGTGAAGCGAATCGAGTTTGTGAACGGTCCTGGATCATCTCTCTATGGATCAGGGGCTGAAGCCGGGATCATCAATATTATAACAAAAGAGGGGGATGATATTGACGGACTGCAGCTCAATGCGCGTGGCGGCAGCTTCGATACCGTGGAGACCAGCGCGCTCTTCGGCAAAACCTTTCATGGTCTTGAAGTGGCGGCTTATGTAGACTACCGCAACACGAGCGGTTTTCGCGGCCATGTGGACCAGGACCAGCAAAGCGTCTTGGATCAGCAGTATGGCACCCATGCATCACTGGCCCCGGGGAACATGAAAGGTGATTTGTATCAATGGGATGCCCAGCTCACGCTCAAGTATGAAGGGTTCAAGTTTGACGGGAAGTATATCGACATGAAAAGGGATAATCCTCTTGGTTTTAGACCTATACTGGATAACATGTCCAATTTCACTGACAAAGATTATTATCTGAATCTCAGCTATGATAGAACGGTAACGGAAGGGTTGAATCTGATGGTGAAGGCCTATCGAAACCAGGTAAGCACCACTGAGCGCACTCAAATGTTTCCCAAAGGGTCTTTGATGATGACCCCGATGGGGCCGATTATTACATCAGAAAACCAATTTTTTGAAGCAGGAATTACAACCAGCCGTATGGGCGCAGAAGCCCAGACCACATACGAGATCGTGGATTCCAATACCATCGTAGGCGGGATCACCTTCGAGGTGCAGAAAGTCTATGATACCTATAGAAAAGGAAATTTCATGCCAACGTCAAATCCATATGTGTTCATCCCCCTTTCGTCGGTCCAGGACATGCCGCCACAATGGACTTTTCCCAACAAAGAAAGAAACGTCTATGCGGCCTATGTGGAAGATATCTGGGATATCCTGGACGACCTCCGTCTCACCATAGGGGGCCGTTATGACTATTATACTGAATCCGGCGGTCAGCTCAGCCCGCGCCTCGGTGTCAACTGGGAGTTCGCTCAGGACTACAATACAAAATTCCTCTATGGCAGGGCTTTCCGCGCTCCGAGTTTTGCGGATCTTTATCATTTTACATTTGGGAATCCGGACCTGAAGAATGAGACGGATGACACCTTTGAATTGAGTCTTGGGGCCAACTTCCTTCCTTTCAGTGGTCAGGCAACTGGTTTTTACAACGTGCTGAAAGATGCGATCATTCTTGAGCAGGATTCGAGCGGAGGCGTTCCGCGTTATCAGTGGGCAAACGCCGATTCAGTGAAACGTTACGGTGTTGAGCTGCAAATGAAATATGACTTTGGACGGGGGACCTATCTCAGCATGAACTACACCCAGCTAAATGTGGATGTGGATCTGGATGTGGATGTGGGCGGATCCGGTGCCGATGCCTGGATGGAGCCCACACGATTAGGAACCCTTACGGGAAATGTTCGATTGAACAGATATCTCAATCTCAATGCCCAAGTCCTTTACAGGGGCGGCTGGTCCAGGGAGCAGGGTGATCCGCGGGATGATCCCGGAGATTATGTGATTGCGAATACCACCCTGATCGCAAAAAACTTCCTCAAGGAGCTGAAGGGTCTTGAGGTGCGGGCTACAGTCTATAATCTCTTCAACAAAGAGTATACCTCTCCCACCGCCGCGGGTGAGCTTCCAGGTGACATGCCCATGCCGGGGATCAATTTCATGCTTGAACTGCGATACACCTTCTGATCCGCAGATTGCACAGATTGAAAAGAATAATACCAATATGCACCTGACATTTCTCGGGGGTGAAAAATCTATGACCGGGAAACCTCTTCTTGACCATTCCCAAAGGATTTGATACAGTTACCTAATTCAAGAAACGTTAAATGCGAGGGGCTGCCAGATACACGCAGACCGGAAGGGCTGAGCCGCTTTTCTTTTTAACGGCTCAAGTGTGTATTGACCGCTTGTGCTGGTATCAAAAGTCTGGTTTCCCTTCAGGCTGGTGACCAGCAACATTCGACTTATAGTAAAGATGGAGAATCAATGCTTACTTTCGAATGGCATCCCCAAAAAGCTGAAAGTAATACTGAAAAACACGATGTTTCCTTTGAGGAAGCAAGTACGGTATTTCAAGATCCCTTGTCTTTAACAATAAATGATCCGTTACATTCGACGGGTGAGGTGCGAATGGTACAAATTGGAATTTCGCATCATAATAGACTTCTGGTTGTGGTTCATACCGAAAGAGGAGACAATATTCGAATAATAAGTGCCAGGAAAGCCAATAGGAAGGAAAGGGGAAATTATGAAAGTGATGAATAATGACCCAGATATGCTGGAAGAGTATGATTTCAGCAATGGAGTAAGGGGAAAGTATGCCAAGAGATATGCTGAAGGGACGAATGTAGTTTTAATTGACCCTGATGTAGCTGAATTTTTTCCCGATCACGACACAGTAAATGATGCCCTCCGCTCATTAATCAGGATCATCAAGAAAAAACAAAATCGGTTTGGCGAACAGGCAGATGGACGCTGACAGGTTTTTTGCTTCCGCTCAACAACTGCAAGGTCATCTGCAGGGATTATGCGTAAGGCCAAATCTTCACTAAACCGTTGAAGTCCAGCACAAGTAACCTGGAATCCGAACTGCTGATAAATATCAATAAATCCTGGCCATATTGTTTTATTTCAAGACCAAAATCTTTGACATTAATGAGACTTACTGAAGTCCATTTTCTTCTTGACACAAGACGATTTTTGTCGTTTTATCAATCATTAGTATCTCAACCAACCATTAAACCTCTATTCAGGAGGTTACCTTATGTTAAAATACCTCAAACTGTATATGCCGTGCTCCTAATGGGCATCGTTTGCCAGTTGGGAGCTTACAACCTCTTCCAGAGAAAGCCAAACCCATCGAGAGATGAGGACGGAAAACCACGGGTCTTGATATACGCCTGTTGAGCCTCTTTTAAAGTATCTTGCTTCGGAAAGAAAGCCGGGCTGCCGAGTGTGACATCGTAAAGGTCACGTTAAGGCAGTTCGGCTTTTTTCTTTAGGATTTGTTTTGATGATATGACAGACAATAGCCATCAAAAAAGACGATTCATAGCCCTTATCTCGACGATAGCCCTTCTCCTGATCGGCCTGGCGCTTTTCTGTGTGATTTCTGCAGGGTCAGGCAGAATCAAGATCTATTTCTACAGCTCCGAGACCAACATCAACAATTTCAAATCTCTCAAGATGGAATTCGACCGATATCTTTCCAAGTTCGGCCCCTACGAATTCCAGCCCTTCAGTGCCAGGGATGTCTTTGAAAAACAGGTGAAAGACAAGGAAAACTGCCTTTTCATCCTCTCCAGCTGGCATTACCGCCACATCCACAAAGAATATTCCCTCACGCCGGCCCTGACCGGTGTGCGGAACGGAAAAAAGTACCAGAGAAAGATTTTGTTGGCGGATGAAAAGGCCCCGGATATTGAGACCACCAAGCCGGGACTCATCGCATCGGCCGGCAGCCTTCAGTATACCACCAGCGTCCTCAAAAGGATGCTCAAAAAATATGCGGAACATGCCTTCAGGGTACTGACCGTGCCAAAGGATATCGATGCCCTGTTGGCCGCGGGACATGGCATGGCCAAACTGGCCTTTGCCTCCAGGTACGCCTTTGATGAATTAAAAGGGATCAATCCAAGGCTTTGCAGGAAAATGAAAGTCTTAGCCGAGGGAGAGGAGACGCTTCTATTAATAGTGGCGTTGCCTCAAGGTTTTACGGCAAACAGGAAGAAAATGGTGGATATGATCAAAAACATGCCATTGACTCCAGATGGAAAGAAGAGAATCAGGATGTTAGGGCTAGACGGCTGGCAGGAGCTGGATGCATCGGACCGGTCGAGACTGGAGAGCTGAATGAAGGTCTTTAAACTGATATGTTTCATAGGTCTTGTTTTCCTCCTCAGCGTATTATCCGCTGATGAGGGTCCTAAGATCATGGTCATAAATTCCAATGCCGCGGTTGATAAATACAAAATCGCCCAGGAGGAATTCACCAAGACCATTTCAACACCTGTTGTGGAAATCGACCTTGGGGGCAAAAAGTGGAAGATCGGGGAGATCGAGGACCTGCTCTACGATGAATACCCCGACCTGGTCTACTGTATCGGGACTAAGGCCTATCTCCTTGCCAACAAATTTATCTCTGACAGAAACATCGTTTTTTCCTCCGTAATCAACTGGCGGCGACTGTCTCTCTCTCAAAAGACCTATGGTGTTTCTAACGAACTCAACCCGGAAATGCAGATCACGCTCTATCGCTATATCTTCCCCGGGCTTAAGAGAATCGGTGTGCTTTACAGCGGTAAGTACAACAAACACTGGTTCGAAGAGGCCCAAAAGGCGGCGAAGGAGATGGGTGTTGAGATCATCGGCAGATCCCTGTCCAAGAGGAGGGATACCCTTCCCGAACTCAAGGAGTTATTAAAAGAAATCGACGCACTCTGGCTCATATCAGACCCCGTTGTCATGTCAGACAAAAAAAGCCTGATAGAGGTGTTTAAGCAGTGTGACATTAAAAAAATACCCATTTTATCCTACCACAACGCATTTGCTGAATACGGGGCCATGGTCATTGTTTCCGTTGACAACCCGACCACGGGCCGGCAGGCAGCAGCCATATCCCGTGAGGTATTGGGTGGAGACGTGGTGAAAAAGAAGGTGCAGCTTCCCGCGGGTTCTCACATCATCCTGAACCTCAAGAAGGCCAATGAGTACGGCCTGAAATACGGGGAGATGGCCCTGAGCGTGGTCAACCGGTTTATTGAATAGGTTCCCTTGGCCTATATGCGGAAGGAGGTGCGTTATGATGACTGTCTTCCTATCAAGATCAAAGACGATTTGCTGCGCCATTATCCTATTCCTGCCGATCCTTTTTCTGTTTCATCCGTGCAGCGCCTTTTCTGAAGAAAGCATAGATGACGCGATAAAACCGGATAAGGAGCTGGAAGAGGAACTCAAGTATCTCAGGGAAGAGACCTATGTCATCACCCCGTCGAAGATTCCCCAGAGAATAGAAAAGGCGCCCGGTACCATCTACGTGGTCACGGACAAACAGATCCGTCAGATGGGCGCAAGGTACCTCATAGATGTGGCCCAGACCGTTCCAGGGTGGTATGTCTGGGAAACCTATTGGGGGTACCCTCTTTTTTTTGTGAGAGGGGACGCAGGTTGGGATGGTAATAGGGTTTCTTTCATGGTCAACAGCCATCTTGTGAATGACGTCTATAATGGAGATGCAAATAAACTTTATGGCCGCCTCGATCTGGATAATGTCAAGCGGATCGAGTTTCTTAGCGGTCCCGCCTCTGCCCTCTATGGATCAGGGGCCATGGCCGGGATCATCAACATCATCACCAAAGAGGGGGAAGATGTGGACGGGCTGCAGCTCACGGGGCGCGGCGGCAGCTTCAACACATGGGAGGGGAATGCCCTTTTCGGCAAAACCATCAAGGGCCTCGAGGTGGCAGCCTATGCGGACTACCGCACCACGGACGGTTTTCGCGGCCACGTGGAGCGTGACCAGCAGAGCGTATTGGATGAACAATATGGTACTCACGCATCCCTTGCGCCGGGGAATATGAAAGGGGACGCGTATCAATTGGATGCCCAGCTCACCATGAAGTACAAAGGGTTCAAGTTTGACGGCAAGTTTATTGACAGGAAAGGGGATATGCCCTTTGGCATACGCCCTATATTGGACAACATGTCTAACCGCAATAGGCAACAATATTATCTCAATCTCAGCTATGACGCGACGGTAACCGAAGGGTTGGACCTCATGGCCAAGGTCTATCGAAACCAGAATTTTACTAAGTCCCTCCTACAGTACTGGCCCAAGGGGTCTTGGTTTCGTACCCCGGCCGGGCCGATGATTACGTCTGAAAACAGATTTCTTGAATATGAAGGTAAGAACAGCCGTACGGGCGCAGAGGCCCAGGCCACATACGAGATCGTGGATTCCAACACCATTGTCGGGGGGATCACCTTTGAGGAACAGAGAGTGTATGATAACTCTACCAAAGCGAATTACATGCGAACATCCACCTCAGGTGTGAACATCCCTCTTCCCTCTGTACAGGATTGGCCGGATGAATATGTTTTGCCCACCAAGGAAAGAAACGTCTGGGCCGTTTATGTGGAGGATCTCTGGGATATCATGGAAGACCTCCGCCTCACCATAGGGGGCCGATATGACCATTACAGCGACTTCGGAGGCGAGATCAGCCCGCGTGTGGGTATAAACTGGGAGTTCGCCCAGAACTTTAATACAAAATTTCTCTATGGCAGGGCCTTCCGCGCTCCGAGCTTTAATGAACTTTATAGTCCATCGCAGGGAAACCCAAACCTTAAGCCTGAGACTGAGGACTCCTATGAATTGAGTCTTGGGGCCCAATTCTTTCCTTTTAGTGGTCAGGTAACGGTCTTTTACAAGAAGATAAAGGACTACATCGGTTATACCCTTAAAGGCAGTCCCCCAGTCTACACTAACGTAAACCTCGGTGAAATAACAAATCAAGGCGTTACGCTACAAATGAAATATGACTTTGGCAGAGGGACCTATCTTGGCATGAACTACACTCATTTGAGCATGGAGGCAAGGATGGGCCCGGAAGCACGGATCCCGGGCTACAGAACAACGCAATTCTACTGGTATGAACCTGCACGAATAGGGACCTTAATGGCAAATGTCCGATTAAACCGTTATCTCAATCTGAATACCTACCTGCTCTACAGGGGCGGATGGATACGGCTGGTGAATGACCCACGGGATGATCCCGGAGACTACATAACTGCGAACGTCGGGCTGATCGCGAAAAACTTCCTCAAGGAGCTGAAGGGTCTTGAGGTGCGGGGAATGGTCTATAATCTCTTCAATAAACAGTATACGTCCCCAACCC
>JACNJD010000299.1 GCA_014382715.1 Candidatus Desulfacyla euxinica | reverse complement strand
GTCAACCAAACTGCTTGAAGGTTTACCCTTTATGGTTCCGGCTTGTCCGGGTTAGGTATTAGGTAGTGGGTATTAGGTAGTGGGTATCAGGTATTGGGGGGTTGTTAGATCAGAATTTGTCTGAAATATTTATATTTTTGCCTTTTGTGAAGGTTATTTAAGATGAGCAAAATCGTTAGTATTCAATTCAGAAATCGTGGAAAGGCGTATGACTTTGCCTCGGGCCACTTTGTTCTCAAGAAAGGGGACAAGGTAATGGTGGTAACCGAGAATGGACCCGCTGTCGGTTGCGTTTGCACACAACCTCAAAACAGGGGGGAAGGATGCTCCAAGCGTAAACTTAAAACAATCTTTCGTCTTGCTACAGAAGAAGAGATTGATAGTTATGAAAAGGGCTGCAACTTAGAGGGGCAGGTCTATGAATATTGCCACCTGAAAGTTAAGGAACGATCTCTGCCCATGCATCTTGTATCTGTGGAAAGGCGCTTTGACGGCAGCAAAGTTATTGTCTATTTTACCGCTGACGGAAGAGTGGATTTCAGGCAATTAGTAAAAGATCTTGTAGGCAAATTCAGGACCAGGATTGAGATGAGACAGATCGGGGTCCGCCACCAGGCAAAAATGGTAGGTGGGTTGGGGAGCTGTGGACGTGCCTTATGCTGTTCTGCTTTTCTCAACAACTTTGACCCGGTAACCATAAAGATGGCCAAAAAACAAAACATCTCCCTCAATCCCAACAAAATATCCGGGATGTGCGGCAGGCTCATGTGTTGTCTCTCCTACGAATATGATAATTATGCTAAGATCAAGACAAGGCTCCCCAAGATCGGCAAGAGGGTTATGACAAAAGCGGGAGAAGGGAAGATCATCCGTCAGAACGTACTAAAAGAAACCCTGACGGTGGTTCTCGACTCAGGAGGCGAAATTGAGGCGCAGGCCAAAGATCTCTCCCGCGATCCCGGGTCAAAGAAGGAGAACTCCCGTTCAAAAAAGAGAACCCGTTCACGGGGTTGGGGTAAAAAGTGATACGCCCGTAAAAAGTCCTTTTTACGGGCAATTGCGAATTTAGGAATTCAGGAATTACGAATTATTGTGAATGGTTAGGCCTAAGGGCGTTGCTCCAAATCCTGAAGATTTCGACTTTTTACGAGACCATCAAGCATGTCTTTATTGAAATTTGATCGCCGAAGGCGCACCACAACTTTAGGCACTTTAAACTTTAGGCACTTCTAATAATGAAAGGAGTAACCATTTAAAAACATTGTCTAAACAATTCTATATAACAACACCCATATATTATGTGAATGCAGAACCTCATATAGGGCATGCATATACGACCATTGTCGCTGATGTTTTAAACAGGTTTCATATGATTTCCCCCATGGAAACGTTCTTTCTCACAGGGACGGATGAACATGGGGACAAGATCGTTGCGGCCGCTGAAAAGTCCGGCCAATCCCCCAAGGAATACGTTGACCGGATCAGCGGAATGTTCAGGAACTTGTGGCCCAAACTGAATATTTCATACAACCAGTTTATTCGAACCACTGATCAATATCACCAGGAAACTGTGAGGTTGATCCTGAGTAAGGTCAAAGAAAAGGGGGATATTTACTTCAGCGAGTATGAGGGGCTTTATTGTCTTGGCTGCGAACGTTTTTATACTGATAGAGAGCTGGTGGACGGGAAGTGTCCCGATCACCAGACCAAACCTGAAGTAATCAGGGAAGCCAACTATTTTTTCCGGATGAGCAACTATCAGGATTGGCTTATGGAGCATATCAAACAGCATCCTGATTTCATAAGACCGGAAAGGTACAGGAACGAGGTCCTCTCATTCCTGTCCGAGCCCCTGGAAGACCTTTGCATATCCCGGCCCAAGTCAAGACTCACATGGGGGATTACCCTTCCATTTGATGAGGATTTCGTTACCTATGTATGGTTTGACGCGCTCATCAACTATGTGTCGGCCTTAGGATATCCGGAAGGTGATCAATTCAGGAAGTTCTGGCCCAGGGCCCAACATGTTATTGCAAAAGATATTTTAAAGCCTCATGGCATTTACTGGCCCTGCATGCTCAAATCGGCAGGGATCGAACCTTATCAGCATCTCAATGTCCATGGGTACTGGAACTTGAGTCAGGGAAAGATGTCCAAGAGTTTGGGGAATGTTGTCAGTCCCCTTGAGCTGGTAGATATTTACGGCCTTGACGCATTCAGGTATTTCCTTTTGAGAGATATGGCTTTCGGGCTCGATTCTGCTTTTAGTGAAGAGGCATTGGTGGCGCGACTCAATGCCGACCTTGCAAATGATCTCGGGAATCTGGTGAGCCGGAGTCTCACCATGGCGCAAAAATATTTCAAAGGAGACCTGCCTGAACCAGGCCCTTCCCAGGAGGCGGATGAAGAGCTGAAGAGAAGCGCCCTTGAACTAATTGACATATATGAGGGATTGATGAAGGACCTGGCCTTGCACAAGGCCCTGATGGCAATATGGGAGGTCATCGGCAAGGTAAACAGATACATCGACTCCATGGCGCCCTGGGTGCTGGCAAAGTCTGACAGGGAACGACTGTCTACGGTCATCTACCATATCTTTGAAACCCTGAGAATTATTGCCGCGCTACTCTGGCCCTTTATGCCCGGGTCTGCGGAAAAGATCCAGGAGCAGTTAGGTCTTTCGAAGACAGGGAAGGATTTTACCTTAGAAGAAATCAAGAGATGGGGCATGGAAAAACCTGTGCGAACAATTATCAAGGCGCCTGCCCTGTTTCCACGCATTGATGTGGGGAAAGAGGAAAAAGAATCAAAGCAGTTGGCTCCTGAGAAGAAAAAGGCTCCAGAAGATGAAGTCGGCACTGAACAGGCCGAGGGTCTCCCCTTGATCTCATTTGAGGACTTTCAAAAAATAGATCTCCGGATCGGGACAATAAAGGAGGCTGAGGCCATACCGGGTTCTAAGAAACTTATCAAATTGAAAGTAGATGCAGGTGAGGAGCGGACCGTTGTGGCCGGACTGAAGGGCCACTATACTGAAGAGGATCTCATTGGAACAAAGGTATTATTAATAACCAACCTTGCCCCGGTTAAGTTAATGGGTGTTGAGTCGCACGGTATGGTGCTGGCTGCCAGCGACGAGGCCGGTCTCCATCTTCTGGTTCCGGACGCCAGGACTGTTTCGGGGAGCAGGGTGAAGTAAAGAAAGTGACTAAAGTGAGTCCCGCCTCAGGCGGGATGCCTAAAATGCCTAAAGTTGGGGTTGTTTATTCGATGTTGGACGTTCGATGTTCGATGTTCATCTTTTTCTACTTCTTTGTCACCCTCTCTCGATTTCGTGGCGGATGATCGCATTGTCGTAAGCAGTAATCACATCCTTTTCCCTCAAGGTTGCAATGACCTTTTTCCCATTGTCTCCTGCAACCACGGGCAGTTGAGAGATGCCCCGTTTGCTCATGATATGCAAGGCGTGCTGAATGTTATCTTCCGGGCTGACAGTGGCCAGATCTGTGGCAGCCACATCCTTGGCAATAATCAGATAGTGCGCCTGTTCCTCTCCTAAGAGAGGCCGGATATCCCGAAAGGAGATGATACCGGTCAATTCGTGGTTTTCATTGACCACATGGAGATAGGCTATATCCTTTACCTTAAAGGTGTTGATCAGGTTTATCAGGGCCATCCCTTCCGGCACGGTGGCAACATCCTCTTTCATGATCTGCCTGACTTTCAAGGCCCTCAGGATATTCTGTTCCAATCCTCCGGAAATATCCACGCCCCTTCTCAACAGCTTGACGGTATACATGGAGCCGTTTTTCAATGATATGGCCACCAGTGTACTAAGGATGCAGGTGATCATCATCGGGAGTATGATCTTATAGTTCCCGGTCATCTCAAAAATAATCAGAATGGCCGTAATCGGAGCATGGGTTGTGCCGGCCACAAGAGCGCCCATGCCGACAAGGGCATAGGCAGCAGGTGAAGCGGTAATGCCGGGAAACAGGATATTTACAACCCATCCAAAAAACCCGCCTGCCATTGCCCCTATAAAGAGTGACGGCGCAAAGATACCGCCAGAGCCACCTGAACCGATGGTAAGAGAAGTTGCGCCTATCTTGACGAATATCAGGGTGAAGAGCAATAACCCTGACATCTCGTTTAGAAGGGATTGGTTGATGGCCCCGTACCCGACCCCGAAGACCTGAGGCCATTTCAACAGGACCAGACCGAGCAACATACCTCCCAAAGCGGGTTTGATCCACTCAGGAATCTTGATGGCATCAAAGAGGTCCTCAGACTTGTACAAGACCACAATGAACAGTATGGCCAGTAACCCGGCCAACAGCCCCAGAAAGGGATAGATGGCAAATTCCCAGAGGGATGCAAGTTCATAGGATGGGATAACAAAGGCCGGGAAGTCACCGAAGTAATGTCTGGAAATGGTAGTGGCCATAACCGAGGAAAGAACCACCGGCGAAAACGCGGCTAAGCCGAAATCCCCGAGGAGCACCTCCAGGGCAAAGAGCACACCTGCAATGGGGGCATTGAATGTGGCGGCAATTCCGGCCGCGGCCCCGCAGCCGACCATGGTTCTGTGCTGCGGCCCTGTGGTCTTGAATATCTGGGCGATGCTGGAGCCTATGGACGAACCGATCTGGACAATGGGCCCTTCCCGACCCACTGAACCCCCTGAGCCGATACACACGGCCGAGGCAATGATCTTTACAACGGCTACCCTCTTGCGAATACGGCCGCCGCGAAGAGACACGGCCTCCATAACTTCAGGAACCCCATGCCCTTTGGCCTCCCTTGCCCCAAATCGAACGAGCAGACCTACGACCAGGCCCCCGATGGCAGGCAGCCCGATCAGGCAGTAGACAGGCACGGTGCTGACAAAAGTCAGGATATCTGCGGTGTTTTGATAAAAGGCATATTGGGCTCCCTGGATCACAAAACGGAAGAGCACTGCCCCGTACCCACTGAGGATACCGATCGCAATGGCCATTAGCAGACTGGATATGTGACGATCAAGCCTATATCTGTGCAACCCATCGAGGATGTTAAGGCGCTTCATCAATTAAATATACCCGAACCAGAGATCCTCAATTGCTTTGAAGTTCTGCTTTACAGCCTCCCTGCCCGTTACAATATCGCCGTGACCAGTTAGCACATAGTCTACGTCAAGACTGGAGATCTTCCGGATGCTCTTCTTGAGTTTCTCTCCGTCACCGCCGGGAAGGTCGGTTCTCCCTATCCCCTGGTCAAAGACCACATCGCCTGTGAAAAGCGTTTTTTTGTCTCGCCAGTAGAGACACACGGAGCCTGGTGAGTGTCCCGGGGTGTTGATGACCTCAAAATTCAGATTCCCGATTTTCAAGTCCCCCTCTTGTAGCAGGATGTCCGGCTCAAACCCGGAGATGCCAAGGGCCTCTCCGTAATGAGGGGCAACGGCTTTTATAAATTCCATTTCCGCAGATGAGACTGCAATTTTTGTATCTGTCTCTTGAAAAATCTTTACACCTTCCATATGATCGGGATGAGCATGGGTAATGATTACCAGCTCAATATCTTCGGGGGAAAGGGAAAGCCCTGTGAGCTCGTCCCGTACGTGATCGAAAAGGTGGTAGTGGCCGGGGTCCACCAGGATCCGTTTTTCGCCGTCGATAAAATAGGTGTTGCAATTATTTGCGGTCATGCTATTCCACGGAAAGAAATATAAGTTGTCAAATATCTTCATGGGAATCCTCTTTCAGTATTTGTTGAATGGTTGAATGGGAAAATAATCTATTTTAAGTCGGAGATATGATAGGGAGCCATCCCTATGATGTCAAGGGATTAGGCAGGTAACAGCGGTTCAAAGGCCCAGGGTTAAGAGTGCTGTGTCCTGAAAATTTTAGCGGGAGGAAAGAGCTCTTATGAATATAATGATTATTGCATCGGAGGCTGCACCGTTAGCCACGGCCGGCGGCTTGGGTGATGTCATAGGAAGTCTGCCCATCGCCCTAACTGAACTGGGCTGCCGGGTCTCAGTGGTACTGCCCGCATACCGACCCGCCTTGAAACGGATCAAGGAATGGGAAGTCAGGATCGAGGACCTGCCTGTAGCATTGGGGAAAAGGAATGTCACAGGGGATATACTGCTTGGTCAACTGGACCCTGATGTGCCCATATACCTGGTGCGGCGGGATGAATTTTTTGACAGAAATGGAATTTACGGGGCTGACAAGGGGGAATATTTTGACAACCCGGAGCGGTATGTCTTTTTCTCCCACAGCATCCCCGCTCTCTGCTCGGCACTCTCTTTTCGACCGGACATAATTTTGGCAAACGACTGGCAGACCGGATTGGTAATGGCCCTCTTAGACCACGGTGTTTTGCCGGGCTCTGCAGGGATCTTTGCCATTCATAACATGGGCTATCTCGGACTGGTTCCCCGTGAAGGGGTTGGGAATATCGGTCTGCCGGATAAGTATTACCGGATGGAAGGGCTTGAGTTCTATGGGCAGATGAGCCTGTTAAAGGCCGGTATCGTTTACGCAAAGAAAATCGTCACTGTCAGCCCGGCCTATGCCCTGGAAATCCAGACACCGGAACTCGGTTTTGGGTTAGATGGTCTGATGCACTCGATCAGAGAACGTCTTCACGGCATTTTGAATGGCGTTGATTACCGGGTGTGGAACCCGGAAACCGACGAATATCTCGCTGCCAATTATTCACCTCAGAACCTCACCGGCAAGGCCCTGTGCAAGGAAGATCTTCTTAAGGTGATGGAGCTTGACCCGGGGCTGATGGACAGGCCCGTTGTGGGAATGGTTACCCGCCTGGTGGAACAGAAGGGCTGTTCCCTGCTGGCAGAGGCTGCAGAGAAGCTGTTTGCCATGGGTCTGGGCCTCGTTATTTTAGGTTCGGGAGATGATGTATACGAGAGCCGGCTTCTCGACCTTCAGACCCGTTATCCGGATCGTTTTGGACTAAAGTTGGGATTTGACACCGGTCTGGCCCACAAGATCATAGCGGGAAGCGACATCTTCCTTATTCCATCCCTTTATGAACCGTGCGGTCTGACACAGATGTACAGTCTTAAATATGGAACCATCCCAGTTGTCAGGGCCACCGGCGGTCTCAAAGACACGGTAATTGACCCCAATGAAAAAGCGGGCAAAAGCACGGGTTTTAAGTTTGACCGGTTTCAGGCAGCAGATCTTGCTGAGGGTGTAAAACGTGCTCTCAGGGCCTTTGAACAGCCCGACCTCTGGAAAAAAATGATACGGGAGGGAATGGATCAGGATTTCTCCTGGCGTCGTTCAGCGAATGAGTATCTCGATCTCTTTGAGAGGACCCTTGCAGGGGGAGATAAATGAAATAAGTTAAGTGCCTAAAGTTTGAAATGCCTATTTATCCCGTTTGTAGCGGGGAAGTTAAGGAACTTCGTGTCATTTTTAAAACTTTGCCTGATAAACAAATACCTGATATAGTGGAGGTACTGAGTTCGCAGGGAATCAACCATTTGACTATCTCTCAGGAAGGAGAGGACATGAAAGAAAAAGTGATTATTTACGGGAAGGCAGGGTGACCCTTTACAACAAATGCCAGGTCGGCATACGAGAACGCTGTTTATGTAGATGTCAGGGAGGAGAAGGGTAAACTCGAAGAAATGCTCCGACTTTCAAATGGCGTCCGAAAAGTGCCGGTTATTGTAGAGGGAGAGAAAATAAAAATCGGCTACGGTGGATCGTGAGGCGTTTAAAATCCCATCGTTGATGGGATATGGTAAAAGGTAATTGTTCAAAAGTCTCACCTTTGAACCCGTGAACGGCTACTTGTCTGTTTGCCCGTGCTCACTAAAAAAAACAGAGCGGGAGATGGTCTGCTACGAGAAATCCTTCCCTGGAGGGTATTACCCTTCCGTCAATAATTTTTACGAGCCCTGAGGTCTGAAGTCTTGACAGGACCGCGTCTGATTCAGGGGTACTTTTGAAAGCCTTGAGATCAATCCCTGTGCTGGTTCTGAAACCGAGGGATAGAGTCTCAATCCTAAGCTGTTCCTCGGTCAGATCTTCCGAACCCTCGACCGGGGGGCTGCCCTTTTCCACTGCTGCACAATATTTCTTGATGGACCGGACATTCCACCAGCGCCTCTTTCCATGAAATGAATGGGCTGACGGACCGAGACCTAAGGTTGGGGTATGCCGCCAGTATTTTTGGTTATGGCGGGAGCGGAAGGCTTTGTCCTTTGCAAAATTTGAGATTTCGTAATGAATATAGCCTTTATCTTCAAGATGTTGTGATGTTGTTAAAAAATAGTCCGCCTCTTCCGATTCCATGAGGGGTTCGATTTTGCCTTTATCCCTGAGCCTTCCAAACACTGTTTTTTTCTCAAGAGTTAGTTGATAGCATGAAATATGTTCCGGCTGAAAAGAAAGAGCATTGTCCAGCGTCTTTAACCACCCTTTGAGACCCTGTTCTTTAAACCCGTATATGAGATCGATACCCACATTCTTAAATCTCAAGCGTCTCAGGCGGTTCAGCGCCCCTATGACCTCCTTTACTCTATGTCTTCTCCCTAAGAACGAAAGTACGGAATCGTCAAAGGACTGCACCCCCAAATTGACCCGGTTAACACCCAGATCTCTCAACATCCTTGTCTTTTCGTCCGTCAGGTCGCATGGGTTTGCCTCTATTGTAACCTCGGTATCAGGAGCAAAATCAAAGTGGGAAAAGAGGTGTCCAATCAGATCTGCCAGTGCCCCGGTCTCTAAGAAGGTGGGGGTACCGCCTCCGAGATAGAGGCTGTCAAACGGGTCAAACTGCCCTTTGTATAAAAGGGCTTCTTTTTTTACGCCATCAAGCCAGATCGGTATTAGAGAAGAGGAAGGGATGGAATAAAAGGCGCAGTAAGGGCATTTGCTCCGGCAAAAAGGGATATGAATATAGAGACCGGGAGACATGGTTCCTCGGGGAAAAGTGACTAAAGTGCCTAAAGTTAAGATATGAGGTGCTTCTCCAAATTTATTGGCTTAGCTAAACTTCAAGAGAACTCAAATCGCCATAGTTTTCGAATGAGACACATGCCTCTTTATTAACACTCAATCGCCGAAGACCTACCATAACTTTAGGCACTTCAAACTTTAGTCATTTTAGTCACTTCTTTTACCCTACGTCAGACTTCAAGACGGCCACAAAGGCGCTTTGGGGGATAGAGACGGATCCGACCATTTTCATCCGCTTTTTGCCCTTTTTTTGTTTTTCAAGGAGTTTGCGCTTTCTTGTGATATCTCCGCCATAGCATTTTGCAGTCACATCTTTTCTGAACGGGGTGATCGTTGATCGGGCAATTATTGTGCCTCCGATTGCGCCCTGGATGGCAATTTTAAACATATGCCTCGGGATTTCTTCCTTCAGCCTTTTGCAGGCCTGGAGAGCCCTCGGCCTCGCCCCCTCTCTATGAACAATCTGGGCAAGTGCATCCACCTTCTCCCCATTCATCAGAATATCCAACTTGACTAAATCGCTTTCACGGTAATCGAGGAGGTCATAATCGAATGATCCGTAACCCTGGGTAACTGTCTTTAGATTATCATAGAAATCATAGACCACTTCAGCCAAAGGGAGATCGAACTGGATTTCGATCCGTCCCGGCGTGGGATAATTGAAGT
>JACNJD010000336.1 GCA_014382715.1 Candidatus Desulfacyla euxinica | reverse complement strand
AAAGAAATCATGGAACACGGTCATCTTGCCAGCTTTTACAATATCGATGTGGCCAAAGAAAACATGAAAAAGATGAGGAGCGATCAGCACGGCCTTCTCGGCAAACTCAATCCAACCAGTATGTCCATTACCACCAAAGAAGGTAAAGAGGTGCCGGTGACTATTTCAGCCTCTATCATTATAATAAACGACAACGAGGTTGGAAGCGTTGGGGTATTTACCGACATGCGGGAGGTACTCCAGATGCGGAAGGACCTGGAGGACGCCCATCTCCAACTGGTCCAATCGGAAAAAATTGCCTCTGTTGGTAGAATGGCCGCAGGAGTTGCTCATGAGATAAATAATCCCCTGGCCGGGGCCCTTATTTATGCAGAACTCCTTAAGGAAGAGCTACAGGACGATCCCAAAAATCAGGGCGACATCCAGGAGGTCATCAATCAGACCCTTCGCTGCAAAAAGATTGTTGCAGAATTGCTTGAATTCAGCCGGCAGTCCATCGGGCAGACCTCTTCATTCAGCCTGGAATATCTCATTAACCAGTGTCTTAACCTGCTTATTAACCAGGTCCTTTTTCAAGACATCCGGGTCAAAACCGAAATCGAGCCTGATATCCCTGAAATGGTTGGTGATATGGGACAGCTGCAGCAGGTCTTCACAAATCTCTTTATCAACGCTGCTCACGCAATGGAAGAGAAGGGAATGCTTAAGGTAGTTGCCAACTACCAACCGGACGATTCGCGATTCGTTATTAAGGTTTCCGATACAGGACCGGGAATTCCGGCGGAATCAAGAGATAAAATCTTTGATATCTTTTTTACTACCAAACCTGTGGGAAAAGGTACGGGACTTGGTCTGAGTATCACACAGAATATTATTCAGCTTCATGGGGGAACGATTGCCTTTGACTGTCCCCCAGGTGGGGGCACAACCTTTACCATTGAACTCCCCTTGGAATTTAATGAGGCACAAACGGACGAACCTGTTTTTGTGGGATTGGATGAATCATGAATGAGACAATCAAAATCTTAGTGATAGACGATGAAAAGGCGATCAGAAATGGATGCCGACGCGTCTTGACCGGTAAGGGTTACGAGGTAATTACCGCTGAAAATGGTCAAATAGGCCTTGACATCTTAGCTAAAAAGTCCATGGACATCATTCTTCTTGATCTCAAGATGCCTGTCATAGGGGGTGAAAAGGTTCTGGAAACTACACGGAGAGAATACCCGGATATACCGGTTATTATTATCACGGGGCATGGGACCGTTGATACAGCAGTGGTATGCATGAAAAACGGGGCCTATGATTTTATAACCAAGCCCTTCCAGATCGACCAGTTTCTCCTGACTATCACGCGGGCTGCTGAAAAGCGGAGATTAGAGCAGAAAGCCAGGCAGTTTCAGGAGGAAAACATACGGAACCTCTATGATCTCAATCTTGAAAAGAGCCGCCTGAAAACTATTATCCAACAGATGGCTAACGGCGTCATGGTAACCAACCGTAACCTGGAAGTGGTCCTCCACAACCCGGCCCTGATGCGATTGATGGAAATACCGGAAGAGATAGAAAGCCCTGCCCCCATTGGTAAAATCATTCATAAAGAGTCGCTGATAGACACCCTTAAACAGATTTTGAGTGGGGAGTCACCGGAAGAGGGGTCTGTATCACAGGAAATCACTGTAGGGGCCAATGCCCTTCGGGCCATTTCGGCTCCTGCCCTCGGGCCTAACAAGGCCGTTGCCGGCACTGTGACCGTTCTGGAAGATATAACGGCATTTAAGCAGCTTGACGAAATGAAATCTGATTTTGTTAATATGGTAGCCCACGAACTTCGCAGTCCCCTTGTTTCCATCAGACAACTCAACAGTGTTCTCTTGGAGGGGTTGGCAGGTCCCCTTGAGGAAAAGCAACAGGACTTTGTTAAAAGGGGGATGAATAAAATCGATTCCCTACTCGAACTTATTAACGACCTTCTTGACGTGGCAAAAATCGAAGCAGGGAAATATGTCCAGCACCAGGTCCCCACCGACATCGGCCAGATCATAGAGGAGACAGTTGCCCTGATGGAACCGAGGGCCAAGGAACAGGGTATCACCCTTACCCATTCCTATCATAATTTAAAACCGGTCCAGGCAGACCCCAAGAACATCGAAGAGATCTTTAATAACCTCGTCAGCAATGCAATTAACTATTCTCCCGAGGGGGGCCGGGTAACGATCACCGCACGCGGTTTGGCCGAATACATGGAAATTAAAGTCGAGGATACAGGTGTGGGGATTCCCCCTGAAGAACTACCCAAAATTTTTGATAAGTTCTACCGGGTTAAACATCCCAAAACCCGTCAGGTAATAGGCACGGGATTAGGCCTGGCAATTGTAAGAGGGGTAATTGAAGCACACCACGGTACCATTGATGTGGAGAGCATACCGGATAAGGGAACTACTTTCAGGATCTTGCTGCCGGTGATCGAGCCAAAAGATTGACTATTGGAGGAGAAACCATCTCAATTACACAAGACAAAATACGATCGGGCATGAACATTGCCCTTGTGGGAGCGGGGACCTACTGCAAGGAGATCCTTGAAAACACCTTTCTTAATAACAACGAGACGGAGGTGCGACAGAGCATTGTGGCGGTGTCAGATCCCGATCCTGAAACTCCGGGTATGCTGCTGGCCAGACAGCTGGGTCTGATCACGGTAAAAGATTGTCACGAGCTTTATGACCCCAAGTACGATATCCATCTTATTATAGTTCTTACCCCTGAACAAAAAATACTGGAAGAGATCCTCAGGACAAGACCGTCCAAAATACGAATCCTCTCCTATCATGTCTTTGAACTCTTTTGGAAGGCCATCAGTCGTGAGACGGACAAATTGAGGGAGAGGACCAAAGAGATGGAAACCATCATCAACGGGATACAGGACTTTATTCTGGTCATAACGCCTGACAGGAAGATCGTGGATGTCAATGATGCATTCCTTTCCAAGATGGGTTTTTCCCGTGAAGAGGTAATCGGGAAACTATGTCACGATGTATATCAGAGGACTTATCCTGAATGCAATGAGGGGGATCTTGTTTGCCCCTTGAGCGATGTAATTCGAAACGAGAGAGAATGCCGGCAGATCCGGAAATCGCCAGTTCCAACTCGCAAAGATCGTTATTTCGAGGTGGAGGTATATCCCATATGGGAAAAGGGTAGAAAGATTTCGAAATTTATCCATATCAGCCGCGATATTACCGAGCGCCGAAGAGAAGAGGAAGAAATTACTCACCGGCTGGAAGAGATGGTGGAAAAACGAACGAGACAGCTAAAAGAGACCCATGACAAGCTTCTCCACCAGGACAAGATGGCATCTCTCGGTAAACTCTCCGCGTCAGTAGTCCATGAAATCAACAATCCCATAGCCGGGATTCTAAATCTGATAATGCTGATCAAGAGGATACTTGAGGAGGGGCCTGTAGGGGAAGAAGAGCTTGAAAAATTCAGCCACTACATAAACCTCATGCAGACGGAAACCCGGCGAACGGGTCGTATTGTATCCAACCTTCTTGCATTTTCAAGGCAATCGAAGATTGAAATGAAGCCATTAAACCTTAACCGGATCGTCGACCAGACCCTGGTATTGAATTCAAACCTGTTGAGAATCAGCGGGGTAAAGGTCAAAAAGCATCTTGACAAAAACCTGCCGGAGCTTGTGGGATCCGCAGACCAGATTCAGCAGGTATTTATGAACTTTGTCTCCAATGCCGCTGAGGCTATGGAGTCAATGGGGGGTGGTACCCTCACAGTGGAAACCGGGCATATTTCGGATGGGGAAAAAGTAATGGCTAAATTCAAAGATACGGGCAAAGGGATAGCCAAGGAAGACCTCACCAGGATTTTCGAGCCCTTTTTCACCACCAAAAAGGAGAAGAAAGGAGTTGGGTTGGGCCTTTCCGTGGCATACGGCATCATTGAAGAGCATGGCGGGTCAATCCATGTGGAGTCTCAAAAAGGAAAAGGGAGTACTTTTAGGGTAGAGATTCCTCTGAATCGCCCATCAAATCTTGAGGACGGAGGTGCACATGGGCACGAAAATCCTTGTTGTTGATGACGAATTGATCATGCGGGAGTCTCTGGGCGACTGGCTTGACAGGGATGGTCATGAGGTTGAAACCGCAGTAAGCGGAGAGGAGGCCCTCAAAAAAGTAAAGACCTCCCATTTTGATATCCTCCTCGTTGACCTCAAGATGGAGGGGATGAGTGGACTTGAGGTCTTAAAGGAGGTTAAGGAAAGGGACCCTGATACGGCAGTGGTTATGATTACGGCCTACGGATCGATTTCAACAGCCATAGAGGCAATGAAGGACGGGGCCTATGATTATCTGCTCAAGCCCTTTGATCCCAATGAGCTGGGGATTGTGATTGACAAGATCATTGCTCAGCAGGCTCAGGCCCTCGAAAACCTCTTTTTGAAAGAGCAGTTTAAGGACCGGACCCGTTTCGAAAGCATGATAGGGCAATCGAAACCGATGCAGAACATCTTTGATTTGATCCAGGATCTGGCCCCCATGGATTCAACGGTCCTGATTACCGGTGAGACCGGGACAGGCAAAGGTTTGGCAGCCAAAGCGATTCATACAAACAGCCCCCGATGTGGAGGTCCGTTCGTGGTAGTCAATTGTGGCTCTATTCCCGAACACCTTATGGAGAGTGAATTGTTTGGTCATCAGAAAGGGGCCTTTACCGATGCAAAGGAGACCAAAAAAGGAAGGCTGGAACTTGCACATGGAGGCACCCTCCTGTTGGATGAGATCGGGGAGGTTGGCATGAGGATGCAGATAGATCTGTTGCGTGTACTGGAAGACCGCGTGTTTTACAGGGTGGGCGGCACGCAACCGATTGAGGCTGATTTCCGGATTATCGCCGCAACGAATCGAAATCTTGAGGAAGCGATCAGAGAGGGGAAGTTTAGAGAAGATCTATACTATCGTTTGAACGTGATTTATTTCAAAATGCCACCCCTTCGTGAACGTAAAGAGGATATACCTCTTATAGCCGAACATTTTCTTAACCGGTTTTCCCAGGAAATGAACAAGCCCGTGGACCTGATTAACAGGGCCGCGATGGACGAAATGATGCTTTATGAGTGGCCTGGAAACGTCAGGGAACTGGAAAATGCCATTGAAAGGGCTGTGGTCGTGGGCAAAAGCCGCAGCATTCAGACTGAAAACCTGCCCATCTTCCGTCCTGAATACATAAGCTCCACTTCACTTAATTCCCTGAAAGAGATTGAAAAAGAACATATCATAAAGGTGCTTGACGAGAATCAGTGGAATATTGCAAGGAGCGCAAAAATCCTGGGCATCGACAGGTCAACCTTGTACAGTAAGATCGATCGCTATCAAATCCAAAAACCCAAGTGACTGATCCTCCCGTTAATAAGATTGTTATTTTTGCCGTCAGTGGCCTCGAATCCGAAATGCTGACACGGGTCAGACTCGACATCGATCGGATATTCTATTGTCAAACAGAAATAACTCCTCTCTCGGATGACCTTACCTATGCCTTGGACCCGGCGCGAAACCAATACCTTTCCGCCTCTATCCTGGACAGGCTGATCACCCTGGCCCCCGGCCATGTTGTCAAGGCCATTGCCATTGTTGAAGTGGACCTCTTTATCCCTATCCTGACTCATGTTTACGGGGAGGCGCAGATGGGTGGAAAGGCATGCATTGTTTCCACATACCGGCTGGGGGAAGGTGTTTCACTGGCCAGCGAAACCTATTTCCACAGGGTTGCCAAGGAAACCATACATGAACTGGGCCACACCTTTAATCTCCGCCATTGCCCGAGTAAGGCATGTATTATGCATTATTGCCGCACCTTGAATGATGTGGACAGGAGACCGGATGAACTGTGCAGATACTGCAAGGTCCTGTTAGATGATGAAATTGAAAGGCTGGCAAAACAGTCCCGCCTCTCCTCTGCAAATGGTAATAATATTAACAGGATTTCAGGTATCAAGAAAAATGTTAGTCAGTCTCTCCCACCCTAACTGGGGTATTTTGCCGTAGATGTCATTGCCGAAGTGCCCGCCATCAGCCGGGAGGGGGCCTGCGACCTCTTCAATTAGCTGATGGAGACGTTCTACTTCTTCGTCCATAAAATCGCCGCTTTCAGTATTGATCATCAACTCCTTTAATTCGTCTCGCAATGTGTCTGAGTGAACCCTCATGATCCACCCCTCGGAAAAGGGGGCATCATTGGCCAACCCCCCCTCGGCCCTGAGTCTCGGGTTGATGGAGGTGACAACGCCGCTCACCGGGGAAAGGACTTTTGCCGTCTGTTCCCGCCTAAACGCTCTTGTATCCGCCCTCCCCTGTCTGATCTCTTTGCCGACAAGGGGAGACTCAATTCTATCGAAAGGCCCCAGAACCCGAAGGGCAAACTCGTCTATACCGATTCTTACGGATGAGCCCTCTTCCACCTTTACCCAGGCGTGGCCCCGGTGAAAATAATACCCCTGGGGTATCCTGAACCCTTTTATGTTGAGTTCGTCAACAGGTCTGACTACCGCATGTACGGAGAACTCGTCGTGAAAAAATTGATCAAAGTCACAACTGCCGCAGCGGTATTCGAGGTTGCATGCCCTGAAGTTGATACGCTGTTTCATATGGTGTAGGCAGGGCCGCCTGGATACAGGGAGTGATAGCAATTTATTTTTCCAAGGGATTATTTCACCTCGTTTTCCTTTGGGTGTTGTGCCACCCTGTCTCAACCTTTTGTTTTCCTCGGCTGTTCGCACCATATTCCTGTCGAAACGACACCCGGGACAATCATAATCCCACCTGCACTCCTTCTTGTCGACAACTCCTGCCTGCATCCATATGCAAGGGTGAAGACCTTGATTTGCCTCTATATGCAATAGACCGGTTTCCATATCTATCCCTCTCTTGTCTCAGATACTCCTTTTTGCCCTTAGCCAACTAAGATATTATTTCTTATTTGGCTTTCAGGAAGGTCTTGGTCAATCTGGCCCATCCTAAATCGGGGAGGTTCCCGAATATGTCTTCCGCCAGATAGCCCCCGTCTGCAGGTAGCGGACCGGAAACATCTTCTATCATGCCCTCAAGTATTTTCACCTCTGTGTTCATCCATTCGAAACTTTCAGCATCAGCCATGAGTTTTTTTGCTGCGCCCTTGATATCGGGAGTGTGGACCATAAAGAGCCATCCCTCTTCATAGGGTTTATGTCTCGCCAATTCAGGTCTCTCTCTCAACCCGGAATTGACTTCCATAATCACCCCATCCACAGGGGAAAGCACGTCGGCTCTGTTCGCGGTTCGTTTAAGACCCCAGCCCACATTCCCTCTGTCAAGCTCTTTTCCCATCAGGGGAAGGTCAAAGGCATCGGCCCCGCCCAAGAGTTTTTGGGAGAAATCATCCATGCCGACCCGGACGCACCCACCGCTCTCGATCCTTATCCAGGCATGTCCGTTGTGGAAATAGTACCCCCTGGGAACCTTGAAGCCTTTGATCTCCTCGACTTCATGGAGTCTGCTCCCTGTCTTTGTTGTCCACACATCTTCGAAGAACTGGTCAAAATCACACTTGGAGCATTCATAATCGTATGCACAGGCCCTTTTGGCGATCCTGTTGGTCAGGCTGTGCCTGCAGAGCCTGTCCAGCCCTTCTCTCCTTTTCATTGCCTCCTGCCAGGGCATCTGATTCCCCTTTTCTACCCTCTTTTCCATTCCCAGGTCGTATTTGCAGGTGGTGCAGTCATAAAAGTTATTGCAGTTTTTGAATTCTACGGCACCCGCCTGCATCCATATGCAGGGATTGGCGGCCTTGGCATGCTTGTCCGGTTTCACCATCCAGACCTGTCCGCCCAATACCGCTCCAATCCCGGTCTTGGTTTCCAGGTCTCTATCACTCCCTTTTCTGTAGGATGATCCGTACCCCACATGGCTTCTTCTCTCTTCATCCCTTTTCTGTGCCATTTTTCTCTCTCCTTAAGTTTTGATTTTGAGTTTTTGTTCTATTTCTATGAGCAAGGACTATGCCATCTCGAAGAAAACACCTGTGATAAAATGGAATAAGTATCTAAGATCACTAAGGATGAATCCCAATATACCTCTTTTGACAATTGATCGAAATGTCCTGGCAGAGGTCGGGGAAATGTTGGGATATTCAACAGTACCAGAAAGTATCGCACCTATTCGTGGGGAAAAATTTCATTAGTTCTTTATTTTCAGGCAGTTACAGAAATGTAGAGATTTCCCCCATCGATGTTGCAATTTCCAGCAGGTTTTTTCGGGGCATACTGCTTGGGGAGTGGTACGGCAATATTAAAGTATTGCCCTGGATCGTGGGGTTTTTTTCCTTGAATTTGTCGAAGATTGCTCATAATATGCGTTGAAAATAAAACCCATGAGCTGGAAAGTGAAATCCGTGAACAGAAAATATTCTACTATCATATTAAATCCTTTGGAATCGAAGATCTTGAGATGGCTATAGCCAATGCTGTCAACGGATCATCTCATTAACTCGGAGGTTGAGATCATGCAGTTAAAGGAAAAGATCGCTGCTAAAAAATTCGTTGTCTTAGGAGAATTTGAACCCCCCAAGGGGGCTGATTTTTCCTCCTTCCTTAAGAATGTCAACCTTATAAGGGGGCGTGTGGACGCCTTTGTGGTACCTGAAATGGCAAATGCCGTTTTAAAGGCAAGTTCCTTGGGGGGGTGTGCATTCCTTGAAAGAGAGGGGATTGGGGCAGTTCTTCAGGTCTGTTGCCGGGACAGGAATCGTTTGGCGCTTCAGGCAGACATCTTATCAGCAGGGGCCTTGGGCGTTAAGAATATTATGGGTGTGACAGGCGTTGATATAAGTTACGGGGACCACCCTCATGCAAGGACAGTTAATGATCTCGACCTCCTGGAACTCCTTGACACAATAAACAAACTTCAAGACGGTAAAGACCTGGCCGGTGTTGATCTGAGAGGTACACCGCAGTTCTGCGTGGGTTCAACCGTTGATATGGGCGCGTCAGGGGACCTCTTGAAGATTGAATTGGAAGATATTGACAAGAAGATAGATTTAGGGGTCGAGTATCTCGTCACAAATCCTGTGTTTGATATGCGCCGATTACAGCAGTTTGTCAAACGGATCGATACTGAAAAGGTTGCAGTAATCCCAACGGTGCTCCTCCTTAAATCGGCTGGAATGGCGCGCTACATAGACAGAAATGTTAAGGGGATCTCGGTCCCTGCCGAAATGATCCGAGACATTCAAAAGGCCCCGGATAAACCGAAGGAATGTATCAAAATAGCCGGGGAAACCATAAACCGCCTCAAAGATATGGGCATGGCCGGGGTCCTGATATCCACTGTTGGCTGGGAGGATAGGCTCCCGCAGATCTTGGATATGGCGAAACTATAGGACTGAAAGGAACCGTATAATGTCAGGGAGTGATCCGAGGAAGTTGTCAGGTTCGGTTATGGTAGTAGGAGGGGGTATTGCCGGTATGCAGTCCGCACTGGATCTCGCAAACTCCGGATATTACGTGCACCTTGTCGAGAGTTCATCGGCCATCGGCGGGATCATGTCTGAATTGGACAAGACCTTTCCCACCAATGACTGCGCAATGTGAATTATCTCACCGAAACTGGTCGAGGTCGGCCGGCATCTGAACATTAATCTGATCACCTGTTCAG
>JACNJD010000182.1 GCA_014382715.1 Candidatus Desulfacyla euxinica | reverse complement strand
GGCCCTGGGATCCCATAAAGCGCGAGACATTCTGTTTTGCGGCTTCATTGTCCACAACCACTTTTATGACGGTCGGATGTTCTCTTTCTATGGCTCCCTTTGTCTGCAATACCGGTGCTGGACAGGCAAGCCCCCGACAATCTATTTCTTTTGTCATTTGGTTCTCCTTTAACGCGAACCCCTATTCAAGAGAGGGGGGATCCTCGACAACATAACTTGTCTTAATGCTTAATGAACCACAATTCGCTCCGCAGATTCAGCCATTACCTCACCGATAATGGCCGTTTCCTGCATCCCCTTTCCCTGTAATTCAGCGACCAGGCCGCCGGCATTATCTTTTTCCACGCCTATGAGCAATCCCCCCGAGGTCTGGGGGTCGAAGAGGATATCCTGAACAATACGATCCACAGAAGGGGCAAAATCAACCATGCCTTCGCGGAATTCCCGGTTCTTGTAAGCCCCTGCAGGAACAAGGCCAATGCCGGCATAGTCAACGGCTTCGGGTATGATAGGGATCTCCTGGCTCATTAGCCTGATCCCGAATGGCGTATCTGAAATCATCTCTGCGAGATGGCCCAAGAGTCCGAAACCGGTAATATCGGTGCAGGCATGGACAAGATAATGGCCCATGATGTGTGCCGCGTCACGGTTGAGGGTCGCCATCAGTCGGGTAACCCTTTGGATGATGTCAGCAGAGGCCAAACCCCCTTTGACCGCTGTGTTGACAATCCCGGTGCCTAACGGCTTGGTCAGGATGAGCCGATCCCCCGCTTTGAGATCCTTCTTTGTCAGGATACGGCCAGGGTGAATGAACCCAGTCACAGACAAACCGTACTTGAGTTCTTTGTCTTCCACACTGTGCCCCCCCACCAGCACCACCCCGGCGTCCGTCATCTTATCCAGGCCCCCCTGGATGATCTGGCGGAGGATGGCGATATCCATCTCCTTGATCGGGAAGGCCACCAGGTTCATGGCTGTCTTGGGCACGCCCCCCATGGCATAGACATCGCTCAAGGCATTGGCCGCAGCGATCTGCCCAAACCAGTAGGGATCATCCACAATGGGTGTAAAAAAATCTACGGTCTGAATTATGGCGATATCGTCCGTGACCTTGTAAACGCCGGCGTCGTCCGCCCGATCCAGCCCCACGAGCACGTTCGAATCCGTTGGGAACTCAATCCCGCGCAATGCCTGATCCAGGTCCCCTGGAGGCAATTTCGAAGCTCATCCGGACCCGGCAACGGTTTCCGTCAGGCGCAGAGCCTTTAACTCAGCCATGGCTTTTTCCTTTCATCTATAAGATACAGACCGCGTTAAGTCACTTTAGTCACTTTAGCTCACTTGGTCGGCTGCATCACCGACCCCAGATCTGCCACAAGCCCTTTCAGGTCCAGATGGTATTTTTCCGCCACGTCCCGCAGGGATTCGAAGAGGGCCTGGCAGCAGATACACTCTCCGGCCCGGGCGTCGTATCTCTTGAAAACCGCCTCGGTCTGCCTGTAACGGGAAATCACATCCAGAACCGTCATCTCAGGGTGAATCGGGTTGTTTGTATCAGACATGACGATGCCCTGACATGATTGCCTTTTCATCCAAAACCTGGGCCAGGGCCGCTGGAATCTGCTCGATAATATCCATGACCTGCGTAGCGGGGGTAGGCCTTGCATAATGCCCTGCCAACCGGTTGATCCGGGTACCCCCTGCTGAGATATTTACCACGGTAAGGGAGCCCTTATCAATAGTCAATTTCATATTAGCGGCACGGACCATGAAATATCGGCCATAGTCCCTTGTCTGGAAGATATCCACAGGCTGGAGCAGGGGGCTGTTGACAGGAACCACCTGCAGGGGTTCTGCTCCCGCTGCCTCGAGGGTTCTGAGGATATTCAGCTCTTCAATGAGGAGAGATTCAACTCCTAACGATGTTAATCCGGTACCCCTCGCCCTCTTCCTTAACATTTTTCACCTGGTCCATCCCCACCTCGCTTTTCATCATTTCCAGAATTAGAAGAGATCACGCCCCATCTCCCAGAGTTCATCTCTCTGATGCGCGGAATGTAAATAGATATTATCAATATGTCAAACTGGAAATGCCGATAGATTCCGTGTGAATTATTGGAAAATTTTATCTACAGCTGAACCCCTTCTCGCTGGGTTTCTGCCAAAGCGCTGGCAACAATCAGCTTTACAGCGAACTACGCTCCTGCTAAAATTGATTCATGATAGAAATTTGCGAAAAACCTAATCCTGGATATGTTACTGAAGCATGAAAAAAAGACCTCGCATTTTTGCACTGACTATAATCCTGTTGTTCCTCCTGGGCATCTCTTTCCTATCCCCGGCCTCAGCCGAGAACCGTATGAAGGTTACCGTAAGCATTCTTCCCCAGAAATACTTTGTTCAGAAAATCGGCGGGGATCTGGTTGATATCTCTGTGATGGTGCTTCCCGGGTCCAGTCCTGCGACCTACGAACCCAAACCAAAACAGATGGTCAAGCTAACAGAATCCAAGATATACTTTGCCATTGGTGTTTCCTTTGAAAAGGTATGGCTGAAGAAATTCGCCTCCGCCAATCCTGAGATGAGGATTATTGCCACGCAGAATGGTATAGAGAGGATACCCATGAAAAGACCTCTGCACGATGATAAAGAGCGGAATCATGGGAAAACGGTAACACACGCCGGGAGCAAAGACCCCCATATCTGGCTTTCTCCGCCTCTTGTGATGCTGCAGGCTCGAAATATCTTTAATGCCCTGGTGAGGGTGAACCCGACCGGTAGGAAAGCCTACGAGGCCAACTACAAAAGGTTTATGACGGAGTTGGTGGAGCTTGATCTAAAGATCAGCGATCTATTTGGAGACACAGATCAGGGCACACGGTTCATGGTCTACCATCCTGCGTGGGGATATTTTGCAAAGGCCTATGACCTGATACAGATCCCGGTTGAAATTGAAGGTAAGAAACCAACACCCAAGGGGCTCCAGCAATTAATTCGTAGCGCTAAGAGGGATGGGATAAAGGTGGTCTTTGTCCAGCCCCAGTTTTCTACAAAAAGCGCCCAGACAATCGCCAAAGCGATCGGAGGTCGCGTCATATTTGCTAACCCGCTTGCATTTGATTGGGCAAAGAACCTCCTGTTGGTAGCCAGACAATTTAAGGATGTTCTTAAATGACCAGATATAGGAAGACCCCATGCCATAATGATATAGAGCATGCAAATAGGGACGGCGATTACTATGCAAAAAAACCACTTTGCAAAACCGGTTATGACATCCGTTAATCCCCGAGCCTTCGAGCACACAAGGAGACAAGATATGCGTAAACTTCATCTACCGATTATTCTTTTATGGCTGATTATCCTCTTGTCAGGATGTTGTACAGGAAATCCCGTTCGATTGTACCAGATAGACAGCGGCAGGGCTATAAAGGTGGGACCCGGCGATATAGTGGAAATCGTGCTCGACGCCAACCCGACCACGGGTTACCAGTGGGAAGCCCTGCCGTGGGATACAGAGGTTATTGAACAGATTGATAAACCGGTTTATAAATCCAGGTCAAAAGCGATAGGTTCTGGCGGTCAATTAACTTTCTACTTTAAGGCCCTTTCTACGGGCCAGACGCCACTCAAGTTTATTTATTTCAGAGTCTTTGAGAAAGACGTCCCTCCCATAAAGTCATTCAAGGTGACAATTGTGGTTTCGTAGCAATAGCGATGATCGCTTTCGGTTAGGCTCCCTGGAAGGCTGTCCGAGGATTATTTTTTTGAGGATGACGAAGAGTTTGGGCAGATAAGCGCAGACTTCGAAAGGGCATTCTCGGACAGCTTCCTATACATTCCTGATTCTGATCAAGCCCCTTTGAACTCTCCCTTTCGTTTCTGCAAGTATGCGGACACGGCCTCAAGAAGGTCTTCCGACGGTACGATCATAGCTGATCTCGCGGCATTGTATTCCAAGGATTCTTCCAGACTGACTTCCTCATCAAAGAGTAAAACCTCTTTGGCCCCCTGAACGGCCAGAGGTGGATTGCCGGCAATCTCCTCTGCCATCTCCCTCCCTTTGATCTCCAAGGTCTCTTTGTCAGGGAAAACGTCGTTTACCAGATCAATGGTCTGGGCCCTGTTCGCGTCGAACCGGTGTCCTCGAAATGCAATCTCCTTGGCGTGCCCCTTCCCCACAACCCTCGGGAGACGCTGCAACCCCCCAACGTCGGTAATAAAACCGAGCTTGGCCTCAGGAAATGCAAACAGGGTTTCCTGAGAGCAGAGCCGGATATCACAGCAAAGAACGAGCTCCAATCCGGCACCGAGACAATGCCCGTGAATAAGCGCGATAGTTGGTTTAGAAATACGTTCCAGCCGTGTGTGGATATCCTGGGTCTTCCTGACCTCTTTGAAGAACCAGACCTTCTGCGTCGCATCGGGAGGCTTGTTAACAGCAGAAAACAACTCGTTTTCAGGACTCAGGTCCAGACCGGCGCAAAATGATTCGCCCTCGCCCCTGAGAAGGACCACCCTCGCCTTTCCGTCTTCTTCGGCCATACCAATCGCCCTGTCCAGGGCATCCCATACCACCGGATTCAATGCATTCCGCTTTTCAGGCCTGTTCAAGGTAATAACACCGATATGGTCATCTCTGTGATAAGTAACCAGGCTTTCTCTTTCCGTGTTTGACATACTATCCCCCTCTCTCTTAATCATAATCTTAATCGTAATCTTACTCATCACGATTATGATTATGATTACGATTAAGAATCAAAAAATATCAAGAGCAGAATCACATTTTTTAACTTCAACTTAACTCCCTGATACTCATAGCCGAATGTCACCGTGGTCTTTTCAATTCGCCTCCACAAAATTATGATACCTGCATTTGGGTTGACTGTCAACTCCGCCGAAATTCAGTAAGAGATGGAAACCATTCGGAATTGGAGGGAAGACCAATATCTTGTGCGAGTGTGAATGTTGTCGGTAAAAATTGAGCCATTTTAAAGAGAGGACTATTGAAGGCAAACCTGCAATTTGAGTAGTTCAGGTAAACCGTTTCATTTTGTGCAAAGCCTGAGATTTCCCAGGCCACCCTTTATTGGCTCTCATCAATAAGCGATTGCCAATGACGACTATGGCATCTGTGCCCCATTTGAGGTGGCAATGCCATACCATTTTGGACATAGTTTTCCTCTCCAGGATACCCTTCCTTTAGAATATATCAATCAGATTAGCTTGTTAGCCAGAGCGCCTCTATTGGCACAAAACTTGCTTCATATCATTAATCTCTTATAGCTTTTTTAGAGGAGGATAAAATGTTTCAGATATTAAAGGGAAGTAAAGGGAATGTACTGGGTTCCGTAGCCATTATTCTTTGTCTCCTTACCCTCGGTATTTTTGCGGGATGTGGTTCTGATTCCGATTTCCCTGTCCCAGTCCCGAAGATACTCCCTAAGATCTTCAAAATCCTTGTGCCTGACGGTGTAACCACAAACCCGGCTGTTGCTGTTCCGTCCGGAATCTCCGAAGATGGGGCGGTTGTCGTGGGAACCATCTTCGCGTTCTTGCCGGCCGAGGTATGGGTGCCGGCCTCCGGGTTCAAGTGGACCCTCACGGGAGGTTTGACCTTGATCGATGACGTACCAGGATACGAGGATTTTGTTACGGTGGCTAATGCCACAAACAGTGACGGCTCCGTGATCATCGGCTATGTGGACGATATCTTGAATGACCAGTTGGTGTCATGGGTATGGAGCGATGAAAAGGGATACCAGATTATCCCTGCGCCCGAGGGGGTTACCCAATGTATGGTTCATGACGTGACTGCCGATGGGGCTATCGTGCTCGGAAGCTATTTGATAGAAGAGGAACCCGATAACGAGGTTCGGCATCTTTTCATTTGGTCCGAGGAAGAGGGATTCGTTCCCCTTGACGTCGGCTATGATGGTGTCCAGGTTCTGCCTGTGGGGATAGCCGATGACGGGCTCACCATCGCATACAACTGCCTGAGCATGGACAGGGACTGCAACCCCGAAGGGACTTGGACATTGCAGAGCCAGTCCCGCGACTGGACATCGCGGGACGGCAAGCCGTACGTGAAAATAGCTCCACCAATAGAGCTGACGGAGAATGCTTTCTGGGCAAGCGATCTGACCACTACGGAGTTCGGAATTTACTCGAGCCATTCGGGCGATCTGCTCGATATGGGGGGATATATACTTAAGGATGCCCTTGAGGTTTCCAGCTTAATGCATCCGGCCCTCTGGATGGCAAGACAGGGTCAGCTTAACATGTTGACTGGGTTTGGCTGGCTGGGCTGTACCACATGCGTCTCCCCCGACGGCACCTGGGCCGGGTTCACCAGCCACTTCATGGTGGGAACTGCATGGCCCTATGTGTGGAGCGCCACTTACGGAATCAAAGATCTCTATGAGCTCATGTGCCACTCGGACGAAACCCTCGGCTCGAATCTTATGGTAGCCTTTAACGAGGGGGAAAATTTCATCCCAACATATCTCATGGGATTTTCGGCTGATAACGATAAAGTCGTTGGTGTTAAATTCAACGATGGGGGACAGGGCGAGATGTTCGGGTTTATGATCGAGAACTTCGGCCGGCTGGTTCAATAACCCGTTACTCTTTAAACCGGACATAAAGCATGTTTCCATTCTCCTCTATTGTCGAGATAGAGCCCTCTTCCTTAAGGTATCTCAAATGCGCGATCGCTTCCCCGGTGGCAAACCACTTCTGGGCCAGAGGAAACTGATCCCATGAATCGCAGTCTATATCCCAGGTCATTTCTGACGCAACCTGAAAGGCGTTTCTTGACTCACTGTGCAGGATTGAGAGTACCTCTTCAGCGCGCGTCAAGTGATGTTTCTTTAGTTCATCAATCCTTTCAACATGGTTCTTGAACACCCTTCTGTGCCCCGGCAAAACCAGACCAACATCCAGACCGCGGACCTTTTCAAGACTGGCCAAATAATTTTTCAAGGGGTTTTCCCGGTCGGACCAGCACTGGATGTTGGGAGTAATATCGATGAGAATATGGTCTCCGCAAATAAAAATCTTTTTTTCAGCCTCGTACAGACAGGTATGCCCCTTGGTGTGGCCGGGAGTCTCAATACACCTGAAATGATAGTCCCCGGTCCGAATGGTATCATCGTCTGTCAGAATGCTCAGTTTAGGGACCCACTGAGAATGGAACTTGAAGCCCGGATGACTTTTCAGGGCATTTCTGAGCTCACTCTTAGGGAAACCATTCCGCCCGGCATATTCGACCATCGGCTCCCATCCGTCCCAGGACTCGATGAGCTCGCTATCCGGACGATTGAAAAATACCTTACTGGTATCGGTGACAAGTTTGCCTACAAGACCGAAATGATCGGCATGGAGGTGGGTGATGAAAAAATCGGTCTTCTCCAGATCAATCTTAATTTCCCCCAGACCGGTCTCCATGGCCTCAAGACATTCCTTACGATTCAGACCGGTATCAATCACCAGGTTCCTCTCCGGGGCCCTTATCACATAGGAGTTGAGGTATTTGAGTGGACTGTTCGGCAGGGGAATCTCTATTCTAAAAAGGTCCGGCAAAAGCTCTTCAATCATATGTTCATTCCTCTCGTCTGATCATGGAAAATGGCAGGGCATTAACACGTCGGCCCGCTTTTCAGGCGCAACCCCACACGGTTTTCAGGCAGATTTACAATTCAAACTCCGTCGGATAATCGATCGGTTTTCCTTTCGGCCCGTCAAACGCCTCGATTTCATCTAAAAAATCAAGGTAGGATTCCAGGTCGGAATGGCCCGGAGGTGATGCTCGTCCGGGTTGATTCGCCACATCGCCCGGAATCGCCTCCCAAACTGATTCGATCTCAATCATTTTCATAGGTCTCTTTTCCCCTGATGATCTCTTGAAAATCCTTCAACAGTCCCTCTCTTTCAAAATAAGCCTTCACATCTTCTGTTCTGACCTGGGGCAGCGTCATGAGATATTCAATATCGGCCATCTCCCTCAATCTTCTACGGGGATCATTTTTCATGGCAAAGACTTTCATAGCCACCAGGTGCATCGGCGTGACCACGGGCAACCTCACATCCTTCAGGATCGAAATCCTATGTGCCTCGGAAAAAATGGTGGTCGCCGTTTTCCCAGAGACATATACAAAATCGATCTGGCCCAGGCCCGGGAAACCGTGGCAATGGTTGGAGTATCCTGTTGACCGATAGCGGGTCTCAAAACCGAGAGATTCCAGAAATTGGATGATCTTGAATTGATCCTCCTGCCTCCCAACAAAATCCACATCCCGTGTCGCCCGCAAATACCCGTAGGCCTTCAGCGCAAAGGCCCCTGTGAGGGCATAGTCCACTTGATGGCTTTCAAAGAAATCGATCAAGAGCAGAATTACATTTTTAAACTTCAATTTAACTCCCCCATAATGCCTTGCCCCACTTCCCTTTCAGTAAAATCATAGACTGGAACCTGAATCATCTTCGCGGGTTTCACTAACTGTTTGGCAAACTGCAACAGTCTGTCCGTGACTTCCAGCGTATAGGGCCTTTTCCCACATTTTTGGGCAGACTTCGGCCGGGACATGCTCAACGAAGGTATAGGCCTCATCCCCATAGCTGAATGTCACCGTGGTCTTTTTCAATTCGTCTCCACATAATTATGATATCTGCATTCGGTTTGACTGTCAACTCCGCCAAAATTCAGTAAAAGATGGAAACTATTCGGAATAGGAGATACGAAAAAGGCCCTGACACATGATAACGGCCCGTTCTCCAATTCGCCTGTTTCGGTTGTTTTGGCAGACTCTTTCAGGAGATAAAAACACTGAGCTTTTGAGCTCTTATCACAACATTCGCCCAAGTTGTGGTTTCTGGTGTGTATCACAGATTTTAGTATTATCAAAATTTGGTCGATAACCGTGACGTTTTAGTGTAGAAGTTTTATTCCCTTCTCTCCACAAATCATCAACACTGGGTATTTTTTTCAAAAGACTTCTCTGCTTGTGACCATATCTGTCAAAACCATATGCTATAGTCCCCAGTAGCCCACCCATTTTTCATTGACTTCTGGCGTATTTATAAACGAGATGAGGCAATATTGTTGTACCGATTTTCTTCTTTCAATCCCGAGCGGGAAAGAGGATCAGAGATGGCTCGTGAGCATCCAGGACCCCCGTTACTCCGGACAGGAGGATAGCGGGGTTTTGTATTTTGTAGCCCTGGGTAAAGCACATGGTAAAAGATATGGTATAAAGCGAGTTAAGTCAACAAAGTCAAGAATGTCCTCAAGCTCGCATGAGATAAGGTTTTTCATAAGAATGCTTACAATATTTATGCAATGGTAATATGTTAACAGAAAAGCAGGAATTTCATAATTTTATGTTGTCAAAGAGCGCTTTTTCAATGCTTGGCACCAAATGAAAACATTTTTCGCCCTATTCGACAGCCATTATGAGCATCCACTCATAATGGTCGCCTGAGGAATTTCTGGCTTTTTACGAGACCATCATGCTTGGATTAATATGTTCATGAAGACAGCCGATTAAAAACGGTGTATTCTGACCCTTACCGGCGAGACCACGACATTTTTGATGATGGTGGAAGAACGACAAGATAAAAAAGTTATCAAGGCAAATCCTCCCACCAGAGGGATTCGGGACGCTGGTAAAATAGTAAGTTTCTTAGACGAAAAAGACTAAGGA
>JACNJD010000230.1 GCA_014382715.1 Candidatus Desulfacyla euxinica | reverse complement strand
TGATAATAAAGACGATAAATCCGCCTGTTGCAAGCAGTTCAAAACAAAGTGCAGCAGTAAACCACATAGATGCCATTGGGTCCTTTACTCCGAATAAAAGTGCCTAAAGTTTGAAGTGCCTATTTATCCCGTTTGTAGCGGGGAAATGCCTAAAGTTAGTCCTTTTCTATTTCACGCTGGTAGTCCCGCTGCAGCGGGATTCATCTTTTTCTACCACTAGCTTTCCGGGCATTGCAAAAAATTTCTTGTGCTTCTTGTCCGCCTCTGGCGGATTTGAACAACATTCAATCGGTAACTACCTATGCTTTTTCAGAGACTACGCTCGGAAAAAGTGGCCCCTTCGGGGCAGCCAGCATCCAGTATTTCTTTTACAACATGTTGTAAGTTAAACGTTACTAAGGGCCTATTACCAGTGTTCCTTGACCTGATTTGACTCGCAGGCCTTGAGAAAAACAGTCCTTACATAAAATGAAGTCACGAAGTTCCTTAACTTTAGTCACTTCAAACTTTAGTCACTTTAGCTCACTTAAAACATCTTTTATATTTATCTCCTGAGGGAGTATACTTCCAAGTGATGATTCTACCTTGGCCAGATCATTTCGTGCAATAGCCTCTATAATCCCCCCGTCAACAATTTTATGAAAAATGCGGCTATTCTCTTCCTGTGAAAGACCCATTTCCAAGATCTCTTTCCGCAAAGTCCCCATCAGATTCAAAAAGCTCTCATATTCGTTCCCAAATTGCCCATCAATCTCTTTTCTTATCTTTTTTGCCAGGGCCGGACTCTTCCCGGAGGTTGAGATCGCAATTGTGAGATCCCCCTTTCTTACGATGGAGGGAACAATAAAATTGCAGTCTGCAGGCTGGTCTACCGCATTAACCAACAGACCCCTGTTGCGGGCTATCTCGCTCACCCTGCTATTCAACTCCTTGTCATCGGTAGCGGCTATGACAATGAATACATCATCCAAAAATTCGTCCCGCATTTCTTCGCCCAGAAGCCGCACTTTATTACTATCAATCAACTCTTTAAGTTTGTCGGTTAACACCCTGCTTATAATATGTATCACAGCCCCGCACTTCAGAAGGGTTTCCACCTTTCTCTGAGCCACTCTGCCCCCTCCAACTACGAGGGCTATCTTATCTTCGAGCTGCAGGAAAATCGGATAAGTCATTCAATTTTCATCCTTAAATATACCTGTCCACCATATCAGTGATAAATTTTTCAACACCCTCAATCCCTTCCTTAGACTCAATATCGTGGTACAGCTCCTTGATCTTCCCAAAAGTTGAGGCATCTTGCTCCAGATCATCAGTTGACCGATAAGTTCCACCGCGCCTCCCAATACGGAATATGGTCCGTGCAAGATCTGGTAATGCCTGATACTTCCGGATCGTTTCCAACATCATTTCTTTGTCCTGGGGAAGCCTGCCGGTAACCTCCTCAAGAAGGTTCATGATGTGATCGCTCGTCACCATACTGGTGATCCCGTCTAAGGTCTCGATAAAGAGTTTGATCTCTTCCGCTACCATGTCATCGGTCTGCATGGTGAAGCTGCCATCTTTCAATTTTTCGTACAGAGGCACTTTCTCAGGTACGCGCAGGCTCCTCAGGCGTATAAAGTGGGGATTGATCTGGTTCAATGCCTTTGCTGTCTCAACTGCGTGCTCCCTCCACATCTCCTGGCCCCCCAACCCGGGCATTATATATTCGGACAGCTCCATTCCGGCCTCGACAACTTTTTGCCCGGCCTCAATTTGCTGGGCACCCTTGACTCCTTTTTTCATCAACTTGAGGAGCGGGTCATAAGCTGTTTCGAGCCCGATATGTATCCTGCCTAAGCCTGCCTCCCGTATCTGCTTCAACGATTCTACAGATTTGCGTACAACAGTACGCGACCTGGAATAGGTGGTTATCCTTGTGATGTCTGGAAGTTTTTTTCTCAAAAACTCCAATACATCGACCAGATCTCTGGTCTTCATGATCATGTTATCGGCGTCCTGCAAAAAGCACGCCCCGGTACCGTAATAGATCCAGGCTGCAACACTGCGATAATTATCGTTATAATCCGAATTCGCGAAAATGGAGTTGATTACCTCGTCTTTGACAATCCCGCTGTTGCCAAGCTTCCATGAAACGGCCTTAACATCATCAACAATATCCTTGACGGTCTCTATATCCTGCTTTATCTCCTCAACTGTCCTCAAGGAGAATTTCCTTTTCTTGTATACAGGACAAAACTGACACTGGTTCCAGGGGCAGTTCCGGGTCACCCTGAGGAGGAGACTCCGGGCCTCGCTGGGAGGCCTGATAGGTCCTTGCTCAAATTTTAATTGCTTTTGTCTCATCTTTAAAAACCCTCCTCCAGACCTCGCTTGAGCGGGGCTTAACCACTTAACGAGACCTACTACCGAACATTATCAGTTATGAGCCCTTCTTTCAAGTCAGATATTTCTACTGGATTGTCATTTCTTTTCCAGTTTCAACTATTTCTCCACCACGGACCATTTTTTTGTTTGACAAATTCCTATGGCATTTTTTATGCTCGAGCTTAAATCGATTTTAGGGAGGAAAAGATCGGTGAAATACCTTTTTTCTAATTATAGTATCAGGAATTGTGATCTCAAGAATAGAATTGTCATGCCGGGTCTCGCCTCTTTCCTTATAGAGAATGACGGTTCAATCACGGACAAAGCCATTGAACATTACAGGTTAAGGGCTGCAGGCGGACCGGCTATGGTGATTATGGAGGCCTGTGCAGTATCGCCAGAGGGGATAGTCTCTCCCCACCAGGCCAGGATATACGATGATCGTTTTATGGAAGGGCTCACTAAGATCGCCAGGGCAATCAAAGCTGAAGGGGCAGTCCCTGCCGTTCAGATTCATCATGGTGGTAGACAGACATCATCTAAGGTAATCAAGCAGCTACCGGTGGCCCCCTCCCCCCTCCCCTGTCCCACTATCACGGGAGATGTGAAACCACTTACGACGGGTGAAATAGAGGGGATCGTAGAAAAATTCGGGGATGCTGCCACCAGGTCCATTGAGGCAGGCTTTGAATTCATAGAAATCCATGGGGCCCACGGTTATCTCGTCAATCAATTTCTTTCGAAGTTTTCCAATATCCGGGAAGACCGGTATGGCGGAGATATCGCGGGAAGAACCAGGTTTGCCGAGGAGATTGTGCGAGAGGTGAGACATCGCATTGGCAAAGACTTCCCCATCTCCTTTAAGATAAGCGCCATGGAATTCGTCAAAGACGGCCTTGACATTGAGGAAAGTATTGAAATCCTGAAGATCCTCCAAAATGCAGGCATTGATGTTGTCCAGGTCTCTGCCGGAAACGACGCCACACCCGAATGGATCTGCCAGCCCATGTTTATGGAAAAGGCCTGCCTAACAGGTTTTGCCGGGAAAATCAAAGAGGCACTGGATGTGCCGGTAATGGCCGTGGGGAGGATCAATGATCCCCTGATCGCTGATGAGATTATAAAAAACGGAATGGCCGATCTTATTTGCATCGGCAGGGGCCTCCTGGCGGATCCCGAATTCCCAAAAAAGGCCATGGAAGGCAGGTTAGACGATATAAGAACCTGTATCGCATGCAATACCTGCATGGAATCCATCTTCAGGAAAGGCCGCGTGGAATGTCTCGTCAACCCTGTTTTGGGACGTGAAAAAGAGATGGCCTTTCATCCTGCAAAAACCCCGAAAAAGGTCATGGTTGTCGGAGCGGGTCCCGGTGGATTGAACGTGGCCTGGGTTGCCGCGAGACGCGGGCATGATGTCCACCTGTTTGAAAAACAATCCGAGTTGGGCGGGCAGCTTATATTGGGGAGTATCACTGCCTATAAGAAAGAGATCCTGAACCTGATCAGATTTCAAAAGAGGCAGATAGAAAGATTCGGGGTTAATTGCCACATCAACCACGAAGTCACGACAAAGACGGTTAAGACCCAGGCCCCTGACATAGTGATCTTAGCCACGGGCTCCGTACCCTCTTTTCCACCTGTTGACGGGATTGACAAGGAGATTGTTATCTCTGTCAATGAGGCCCTGAATAGCGGTCAGCAGAAAGCAGATAAGGCCGTGGTAATTGGTGGCGGCCCCACCGGATGTGAGGTTGCCCTCCACCTCTCAGAGAACGGATGCCATGTGACCATAGTCGAAATTCTTCCCAAAATCGGGGCGCCCCTTGAGAGCATCACAAAAAAACTCCTCATCAGAAAGCTTAAAGATAACAACGTGGAGATCAGGACAGGATCTAAGCTGATAAGAGTGGAAGACAACGGTGCGGTTATTGCGGGCAAAGATGGCACGCAGATTCTTATTGAGGCATCTAAGGTTGTGACTGCAGTCGGTTCCAAACCGGATAACAGGCTTTATGATCAGATCAAGTCATTGGGATATGAAATCCATCAGATAGGAGACTGCTTAGAGCCGAGAAGCGCCAAAGCCGCTATTTATGAGGGGGGTGTTTTAGGCCGCTCTATTTAGGCTTCAACTCCTGGTAAGCACTCTGTATCTCTTTAAAGCGGGTTTCGGCTAAGTCCTTGAATTCCTCCCCAAGATGCAGCACCTTATCAGGATGATATTGATGGGCAAGACGCAGGTAGGCCTCTTTTACCTCCTTGGAAGATGCCCCTTTTTGGAGACCCAGCACGGAGTATGGGTCTTTCGGTTCAAAAGCATCGTTTGCAGCGGTTCCTCTTGAGCCCGTCCCCTGCGAGGATTGATTCCTCCCCGGATTATGGCCTTCATAGCCGTATCGTCTCTTTCTGTAAACATAGATATACCACCAGAGCAAGCCTAAAACTATCAGGTCGTCAATCCATCCCACACCTGCAAAAAAATCGGGGAAAAGGTCATAGGGGGAGACTGCATATGCCAAAGCGAGGAGGGAGAGCAATACTTTCATGCCCGCCGGGCCTCCTTGATTAACTTTTTGCCGAATTTGTCAAGAAACCTGTCCAGGTCCTCTTTCCAATCAACCATGACATTGAGTCCATGTTTCTTGGAAAGCCTGTTTTCCAGCAGACAATTTACAGGCATAACAAAGGGATCATCCAGGTCCCTCAGGCTGCAAGGTTCAATTGGGGTCTTGATGTTTAATCTGTCCAGGAGATACCTGGCAAATTCAAAGCGGCTGCAATGACTCCCGGCAGTTAAATGGTATGTGCCTCTTCCACCCTTTTCTAAGAGTGTCTTTATCTGCAAAGCTAAGCGATAGCTCCACGTGGGCGCCCCGAATTGGTCCTCTGGTATCCGCAAAACCTTCTTCTTTTTACGAACAGCCTGAGCCAATATCGATTTAACCAGGTTTTTACCGTTTATGCCATACAGGCAGATGGCACGGATGATTATATAGTTTGGAGAGTTGCCTCTAACCGCTATTTCGCTTTCCAGTTTACTTTTCCCATAGGCTGAGAGTGGATTCGGGGTGTCGTCTTCAAAATAGGGCTGGGGCATTCTCTTTTTTCCGTCAAAGACATGCCCGCAGGAGAGATGAACCATTTTACATCCAAACCTCGCAGATGCCTGTGCCAGATTTCTTGGACCTTCCACATTGATTTTTCTAACCGCAAAATCCTCTGTTTCACACGCCTTCATATCTGTGAATCCGGCACAATTGATTATCACGTCAGGAGCCACTTCACCAAGATGCTCTATAACCACATCCCAGCTAATAATATCCACTTCATCTTTGTCCGGGCAAATAACCTCGTGGTCCTTCCTAAGAACTTCCTTACATTCACTCCCCAACATACCCGTGCTTCCCACAATGAATATCTTCATTTTGTTACTCTCCCGATCTTCAAACTATATTTCATACTGGGTACTCGATTCTGGATACTGGTTACTTGATACTGGATGCTGGTTACTCGATGCTGGTTTACGGGTTGTGCGTTGTTTTCCTTCCGCCTAACGCCTTACGCCTCCAGCACTGGATACTCGTTTTCCTGTCTCCTGTCTCACACACAGACCCATTGCAAAAACCAACAATCTCCAGTAAATTACATTTGGAATGCAATGTTTATTTTAACACATTAACAACAAAAAATCCACAAAATCTTAAGCTTAAGATGACTTTTTAATCAATTTACCTAAAAAAATCGGCATTTTAAGCTTGTATAATTACAAGCTCTCATGTAGTTTATTTTGCGAAACATCGTAATCCCCTTACAAATCAGCAGGCCATAACCCCGAAACAGGTTATCCCGTGAAAAACCGGAACTCCCTGAAAAGGCACTCTTTCTTATTCTCCTTCTCACTGGTCTTTATTTCGCTCCTGTTGGTAGCCACTGCACAGGACCTTTTAAGCCTTGAAAACGACGAAGGTCCTGGTTTGAAAAAGCCAAAGGTAAACGAACAGATTTTAAGGGGGATAGATCTCATTTATGAGCGTGAATTTGATGATGCCGAGGACCTGTTTAGAAAGGTCATTGCCAAATCACAGGATAAACCAGCCGGTTATTTCTATTTGGCCATGGTTTCATGGTCCCGCTTAGCCTCCGGCTTCTGGTCTCCAGTGAACGTGAAGGAGTTCAAGAAACGGATTGACCGCGCCATAGAGGTAGCAGAAGCTCGGGTTGACAAAGACGGTGCGGACAGTTATGACTTCTTTTACCTTGGCGGGGCCTTAGGTTTTAAAGGCCGCTTTGAACTTATGAAAGGCAACTGGGCCTCTTCATTTTTCTTAGCGAGAGATGCCATAGCAGCCCTCAAGATCTGCTCGGAAATGGATCCTGATAACAAGGACGTCTTATTGGGCTTAGGCACTTTTGATTATTATACAGCGCGGCTTTCAGGGATTTTGAAATTCTTGACCTACTTTCTTGTCCACGAGGGCGATATAGAAAAAGGGTTAAAGAAGTTAACTGTTGCCTCCAAGGAGGCAGCCTACTCGGCAACAGAAGCCAAGACTGTTCTCCTTTATATCTATCTCTTCGGTGAGCAGGACTTTACAAAGGCCCTTGATCTCTCAACCGAACTGGCAGAGAGATATAGAAAAAACCCACGTTTCCAGGTACTTCTCGGTGTCAGCTACATCAGATTAGAGATGGATCCTCAATACAGAGAAATGGTCAGCAAGTTGCGCCTTAGGAGCACTGAAGCATCTATAAGGGTGGCCCCCATGTGGGAGAAACGGGCGCTTTACCTGGAGTCAATATATGACCTTTTTCATGGGCTCTATCCTGAAGCCAGATCCAGACTAAGAAAGATACTCGACCATAAGGATCCTGAAAACGATCCTACGATGATTGCATGGCCCCTGGTAAAAATAGGAATGAGTTATGAGCTTGAAAATAACCGGGATGAAGCCAAAAAATACTATGATCAAGTCTTGAATATGGAAAACGCTTCCGGGGCCCAGTTTGTGGCCAAAAAGCTGTTAGAAAGCCCTCTAAAAAAAGGAGAGCCGTTTATCGGTTATTGACACATGAAAAAGACCTCCCGCAGCCTGTTTGCCATCGTTCTACTGATGCTGTTAACGACCGGATGCATGAAATTGGCCCTGAACGCCACCTCATCCCTCATACCCAACTTGACCAGGGCCTTTTTTGAGGAGTGCGACCTGAAGTTAGCAGAGCAGTCTCTCCCTGCGGAACTCAAATTGATGGAGGGTCTTCTCAAGAATGCCCCGAAAAACAAACAGATCCTCACTGCCCTCTGTATGGGGTTCACCGGATACGCCATGCTCTTTGTTGAAGAGGAGGATCCGGAGAGGGCATCAAGACTCTATCTGCGTGCCAGGAGATACGGGCTCAAGGCTATGGGCATGGAAAATCCGAATCATCAGGTAATCCTGGCCAGACTTAGCGCCATGGACAGGGATCAAATTGAACCCCTGTTCTGGGTTACAATGTCCTGGAATGGGTGGATCAATCTTAACCTCGACAAACCTGCTGCCTTAGGCGATTTGAGCACTGCACAGGAATGCCTCAAGAGGGTAATGGAGATAAACCCGGAATATTTTTATGGCTCGCCGTATATCATAAACGGCTCTATGTTAGCGGCAATGCCAAAAATCTTAGGCGGAGATGCGGCTAAGGCAAAGGAGTTTTTCACCAAGGCTCTGGCCGCGAGCAATGGAAAATTCTTTTTGGCACAATACTATTATGCCAAGTATTATGCAGTCAGGGTCCAGAACAAAGAATTATTCTTAAACCTGATCGACGAGGTGGAGAAGGCCCCGGCTGACCAGCTGAAAGAGGCCTGTCTCATAAACAGCGCTATCAAAGAGAAGATGAGAAGTCTTAAAGAAATGGCTGATGAGCTCTTCTTTTAGCCGTTCTCAGGAGGTTTACAGTTTATGAAAAAACGAACCCAGCTATTCTTCCTTTTTCTGTGTATGTGGGTCTTTTATCAGCCACTACATGAATTGGACGCGGCAAAGAGGCCCCAGTATCTGATCAAATTTGCGACAGTAGCACCGGATGGCTCCACCTGGGTAAAACAGATGAGGGCCATAGATAAGGAGATCAGAGAAAAGAGCGGAGGCCGGCTTGGGTTCAGGATCTATGCGGGTGGTATTGCCGGCGATGAATTGGATGTGTTGAAAAAAATAAGGATAGGCCAGATCCACTCCGCTGCATTTTCCGGTGTGGGGTTTGGAAAAATCCTTCCAATGGTCCGGGTCCTTGACCTTCCTTTCCTTTTCAGAACCTACGAGGAGGTTGACCTTATCCATAACGAACTTAATCCCTTTTTTTCTGACCAGTTCAGGAAAAAGGGCTTTGAACTCTTGGGCTGGGCAGAGGTGGGTAATGTTCATCTACTCTCAAAAAAACCGATCAGGACGGTCCACGATCTTTCAGGTCTTAAGGTGTGGACATGGTCAGGGGATCCCATCGCCAAGGAAACCTTTATTGCCATGGGAGTAAATCCGATCCCGCTTGCCATCACGGATGTGACCACGGCCCTGAACACCGGGATGATTGACACCGTCTACGCACCCCCTTTGGGCGCCCTTGCCCTCCAGTGGCAGAACTATCTCGATTATATGATGGCCCTTCCCCTTGTGCACTCCACAGGGGCAATCCTGATATCATCCAGGCAGTATAAGAAGCTGCCGAAAGACTTGGCCAATTTACTGAAAGATACCCTTAAAAAGGGGATGGCAGATCTCACAACCCAGTTGAGGGATCAAACCAAGGAAGCGATTGAGATAATCAGGAAGAGCGGAGTAACCATTATCCCTGTCCCAAAAGGAGAAGCATTAAAGAAGTTCCACGCTGCCGGGGCTGAAGTAACCCGCAAGCTGACAGGCAAGGTCTTTCCCAAAAAACTCCTGGACCGCGTTTATATGCTCTTGAAAAAATGAGCAGAGTTGAGGGATTGAGGAATTTAGACAGTTAACAACTAAATCTCGGGTAAAAAGCACAAGAAATTTTTTACAATGTACGGAAAGTCCCGCTAAAGCGGGATGCAAAGAGATGAACGTCGAACATCCAACGTCGAATCACGCCAAGGCGTGAAAAACAAATATCAACTTTAGGCATTTTAGCTCACTTTAGGCACTTTTCCGGTTTATCCGGATTAGGGATTGAGGAATTCCTGAATTACTGCCCAATTGAAAATCATTACATTCAATTCCTAAATTCCTCAATCCCTCAATTCGCAATTCCAAAGCCTCTATGAATACCTTAAAGCAGTTTGACAATATCCTTGCCAGGCTTGAGGGGTGGCTGATTATCCTTCTACTCTGGTTGATGGT
>JACNJD010000335.1 GCA_014382715.1 Candidatus Desulfacyla euxinica | reverse complement strand
GTCAACCAAACTGCTTGAAGGTTTACCCTTTATGGTTCCGGCTTGTCCGGGTTAGGCATATCAAGGACATCCAGGACCGTTTTCCTGAAGAAAGATGATAAACACTCCATTTTCCCGATTTCGTCAACCACCACTGACTCGTTTTCGGTTTTTGGGATCATGGATGGAACGGCAATATTGTCGATGCTCTCAAGAACTACTCTGTATCTTCCGACCCTGTACCGACCCGACACGTTGATGTGTGCCAGCAGAGCTTCCTCACCATCCAAGGTGTTGATGGTAAACCCCACCCGTTTCCCCTTTTCTCTGATTTCCCTGGTAATAAAGCCTGTGGAAGGCGTCAACAACTGCTCAACAATTTTTTTTATGAGAGTCGTTTTCCCACAACCTGGAGGCCCAGTGAAAAGAATATTATTGTGCGTCATATGCCTGTTTCTCTTTCGCTTTGAAAGTGGGAAAGTGGCACGCTGGTAGAAAATTAAGTTTCTGAACAGGAATACGTCAACATCCGCGAGCAATCAGATCCCAGTTTGATATACCATAACCTGAATACAGAGAGCTAATTCATTAAATCAAAGAAAAAGGGGGCCTGAGGCCGGGCTTTTCTTGACCCCGCTTCACATGTTGACCGGCCTCCGAACTCAATCCATTCCGCGTTCCCATATTACAGATGCCCCATAATCGAGCGACTCCGGATCAGCCACATAACCGGGAACCACACGGTCGAATCTGGTCCCGTACTTCAGAAAAGGCCCTAATACCGGATCAAAGATCTCCCCTTTGGCAACTCCCTGACAGTACGCTTGGGCAGTAGCGCCCGTCTTCTCCTTCCACGCGGCGTATCCGGGAATACGAGCGCCTGCACCAAAACGGGTCAACCCATGCGTGTCAGTGACCGCCACCTTACATGCCTGAATCAGCGCCAGGGCTGCGCCACGCCCGCTGAATGACGGATCAACCGCGATTTCGAGAATCCAGAGGGTGCTGCCTGCTTCATCGAAGCGGTACCAAGGGGGATCAATGCCTATGAACTCAACGAGGGGCGGATGAGATCTGTAGAGTTCCTCCGACACACGATTGGATATGATTTGACCCGCAGCAATGCCTTCTACTTCCGCGACCAATTGCCCCTGTGGAAAATGACTGATCGCAAAATATAGGTCCTCGGCGTTCCACTTAATCTCTTGGGGGAACGGCTCTTTGAAACATATACCATGAATCTCGATCATCCGCTGGATGTCTCCTGGCCCTGCTCGGCGTACTTTCGCTTTTATCTTTCTGTTTACCATCCTCCTCCTTTCAACCATTTGGCAAGGTAACTAACGATCAAGCTCACTAGCGGGGGTGGAGCGCAGCGGAATCCCCGTCCAGTGCAGCGCCTTGTTCGGCATTCTTGCTTTTCAATAATTCACGGAATTGAGACAACGTCACCATGCAGTCTGCGTGTAATGCGTAACCCGCAAAACTGGATACATAAAATTTTAGATCAAAATGAGACGAGTGATCATATGCTTCGATTTCGGGGTCATTCAATATAGTACTCAGCTTAGAGCTGCGAGGGTTATGATTAGCCAATACAAAGATTACCTCAGGCTTCTCGCTGGCATCTAACTTGATCTTTGTCAAGTTAGCAACCCGGTTGAAAGCCATCAATCCAAGTTCATCCAACTGGTTAAACTGCGTCTCCATTGTCTCTAACAGTGTTTTGTATTTGTCAGCGATAGAGATCAATGCATCGATATCCTGTAAATGTTTGAGTGCTCCGGCTTTACCGCTTAAAGCACCATCGCCATATTTCATTTCAATTAATGCCGGTCGGCAGTTACTGGAACTTTTTCGCTGCAATGCAAGCCAGCGTAAAGCCAGAATGTCAAATCGAGCTCCAAGATCTGAATCGGCAAATTCAATATCTGTAACAAAATATTCGCTTTGATTCGCGATGGTCGACAAATTGTTCTCCCGGGCAACCAGCTGTTGAAACTCTCGTTCTGGCTTACTGTATTTCGAGAAATAGAAATCCATTATCCCCTTGAGGTCTTGGAATGAATCTACCCACGTTCTTGCCGCGCCCTGCCTTTCAATAACGTCAGGTAAGCCAAAACTTGGCACTCCAGACTTATTGTATTTATTATCGAAGAATGAACTGTAGGGGCCACTACTCTGTTCTTTGACTCTCAGGATATTGCCACCCCGGTAGTAGATATTGATATAGTCCTTACGAATTGAAAGCATGAGCGTATGATCCTGTTTCACTCGTTCGAGTATAGGATGAAGCAAGCCATCTGGGTTCAACAGGTCATTCATAAAAGTTTGGGACAATGCTCTCATTTATACCTCCCACCATTCGCCATCATTATGAGCCTCCACATTTGGGAATAGTTCAGGATATTTCTCAGGAAAAAAACTGTGAATCGGAACCACGTTGAGCGGGCTTATCGCTGATACCAATTTTTTAAGTTCGCTCGGACTGGCGTGTCCCGATGTATGAATGCTAAATTTCGGAATGGAATGTCGCTCAAGCCAGTCTTTGACCATATCGTAAGAACCCTGTTCCCAATAACCTTCCCATTGCGAATAGATGTAGGTCGCCCCTGAAAGGCACTCTCCCCGCTCAAGGTCAAATCGATGCAAAGGGCGGAAAAGCAAGGTCGATTTCTTGGATACTTGTTGAAGATGCTCAATAAATATACGATTGGCAGAGTGCCGTTTCAGTAGATCAAACCAGGCATTCTCTTTAATCTGTACACGTTGGGAGTGAGGTACATACAAAGCGACATCTGACCAGACCGACTGGGGCAGATTATTATTGCCGGTTGCCTCCAATATAGCTGCTGTATAGAGATCGATAATCAACTTTCTTCCAGTTCTTTTGGAAGCCCTGAAGATTGAAACAATTTGGTCAATATTCTGGCCTGATGTATGGATTAGTGCCAAGCCTTCGGTGGTGGAAAAGACATGTACCAAGTGGTTTTCGATTTCCTTTTCCGTGGGAAACTGCTGTGAATCGGCGATACGCCCAAGCGATGACCCTTCTAAAAGCATAGTGTCTATGCTTTGCGGTGGATTTGCTGTCAGACGTTCAAACAATGCAGCCTTGCGCCCATGAGAACGAAAATCGCCAGTATAGAAAATGCTTTTCCCGTCACTCTTAATCTGAAGTGCGTAAGCGTCATACGCCGAGTGATCAACAAGAAAGGGGGTTACACAAAAAGGGCCGATGTCGAAGCTTTGCCCTGATCGGTAATTCCAACCCTCTGGTGGAGTAGGCCAGTTACCCGGCATGAAAGGAGCCGCGGCTTCAAGTATCCGACGGGCAGCGGCACCCATGCCGACCGGAATCTTCTGAGAGATGTGGGCGAGTAACCCGAAATGGTCAAGATGAGGGTGGGAAATCAGAACACCCAACAGGAACGGATCACTACCGTCTAACCCCCTGATTTTGGGTAGATATTGACTGTAGTTCTCTTCTGCGTCCAATGGCAGACCGAAATCGACAAGTAAACGCTGGCCGCAACTTTCGATCTCAACGCAACTGCCCCCTATTTGTTTGCTACCTCGATGAATGCATGCGCGCATGTTTCTTCCGTTTTGTTGCCGAACGCCTGGATCAGCGGCCGAGGTACGAGGTCGGTTGCATCCGGTCGTTAGAGCATGTGCATTCGACAGGCCAATATAGCAAGATGTGAATCCTGGCCTCAATCAGCATCGTTATGGTTTTCGCACATTCTAAATTCATGGACGATGACATTACCTTGTTTGGCCCCAGTGTATTGGTAGCACAATTTAGAGACATGATCTTTTTTGAAAATATCTTTGTAGCTAATGTGCCCGTAATAAAACAACCCCATCTTCCCGTTTTGGACTTTAGTAAGATCATCAAGATCAACTGGAAACGTAAATTCAATTTCTCCGTTAGAACCCAATGTTGCAACGCTACGGCCGAAAGTGAATCCCTCCCTAACAGGAAAGCCGAATCCATCTGGCAAACCGACCTCAGCGCCAGTTTTCTCAAAATTCAAGTGGCTCGACAAATCATAGGCGGGGGTCTGTCCTGTGTTTTTTGCGACAAAGGAAATCTCTTTCGGGAATTTTTCCTTGACAATCAGAGGGCCAACGGAAACATAGGCGCGCAACTGCCTTTCGGCAGTGTCTTCAACTTTTACTTCATTTATTTTGTTAGCAATTTCAGGGCGTTTCCACTTTTTCCAGCCTTCTTGGGCTAAATTCGCACCAAACCACCCCAAACCTGCCGCAAAACAAATAATTAAAATACCAAATATAAATTGAGTCATATCATTTATTTATTCGCCTAAATGATTATATAGACCCGGATAACATTACAAAAATGATGTGATCCATTGATTGTCAACCATTTTCAACAAATTTCTCTTTCTTTTTTCAGCTTGCTTGAGGATTGAGTTTGGGAAGCCTACCAACATTGGCACGAAATGTCTCAAATAGACGCTTTTGCTCGGCCTTACGCTCTTCATCATTGGCAACAATTTCAAAATCGAATGTGTCAACCTCTCCGTGAAAATCCTTAAGGTGGTCTTTCAGCCTTCTGGATAAGTTGTTTGTCTCACCGATCCGTACCACTTCTCCATCTTTCTTGAGCCGGTAAACACCTGGTTCTTCAGGATAGTTGGATTCATCATGAAAATTCCTATCTGGTGCCCACGCATATCCTACAGTGACGAAGTATTTGTATTTTGGATAAATCTCAGTGTCCAGAGGGTCTATAACTTCTAACTCGAACTGTCTTTTAGCAGGGTCTTTCTCCTTTTGCATAGGGGCAAGCCAGTCGTAATCGGAGTAGATAGACCCCATGGCTATATTCTTACTCCCGGATTTTTTTTCAGCCCTTCCCCAAAACTTTGCAATCCCTGGACCGCCGCTCTCTTGAAAGGCGAAGTAAATTCGACGCAGTTCTGAATCGATGCCTATGCGTGCGTGTTTGTAATTTGACAGGTCGTACTTTTTCACCAGGGCTGCAGAGAAACGGAGTTGTTTTGGCCCAAAAGTAACATTGGCACTTTCTGATTTTGAATAGTAATCTTCAATGGGCATGTAATGACCCTCCTTTGGCTGAAGGCCCAGCCATTTGATAATTTTGGAAGGATTTGTGGGAAAATTGCTTAATAATAAACACAAACAGGCAGATTAGTCAAATTCTCACGGTCTGAACGGCTCATTCCCCTGCCATAGCTGCGATATTTAGTGATAGAAGATAAAGAAGGTCAACTGCCCTCTTTTTCCTTTAAATACTTGTTCAAAGCCCTTGGTAGTTCCAAAATCATTGTCTTATGGATAGCCTCTCGCAATTCAGCCATTTCACTTGCTAACCGATACAATTCATCAGAAGTTACCCCTTGGTCTGGTTTATTGATGCCAAGGTATATTATTCTATGAACAAGTTCATTCCTATCCTCAAAAAGCTCACGACATGTACTAAGGTCAGATATTAGGTCGCTAAATTGCTTTTTATCAAATTCAGTTAAAGCAGAAATAGAGTGCTTGATTTCTTCGCCAATTTGCCAGCCACCATTATACTTTTAAATAACCAACAGGGGGAGGTCTTGAAACCCCGTGGCTTTCCGCCAGCCGATCAGGGGATTTGGCCTCGATGCCTTGAAGCTTATAGTGTAAGAAATTTGAGGTTCATTTGTCATTCCCCCGATTCGTGGATAATGGGTTGGTAAACAAAATTATTTTGATAGGCAATTGTCAGGTCAATTTAGAGGGGGGATTTACCCATGTCAAGCAAAATCGTTGAGGTGGTTTACAGGCCGGAACGGAATCGATACCAGTCGGAGTTGACTGATCGAGACCTCTGCAAAACGCCCCCTTTCGAAGTCTGAGCTTATCTGGCCAATCTCGGCGTCAGACTCAAATTTCAATCCTCGAAATATTCAACATATTCCTGTGGTTGAAATTGTCGCCTTCCTTGATCTTGATCAAAATTGAACATTTTTCAAAGGTCTCTGGTCGTAGTTGAATGGCGGGAAGTCGGCGCGGGAATCGAGGATAATGGGTTTAATGGGGGACGTATTAGAAGCATAAAGCTCAAAGCAGGGAAGCTGAAAGGGAATGCGCGAAGCGCAGGGCAGATGGAGTAACAGCAACGATTAGAGGGGTAACATTTCCAGACAATCTTCATACCCGAATAGCTGCGGAAAATATTTTGTGTATATGCCCCTGTCTCTGGTGAGAATGGCACTGCACTTTGCTGAAGCAAATCCCCCAATATAGAAATCTGACAGAAAATGTTCTTTTAGGTTCAGCTTTTGGCCGCACTGAGGGCACTTAACTTTTGCTTTTCTTTTCAAATATTTTATCCAGCCTCTTGATGCGGCAATGACAGAATCGAGGGCAAGAGGTTCGATCACAATTTTGTGTTCCTCTAAAAATTCACCCAGTTGCTTGGTGTTTCCTTTAAATTGCGGCATAAGTTCCGCAAACACCACCGAGGGTGCAACCAGATTCTCCCTTCTTGCGATAGCAGTGTACAACTTGTCCTGAAAGATTCTAAATTCATCTTTCAAAATATCAAGCAGAATAGTCGTATCTACGCAGACTCTCAATTTACCTTGCCCCTGACTTCATCCATATATTCCATTGTTGTCAGTCCACCCCTGAACTTTCCACGCCACTTCCGCTTAACCGTTTCTATTGGATCAACAACGATGACATATTTTTGACCCTCTTTTGCAATGTCCACTTCGGTTCCTGGAATGATCCCCAGTTCCTTCCTAACATTTACAGGTATGGTAAATTGATATTTGGCAGTTACTTTAGACAATTTGATCACCTCCTAAGGTATACTCTTTATCGTCCTGAAGTATACTACAGGCTTGAGTGCGTGTCAAATCTTTTTTTATCTTCTCGGCGCATATCATCCAATTTTTGTGGAAATTAGCAGATGAAGATCGAAGCAGAGGTGAAAATCAAAAAAAGCTCAGCTTTTCAGACACGCAACAGGTTAGAGCTGTCAGACGTAAGTTTCTGTTTTTCTGGAAAATTTCCGGTGCTATATTGAAGCAATTGACAAAGTGGAATTATCAAAAAGTATCAAACCAGAACTTCGCCCGCACTATCGAAGGAACAAATGATCCCACGTGGGAATAGCCGGATCCTACATCCACCACTTCGATATCTACAGCGCCCATGGCTTTCATCTTGTTGCATGAATCTACTGAATAGGAGTAAGGCACAAGTTCGTCGTCTTTCCCGTGATACAGTCGGGTTGGGGTGATAGGCGCAAAATTGTCAATAATATTATCTTCCATTGCGTCATAGAAGGGATGTGTCTTGGCACTGACTTCATTTATGAAGTCCGACTGCAGCAGACCCTTCATGGTATCTGGAAGCATCACATACATTTCCTCTCCGTTATGAGTTCCATCATCTATGCTTAGAATCTGGCTGTCATAGGGAGGCAGAAATAATTCGCTCAAGGTGTCCGTAAAACCATAAATATACCTGTAGGCCAGGGTTAAATGGGCGGCCAGGGGTGAGCATCCGGGCGGGTTGGTAAACCAGGAATTCCATGCCTTCGGAAGATCATAAGGCCCGGCGACAGGCGTGGAGGCGGTAAGATTAAAAGGCTGCTCCGAATCGGCCGTTTCAAGGTACTTTTGCACCGCCATGGTTGCTTGCCCACCCTGGGACAGGCCGAGGATGAACAGCTTGGAATTGTTTTTCACCGCAAGCTCGCCGCAAAGTTCTTTCACGGCTTTCAGCATATCGGCGCCGGAAGTAGCTTCTGATTCGATATGAAGGTAAGGATGTTTTACCTTGGATTTTCCCTGCCCGATATAGTCAGGCAGTGAAGTTATATAGCCATGCCCTGCAAAAACAGCCATGCACCCGATAGCCTCCTTGCTCCTATCGGGGTTTGACGGCACGTCCTGATTGTTGAACTGGGTGCCATGATGATATTGCACCACTGGATATTCGCCGGCCGCGGGAGAAGGAAACGCCACGAGGCCCGATACGATAATCAACTCTCCGTCGATATCCGTGGTATAATACTTAATAGCATACGCCTTCACGGCGTTGGAAGTTGCTATCATTTCGCTCACGTCAATGCCCGTGTTGGAAAAACCGTCCTTAATGGCATCAGCCACTTCCTGGGCTGTATATTCCTTGCTCAATTCAGAATTAACAAGCTTTCCCGCGCTTCCGCCATCATTGCTGCTGTCCGAGCAGCCCCCGGATATCAGCAGCAGGCACAAGGCCATTGCCAATACCAGTGACGCCATAAACTTGCCGGATCTTCTTACTGACATGATTAACCTCCCTCTCCCAATTCCTCTTCCAAAACACAACGTGCAGCCCCTAAGATGGCTGCACGGTCATTGAGAATGACTTTAACGGATATCTTTTCAAGAAGGTCCTTAAAACGTCCTTTGTTTGCAAAGGCATTCATGAAGCCGCCATCAGCCAATGCGGGCAGGATCTTGGGGGGGATGCCGCCTCCTAAATAGACACCGCCGGTGGCAAGAACGGTGAGGGCAAGGTTCCCGGCGATCGACCCTAAGATAGAAGTGAACATGCTCAGGACCTTCACGCAGAGAGGATCTTTTTTTTGTATGGCAGCCTCTGTAATTGCACGAGCCGGATCCATTCAAGGGTATTCCTTCGCATGTCATCAATGAGATTGCTGAACATGTTGCTGTGGAGCAATTCCCTGCAGGGCACGTGCTGTTTGAAAAGGGGAAATTTGCGGATACTCTCTATATCCTCGAAGATGGGGCAATAGATATTTCCGTCGTGGGGGAGAAACGCCTTTCCCTTGCCGTGAATGAGCCGGGAGAGATGTTTGGCTGGTCCGCCCTCGTGGAACCGAATGAATATACTGCTACAGCCCAATGTGTGAAGGAAAGTAAGGTAATCAAAGTTGATGGAGAGCTGCTGGCGCGGGTATTTGAAAGACATCCTTCAGAGGGCCTTACGGTTATGAGGCGTCTGGCCGGTGTGGTAGCTTCCAGGCTTGTGAGCAGCTATCAAGAAATCCTTGCGTGACCCTTTAAACGATTCAAGTTTAGGAATATGCCCTAATTTATTCACCCGCTCACCACAGAGGCCAGCCACCGGGATCTGGCCGAGGCTGGGAAGAGAAAATGTAGGAATGGATGTTGTGCAGGGCGGAGGATCTGGGTTTTGCTCGTTCTCGGACTTCCACCATGTTTGATGGTCTCATTAAAAACCCTGTTTACGCGCCCTTCAACTTTTATTAGAGTTGCAAACTGAAGCTGATTAGAAGGGAATCTCTCTTGATACAGATATGATTCCGGCAGAGATGTGTACGGGGTGAACCCTCATTTCTTATTCCTTGCCTCTGGCTCCCAAAACGGGGCAAATTAAGGTTGCCAGCCAAAATCTAACTCCAACTCCCAGAATAGGAGGACAGACTATCAGATGTGTTTACAAATGAAATACGTCTGCTCGCAGCGTCGCAAAGGGAAAAAACCAAAAAAAGCATTTTTCAAAGACGCAACAGGTTACAACTGGAAGATGTAGTCTTGAACGTTTTTGGCGTGGGTCTAAATGCAAGGTTTATATAGTTATGTTGTGAGCTGATCTAACCTTTTGAAAACGCGTTCTTTTCTGATCTCGGGGTGGGACATCCTGAATCAGCAACAAAAACAATGCGTTGCGGCATATTTGGGTTAGGTTGAGTATGAGACTTGCAACATAATAATTTTCCATTAAAAACACCTCTCCTT
>JACNJD010000227.1 GCA_014382715.1 Candidatus Desulfacyla euxinica | reverse complement strand
ATTAATCCCGGAAAAATGATTCCCGAATCTGTTTGTGTACAATAAAAAAGTGCCTAAAGTGAGCTAAAGTGCCTAAAATGCCTAAAGTTGGTGTTTTTCATTCGATGTTCGATGTTGGACGTTCATTAAAGGAGTTTTCACGTGGCAGACTTTAAAGAAATAGTTGGGGAGCTCGCCGGTATTGTGGGCAAGGAGTTTCTCAAAACCGGATTTGATGTGATCAGGGATTATGCAATAGATGAAATGGTCCCTGAGGCTGTAATATTTCCCGGGAATGCTGAGGAGGTCTCGGGCGTGGTCACGTTGGCCAACAGAGAGAACATGGCTATTATTCCATGCGGAAGCAGGACCAAGATGGCCATGGGCAATCCGCCGGCACGGTTAGACGTGGTGATATGCACCTCCCGGATGAACCATATGATTGATGTGGATACATCAAACCTGACCATCACAGTAGAGTCCGGTGTCAAATTCAGGGATATCCAGGCGAGACTTGCCACCCAGGAAGATCGCTGCTACCTCCCCCTCGATGATCTTGTTACCGAGGCCGATGAAGTTATCTGCTCTGATAGATCACATAGCGGTTGCTTTCTGCCCGTCGATCCTTCATATGCCGACTCGGCAACCATAGGTGGTATTATCGCTGCCAATTCCAGCGGGTCTCGCCGGCTCCTGTATAGAAATATAAGGGATTCTATTCTCGGGGTTCGAATGGTAGCGCCTACGGGAGAGATCCTCGGATCAGGGGGGAAGACGGTAAAAAATGTGTCAGGATATGATGTCTCCAAACTGGCGGTTGGTTCAATGGGGAGTCTGGGAATCATATGTGAAATGACGCTGAAGCTCCTACCCTTACCGGAGAAAATGGAGACCCTATTAATTTCTTTCGGATCCTTTTCCCAGGTTTCGTCTTTTATCGAAGAGGTTTTTGAGACCCATCTGCTTCCGGCCGGTGTTGACGTGATGAACCAGGAGGCCTACAGTCACCTGGACATGGATGGCATCCCTGATCTTGGCTCCAACGGCTTCGTGGTCGCCATAGCCATTGAAGGCTTTGAACAGGCCGTAGACCGCATGCGAATTGAGATCATGGGTATGGCCAGGGCAAACGGCGCCAGGTCCGACGCACACCTGCAAGAAGAAAAACATCTGCTGTTCTGGCTTGCAATGAGTAACCTTGATGCTGCTCTTGCCGACAGCGGAGCTGACCTTATCAAAGCCAGGCTCAATTACCCCATTTCAGAGTGGAGGGGGATTGCTGCGTCCGTGGAAAAAACCTTTTCCGATGCCGATCTCGATTACACCCTCCTGATCCATGCAGGGAACGGAATCTGTTTGCCCCGTCTCCTTATTTTACCGAACGACGCCGAAGCGATGGACAGGGGTGTACACGCCGTAAACAGCCTGCTGGCACGCTGCCGCGAGGTTGGGGGCAATCTGGTTGTGGAAGACGCCCCCTCGGGAGTAAAAGACCGTCTCAAGATCTGGGGAGAGCAAGGTTCCGACTTCGTTGTCATGAAGCGGATCAAGGAGCAGATCGATCCATCCGGTGTTATGAGCGCGGGACGTTTTGTGGGAGGGCTTTGATTGTTGATTGATGATTGGCGATTGTCGATTGAAAAAGCAGTAATTAGTACCCCAATATCGAGTAACGAGCAACCCCGCTTAAAAACGGGATCTTCGACTAGTAACGAGTAACAGGTATCCAGCTTTCACACGAGGTAGCACCCCATGAATATCGTCCAACTAAAGAAACTCTCATATGACGAGGTGGCGAAGTGCAATAAATGCGGGTTTTGCCTGCCCGGTTGCCCCACTTATCTGGTTAAGAAGAATGAGGCGTATTCGCCGAGGGGGCGAAACGCCATTACCCGATTTGCCATCGAGAACAGTCTGGCACTGAACACAGATACGGAGAAGGCCATTTTCACATGTCTTGGATGCGGCGCCTGTTCGGCAGTTTGCCTGTCCAGTGTTCAGACAAAAGATCTCATTTTCCAGAACCGTGAATGCCAGGTGGACAGGGGGTTTTATCCAAAAGTGGCAGAGCGATTAGTCAAAACCCTTGAAAAGAGCCGGAACATATCCGACGATGATCAGGAAGACCGGGCCGAATGGCAGGAGCTGATCAAGGATCTGCCTGAAGACGCCTTTGAAAAAAAACGTGCGGATATTCTCTTCTTTGTGGGCTGTGTGGCCTCGTTCTTCCCCATGGTACAGAAGATACCCGCCAATATGTCTAAGATCCTGCAAATGGCGAAAGTGGACTTTACTATTCTCGGCGGTGATGAGTGGTGTTGCGGTTTTCCTCTTGTGGGAGCCGGTATGCCTGAAAAATTGGAGGAATTAAAGAAACATAACCTCCAGAAGGTGGCGGACGTGGGCGCCAAAAAGGTTGTCTTTACCTGCCCCTCCTGTCTACATACCTGGAAACATCTCTATGACACGGATGTGGAATTGATGCATGCCAGCCAGTTGATTGGGGAGCTGATTAAAAGCGGCAGCATAGATCTTAAGAACGATATTGATGTCGCTGCCACCTATCACGATCCATGCGACCTGGGTCGCAATACGGGGGTGTATGAGGAGCCCCGGGAAGTAATTCAGGCGATTCCAGGCCTGAGATTCCTGGAGCTGCCCATGAACCGCAAGTTTTCCGTCTGTTGTGGTGGCGGGGGGAACGTGGAGATGACCGATCCGGATCTATCCGCCCAGGTAGCCCAGATGAAGCTCGATTCCATTAAAGATGTGGGGGCCGAGATGGTCATCACTGGGTGCCAGCAATGCGTGCGGACCATGACCACCAGGGCACGCAGACAGAAAACCAATCTAAAAGTCAAAGACCTCACCGAGCTTGTAGTTGAGGCGATGACATAAAGGAGACAGAAAATGATTGCACAACTCTCAGTTTATCCCATCGGTGAAGGGACAAGTCTTGGCCGTTTTGTAAAAAAAGGTGTCGCCGTCATAGAAAGGTCGGGTTACACATATGAGATCGGAGGTATGAGCACTACAGTTGAGGTGCCGGACTTAAATGCTCTGTTCGACCTTGTCAAAGAGATCCATGCGGCCCATGTAGCCGAAGGGGCGCGCCGGGTGGTCATAGACCTGAAGGTTGACGATCGTCGGGATAAAAAGGCCACCATAGAATCCAAAAGAGCATCGGTGAAAAATACCTGACAGGGAAATCGGAATTTGAGACCTGGTTTCAAAAATAATAAAGAAGCCACTAAAGATTTTTACAATAACCCTGAAAGCACCCATAAACTCTGCGTCCAGTTGGTGGGTGATTTTACATTTGCGATGGGTGAGGTTCTGGACAAGGATCGCCTGAACAGCAAATAGTCATCTGCAGCCTGACGCCTTATTATTAGATTCTGGAACTGGGTCTAAATATTTTGTTGTGATTGTTTTACCACGAAGATCGCGAAGACCACGAAACATTCCGATAAAAGCAACAACCTCGTGTTTCTTCGTGCACTTCGTGGTGAATAAACATTCGCCGAGTTAGAAGTTTGATGTAAGCTACACATTACGAGAAGACGAAACAGAGATAAGGATTATTTCAGCAAGGAAAGCCACTAAAAAAGAACAAAAAGCTTATACCGGAGAGAAATTATGAGGAAAGAATACGATTTGTCAGAAATGAAAGGACGGAAAAATCCTTAAGAGAATTGTCTGGAATCGTTGGAATATCCAGCAGGAAAATCGAAGAGAACATAAAGAAACTCAAGGCTCGAGGCGTGGTCAAGTGTATCGGCCCGGCCAAGGGCGGCCATTGGAAAGTCCTGTGACCTACAACGAAGCTGAAATTCCGGCTCCCCTGGAACCCATAGGCGCCAAAGGCAGCGGCATCCCACGTATTCTCCGAGAAGCGGAAGAGCTGGGGCTGCCAGAGCTGCAGATTATGGAAATCGGCATGCGGTTGCGTTGCACCGTAACCCTGGCTGAGAAATCACGGTTCAAAAAGCCACCGAACAAGTAACTGAACAAGTAAGAAGCATCCTTAACTGCCTGAAAGATGAACCCTTGGGCGCACGCGACGCAATGCAATCCCTTGGATTACGCCACCGCCCAACGTTTCTCTACGACTATTTGCAGCCAGCCATAGATGCGGGCCTTGTTGAAATGACCCAGCCCGAATCGCCAAAGAGCCCGACACAGAAGTATCGCCTGACAGCGAAAGGAAAAACTGCTCTTGTCGAAAGCGGCCAATCGGAATCGGGGAAATGAGAATCCAGTCCATTGAAATCACAAATTAAAAGGCTTTTTACAGTACACACAAGATCGAGATAGGCGGCAGGAATCTCATTGTCTATGGCGAGAACGGTAGCGGCAACTTGTAAGGAATACTTACAAGTTCAAAAGGAAGGTGCGTGCAGGGACTTGCGAAATGAGAACACAAGGAAGGTAAACCCATGCCAAAAAAGAAGACACGACTGGATCGATTTTCCGATCTGACTTGGGACGATATCGAAGGATGGGCCGGGGGGAAAATTGTCTCCCGGGGCAAAACCTATCAGCGCCAGGGGCGTGTTTCCGATCTGGCCGTAACGGACGACGAAAGCCTGATTGCCTGGGTGGATGGCACGGAGCGCTATGCCACGAAGGTGGTTATGGATGAAGACGGAGTGCCGGATTCAATCTGCACGTGCCCTTACGAATTGGACTGCAAGCACGGGGTGGCCGTGGTGATCGAGTACCTGAAGCGTGTCGAAAACAACCGGCGCGTTCCCAAAGCAAAGCAGGATGACGGCCGCCTGGAGCTATTGGAAGATGAAGACTGGGACGATGAACCGGACGATGAGAGCGCCATATCCGTCGATATGCGACAGGATATCGAAGCTTTTCTAAAGGGGAAGACGAAGGCCCAGCTTATCGACCTGATCCATGAGCTTGCCGGACAGTACCCGGAAATGGCAAGGGATCTTTCCGACAGTAAACAGCTGATCTCCGGCAACACTAAAACCCTGGTGACGCGTCTTCGAAAGGAGATCCGTGATATCGGTGACGAGCCCGGCTGGCAGAATTACTGGAAGGGCGAGGGCTATACGCCGGACTATTCCGGGATTCGCAAAAAACTCGATACGCTGCTCGAGGCGAGGCACGCAGACGAGGTGCTAACTCTGGGCCGGGAGCTGGTAACGACTGGCATCCGTCAGGTGGAGGAGAGCCACGACGAGGGGGAAACGGCCATGGAGGTTGCCGACTGCATGCCGGTGATCGTCAAGGCCTTGAACCGCTCCTCCCTTGATGCTGTCGACAGGCTGGTCTGGGCCCTGGATGCCGTGTTCGAGGATCAGTTTGAAGTGTGCGAGGCCTTTGCGGAATACCTCCACCGTCGGCATTCCAAATCAGCATGGCACACGCTTGCAGACCGGCTGCTGGTGCGATTGAAAGGGCTTAAAAGCACCAAGGGCGCCGATGATTTCAGCCGCAACTATGAACGTGACCGGCTTAGCGACTGGATCATTGATGCACTGGAACGCGCAGGCCGTATGGAAGAGATAATCCCTTTGTGCGAAGCCGAGGCCGGCAAGACGGGAAGCTTTGAACGCCTGGTCAAGCGGCTGATTTCAGCGAAGCGTTATGAAGACGCCAACCGATGGATTCAAGAAGGGATTCGAGCCACCGAGAAAAAATGGCCCGGTATCGCCTCAAATCTGCGCGACAAACTGCGTGAGATACGCACCCGCCAGAAGAACTGGCCTGCGGTGGCGGCGATGAAAGTCGAAGAATTCGTGCGCCGTCCCTCGAGTCAGTCCTTTACGGATTGCAAGAAGGCCTCGGCCAGGGTCAAGGCCTGGCCCAAGGTGCGCGAACATCTGTTACGTTACCTTGAAAAAGGCCAGTTCCCCTGGAAGCAGAAGGGGTGGCCCCTTCCGGAATCCGGCCTGGACCGGCCTGATGCGAATCAGCGTAATCGATTTCCCCTGGTTAATGATCTGATTGACATCGCTATTTTTGAAAAAAAGCCAGATCAGGTGCTGAGATGGTACGACCAACGTCCTAAAAGCCGTTTTGGGTGGTACGGGATTGATGAAGACGCCATTGCCACCGCCGTTGAAACCCACGCGCCGGATCGGGCTGTGGCCATCTGGAAGAACAAGGGGGAACGGCTGATTGCCCAGGTCAAGCCCAGCGCATACCAGGAGGCGGCCAAGTACCTAAGAAAAGCCGCCAAGGTTATACGTCGGGAAAAACAGCAGGCAGAGTGGGAAAGCTATTTGAAAGCGTTGAGGGAACAGCACGCCCGCAAACGCCGCTTGATAGAGATACTGGATGGCCTGGAGGGAAAGCCCATCGTGAAAAAGAGGCGCTGATAATCATGTGTTCCGGTACCAAACATGGATCGACCTTCCGCGCCCGTTTCAGAGGGCATGGCCTTTGGGTGAGTCACCCATCCTGCGATCAAGCGCCACAGGCTTCTGTACTTCCAGACTAATACACGGATGAGGCCGCTTCAAGGGCGCCTGGCTGGACCGTGACACCCTGGGCTTTCAGTATGGTCTCTAAGGCCGACAGAAAAAGGAATACGTTTCTCCGACGGGACGCATGGCCCATCAGACCTACCCGCCATACCTTCCCTGCAAGATCGCCCAGGCCCCCGCCGATCTCCATACCGAAATCATTAAGGAGGGCCTTGCGAACCTTTAGATCGTCCGCCCCTTCCGGGATTTGAACGGCGTTGAGCATGGGGAGCCGCTCCCCTTCTGCTACAAGCATGGACAGCCCCATTCCCTCTACACCCGCTACCAGGGCTCGGTGGTTCAACATATGTCTCGCAAAACGGGCCTCAAGCCCTTCCTCTGCAATAATGCGAAGGGCCTCACGGAGCCCGTAGATCATATTGATGGGGGCCGTGTGGTGGTATTTCCTGTCCGCACCCCAGTAACTGCTTACCATACTCATATCGAGATACCAGCTTACGACCGGGCTTTTCCGGTTTTTGAGCGTCTCCATGGCAGCAGCGCTGAATGAGATGGGAGAAAGGCCGGGGGGGCAGGAGATGCACTTCTGAGTCCCGCTGTAGGCTGCATCGATTCCCATCCTGTCTAATGCCACCTCAATACCGGCTAAGGATGTTACCATATCCACGAGGAATAATGCCCCGGACTCCTTTGCAATACTTGAAAGGTCTTCAAGGGGCTGAAGAACACCGGTGGAGGTTTCGGCATGGACGACCGCAAGAACCTTTGGGTTCTTTCCCTTCACGGCCTCACGGACTGCATCCGGATCAATTGTCTTTCCCCAGTCGGCACCCACCCTTATAAGTTGGGCGCCCAGGCGGTTAACAATGTCACACATCCGTGTTCCAAAGACACCATTCACGCAGACCACCACCTCGTCGCCCGGTTCCACCAGGTTGACAAAACAGGTCTCCATCCCTGCGCTGCCGGTGCCTGAGACCGGTATTGTCAGCGCATTTTCCGTCTGGAAGAGAAACCGGAGCAGACGCTGGGTTTCATCCATGATGGAAAGAAAGACAGGGTCAAGGTGGCCTATACATGGGGCAGACATTGCCTGGAGGACACGAACGGAAACATCGCTTGGTCCCGGTCCCATCAGGACCCTTTCCCCTGGATCAACATCTCTAAAATTATCTGCGTTAAAGCTCATTCTAACCTCCTCTTATAATGATTTTAATAGGACTTGAAAAAAACCTCTGGGAGTATAGGGAAGAAACGGTTGGGTGTCAAGGTGCCCTGCGGCAAGTTCCCTGTCCCGAAATCACTTTTCAGCAAAACTCCCCTCAAGATACCTGCTCAACTCTTTTTTGGGAATGCCTAAGCAGTACAAGAGGTTGATAATTTGATCACTGCTCAGGACCCCGTCGGTCTTGATGCTCTTTTCGTCCGGTTTGAAGGCAATGGAGAGCCCTGCGTTTTTTATGAAATGTGATCGGGTAGAACCATCCCCTATGGCAATAACCTGATCGCGGCTGATCTTTTCCACATTCATGATGAACTCGAGAATTTCCCCCTTTGTGCTATCAGTGATTACGGGTTCCTCTAATTCCCCGGTTATTACATTGTTTTTGTCAATCTGAAGGGTATTTGAAAATGCGTAATCAACCCCGGCTTCCTGGAGAATTTTTTTAACAAAAAGATCAAAACCGGATGACAGGATTGCGATCTTAAAACCCATGGACTTCAAAACCCGAATTAACTCATTGGATCCGGGGCTTAACCGGAGTATGGCGCTGAACCTCTCAAGATCACGAACAGGTATATCTTTCAGCATTTTGGCGTTCCCAACCACTGCTTCCATTCGGCCCTTGTCGTCGTCCAAGAACCGGGTGGTATTATCAATTGAGAGTATCTCTCCCTCTATCGTTTCTAAAAAATCCTTAAGGGAAAAATCCTCGAGCAAGGTGGATTCCAGATCAAAAACAATAAGTTTTTTGATTCTGTTGAATATGTTCTCGCTTTGAATCACCACGCTTTGTTCAAGCCCGGCGCATAGATCCTTAAGCTCATTTTTCCAATGATCGATCGCCTCATTTCGATCCAAATCCCGGCCGGTTGTCATTCCCATGGAGTCTACCAACATCTCCATGGAAAAGAACTCCCCCCTGGCTATCATCCTGCAGTTTTCAATATTGATGTTGTGTTTGAGAAAAAGGCCTGAGATGCTCGCAATAAGCCCAGGGCGATCCATTCCCAAGATGGTTACTAAATGGTTTTCTTTTTCAGAGGAACCGTTAACCTCCCTTTCATAATATTCTCCTAAGATTACCTTCAGGCCTGTTTCATCTTCAATACTCTTCAGGGAAGCCGTAATGGAGTCGATCGAATCGCCTTTAGTGGGAAAGGCAATAGTGAGGAATATAGAAAAAAGACCTCTCCGGCAGTTCTCCTCCACATCAATGATGTTCCCGCCCGATTCAAATACCTTATTGGTGATTTTGGAAACCAGACCGGGAGAGTCAAGCCCGATCGCTGACAGGTTTATGGTTTTTTGTTTTTCGGTCATGGCAAATCCCTCTCTGCAGGATAATTTTTATCATCGAAAAAGACAAATAGCTCTTCTTCATAATATCTTCCGTTTATTATTTGGCCCGGGGCGAATCGCCTCAGACTCTTTTTCTTTAGGAATTCAGAAAACCTCAAGTTGATCTCTTCGAGAGAGATGTTTTCTTTAAACAAGTTGATTGGAACATTCACATTGAGAGGCCGCGCCGGGATCAGATGGCGTGTTGCCTTTGGGGCGAATCTCTTTTCGTGCCTTACAGCATCCACCACCATCTCTTTGGATATTTGCGGTGTCCAGATAATCATCTCGTCCGTTTTCAGTTGATTCGTGAACTTGTCGTCCTGTGCAGATTGGCAGGGGATATACTCAATGCTCTTCCCTTCTCGCATCAACCTGTTTTGAATCCTTTCCATAACATGGTAGGCGTTTACAGCATCATTTACGGCTGTTTTGCGGAAGCTTATAGACGCAAAAAAATCTCCATGCTGGATGCCGCAATGAAACCTGTTTTCTTCTAAATTCTTTTTTAATGCCTCCCCGTTATCCACCTGCTGCAGATTCCCGTTCATTGCTTCAATAATCTGTCTCAAGGAATTAATGCTCTTGATCTTTCCCAATAGCCTGAACCAATAACGCAGCTGAACGGTTTCATTGAAGTAGTTTATTTTGCACACTGAAATATAGTTAAATCGCAGCTTTTTGAAAACGAATGCGCGATGATGTCCGTCTAAGACCATGTGATTTTCATCAACAATAATCGGATTCTGCAGATTCGCCCAGTTCCTGAACTCTAAGATCAGCTCATCGGCATGATGTGGAATGACTTCTTCATGGAGCAGCAAGGATTCCACAGACACAATTTCCAACTGCAATCTCAAGCTTTTTGTCTCTATTAGAAACATGGCAGAGGTTCAAAGAGCACCAGG
>JACNJD010000334.1 GCA_014382715.1 Candidatus Desulfacyla euxinica | reverse complement strand
ACACCAAGCTTGGGAAGCTTGTACTCTACCAACTGAGCTATGCCCGCTTAGGACTCCAAATTATCTGCCCTACTCACAAGATGCGCCTACAACGCATCCATTTGAGCAGAAATATAATATAGTTAATTCACCCAGTCAAGAAAAATTTTTACCCTCCAAAACCTGCAAATCCAAAAGGCTTGACATTGAACAGAGATGAAAATAAAATCTCTATAAGATTCCTTAAAATCGCAAAATCATAACGGGGAGAAAAATAATACCTTTGGAAGATGACTCTGAACAGGGATTTTTTGGCTTAATCAAATCCTTGATCAAGAAAAAGACACGCTTGGACCTCAGTAATGATCTAACCGAGGAAATCCATGACCTTATGGATGAAGGCCAGGCCAAGGGCCTTATCACCAATGAAGAGTCCCATATGGTCTACGGCGTGCTGGATCTCAAAGAGACAGCGGCCCACTCCATAATGATTCCCCGGACCGAAATCTCTTCCGCATCGGTAGCTTCCACCCTTGGTGAAATCATTGATCTCGTCACGAATTGCGGTCATACCAGGATACCTATTCACAAAGACGATATTGACCACATTGTGGGGATACTTCACTCAAAAGATCTTCTCAAACTCTTGGGTAAGGCCCCCGAATCCAAGATTCCCTTTGATATTCTCAGAAAACCTTTTTTTGTGCCTGAAAACCGGCGAATCAGTGATCTCCTGAAGGACCTGCAAGAAAAAATGACCCACTTGGCTATAGTTACCGATGAGTATGGAGGCACTGCCGGCATTATCACCGTTGAAGATATCTTAGAGGAAATTGTCGGTGAGATCATGGATGAGCATGATTATGATGAGCCCATGATAGAGGTGCTTGACGATGGATCTATTTTGGTAGATGCCCGTTTAGAGGTTGAAAAATTAGGAGCACAACTCAAAATAGACCTGCCAGAGGGTGACTTTGAATCAGTAGGTGGTTTTCTAATCCACCTCATTGGAAGAATACCGGAAGTGAACGAAAAGGTATCGTTTCAAGAAATTGAAATGATAATTAAAAAGGGAGACGAGCGAAAAATTGACCAGGTTCTGATTTCCCGTAAGGATGAAGCAGGTTCCCCAGGGGAGGGCTCCCCCCCCGTTTCCGGTTCTATGTGATCAATCTGCATCATGGCTACCACAAGACCAGCCTCTCCTTCATTACGCAATCTACTCCTTGCTATCCTGTCCGGAGTGCTATTGACAATATCCTTCCCCCCCGGACATTTTTCATTTGTTGCATGGTTTGCCCTGATTCCCCTCCTGAAAAGCATTGAAACCGCATCGCCTTATAATGCCTTCAGATTAGGCCTTTTTTCCGGGCTGATCCATTATCTTTCTCTGATTTACTGGATAGTAGTAGTGCTCGGACGCTATGGAAACCTGAATGTCTTTGTTGCCCTTTTAGCGCTTGTTCTCCTCTCTCTCTACCTCTCTCTCTATCTTGGTCTCTTTGCCTGTTTGACGACCTTTCTCAAGGATTCCCGTTTCTCTATTATTTTAATGGCGTGTTTCTGGGTTGCCATAGAATATATAAAGGGGAATCTTTTGACTGGTTTTCCCTGGTGTCTTTTAGGGTATACCCAATATGAACAGCTATATCTAATTCAGATTTCAGATCTTCTTGGGGTGTATGGCATCTCCTTCTTAATTGTCTTTGCAAACGGGCTCATCTTCCGCATGCTTACAAAGCGTCGCCACGAGAGCAACGCCTCTCTGAAATGGGGATTTCCGCTTCTTTTGATCTTCCTGATCGGGACATTGATATATGGGCATCACCACCTCTCGGGTAGCAAGGCTGGCGAAAAAAATGGCTACCCTATAAACGCAGCTATCGTACAGGCCAACATCAACCAGTCCTTAAAATGGGATCCGGCATATCAGATGGAAACCATAAGAACCTATCAACGGCTGACCCGCTCTATCTGGCCATTTAAACCTCAATTAATCGTGTGGCCGGAGACATCGTTACCCTTTTTCTTCCAGGATAGCCAGGAGTTCTCTCCCAAAATATTTTCGCTTGCAGATAAGTCGGGGGCCACTCTCATCTTCGGCAGCCCGGCTTACAAACGTGTCCGAGGGGCGATAAGGTACTACAACCGCGCCTACATGATCACACCGGAGATTCAACAGGTCCAGTATTACGACAAGACGCACCTCGTGCCTTTTGGTGAATATGTCCCCTTGAAAAAATACCTGCCCTTTATCAACAATTTAGTCCAGGCCGCCGGTGATTTTGCAGCAGGGGAGAAGTTGGTTCCTCTGAAGACTGGGGATCTCTCATTAGGAATACTCATATGCTTTGAAGCCGTCTTCCCGGAATTGGCCAGGACCCTTGTAAGAGAAGGGGCAAACGTTCTTGTCAACATCACAAATGATGCCTGGTTCGGTATGACCAGTGCCCCCTACCAGCATATCAGCATGGCCGTATTCCGCGCCGTGGAAAACCAGAGACCTATGATACGGGCTGCAAACACCGGGTTCAGTGCCTTCATAGGGCCCCAGGGGGCCATTCTTTCTGAGACCGATCTCTTTTCCGAAGAGGTATTAGAGCGTTCCCTGACTTTGTCAGGTTCCTCTTTAACATTTTACAGCCGCTTTGGAGACCTGTTTGCAATTGCCCTTCTCGTTATTTCCTTAACCAAAATCTTTTCCTGTTTAAGGGCCAGATGGAAGTGCAGACACGGAAATAAATAGTAGGCGTTCACAGGTTCTGGGTTCAGAAGTTCAGGGTTAATGTCTTTTAGTTAGCCCGCTCGCGCCCTGCCGTTACTTTAGAGCATGTGGGTAGGATCTTCGAAGCGCTTAACCTCGACGGTTTTTACCCAAGGTTGATAAACTCGTAAAAAGTCAGAAAGCACCCGTTATTGTCATTCCCGTGAAAACGGGAATCCAGGGAAATCGACTTCTTATGGACTCCCGATTTCGATGAAATTTAACCCTTGAACCTTGAACCTTTAAACCCTGGGCATCCGGTCATGACGGCGTGTTTTCTGCTGGATGGATATTGGCGGCAGATACCGGGCTTTACGTCCTGGATCATACAAACCGAGCGGTTTTCCGATGATATTCTTTTCAGAAAAGGGCATCCTTCCGCAAACTCCGTGGTGCCGGGCGTCGTCCAGATCCTGTAGGATTTTTTGTTGCTTTCTCCCGTAAAAACGCCCACCCACCGCAGGATGTCGCTTCGTCCCAACTCCTCCCATAGCGCCACATCCTTCTCAATAACTTCTCTTTGGTAATCGAGAGTCCTGCAGCATTGACCACATTGTCGACAGGTAAAATCCTCCATCCCTGTTTCAATGCTGACTCCCTCCTGGCCTGTTGCGGAATCTACCTCCACAGAGGCCCGTGTTTGAAAAACCCTGGCGCAGATGGATGCTACCAGTGAAACACTCAAGTCAGAGTCGAGGGAATCACAGAGGTACTCAACCATTTCCGCCCCGTCCATCCAGCGCATATCTCGACGTCCCGGCAGGCTGATCCATGCGCCGTTCTTTTGCTCCTCCCTCTTTGCAACGATATCACCCCCGAAAATCAGCCGGATGATTTGACAGAATAACATGATTTGAGGGTCGTACTGTCGAAAGTCACGGCATATGGCTTCCAATGCCTCTGTACGGGTTAAAAAGAGGGTTTCCTTTTTGGCCATGGGAACCTCCGGTAGCGAATATTGAGCAAGCTCCATTTGCGGTTTGCACTTATCAATATAACAGATCAACACAAAATTGGCCACAGACACACAGAAAGGCACGGACGTTTAATTAGCCACTGACCCACACGGACACACACAGACATAAGCAATTGCAACGGATTTTCAAATTCTTATGCAAGGATACCCATGGACGTTTTATTCCTTCTTTAAATATTGATGAATTCGTAAAAAGTCTCCAAGGCCGTCACTCCCGCGAACGCGGGAGTCCAGAAGTGATTGATTTCCCTGGATTCCCGCGTTCGCGGGAATGACAATAACGGGTGCTTTCTGACTTTTTACATGGGCATCAAATATACATTGACAATCGTTAATATATATGTCATTCTTATGTACATCATTTTTTATGCGATTGGAGATGTTGCCATGGGAAAATTGAAAAAGGTCCCCATCCAGATTTATCTGGAGCCCGAACAGGACAAAATCATCGGCTATTTGTCAAAAACAAGCGGTAAATCAAAGGCCGCCGTTATCCGTCTGTGTATTTCAAAATATATGGACAGCCTTCCACCCGAAAAAGATCCTGCCTTGGGGAACATGAAGCTCGGGGCTTCGGGCAGGAAAGATATTGCCGAAAGGCACGATGAATACTTGATGTCGTTTGGAAAGTAGGCCTGAAAAGATGAAAGATAATACCATATTTGTGGATACAGGTGCATGGTTTGCCCTGGCGGACGAATCCGATCAATATCACAAACAGGCCGTTGATGTTTATCCGGGTCTCTTTAGAGACAACAATCATTTGACGACAACAAACCTTGTTATTGCTGAAACCTACATCTTGATACGCCGTGCTATAGGCCATCAACCAGCCATGATGTTTTTACAGAACATCGCGGCAAGCCCGAGAGTCAGGAAGGTCTACTCTGACCAAACTTTAGAAAAGAACGCCGAAGATATCCTGGGGAAATATCAAGACCAGGATTTCAGCTATACCGACGCAGTCAGCTTTGCCGCCATGAAGCACTATGGAACCCATCTGGCTTTTTCCTTTGACCGGCATTTTGTTACGGCAGGATTTACAATCATCCCATAGCGCCCCGTGGATGAAACGGTTTTCAGCCACAGACACACACGGAAAGATACACACGTTTTTGAAGAGAAATATACGGTTTCAGCAACTGAACTGCATGAGTGGAAGCTCACTTTATGACTGATAGGTCAACCAAACTACCCCTAAGAGTAAGGTATGATGACTGAAAAACAATTTGATAAAGACGTCTGTGGCATCAACTTCGCTGTAATGTTTGCTTATTTGGACGAATTGGGTAAAGACAGCTCCCTGATCTGTCGGCGAACCGGTCTCAGTAGAAATTTTCTTACAAGCCGACGGGAGTATGTGGATTTATCTGTGGGTACAATCATTTTTGATACTGTGAAAGAGATTCTGGATGAAAAGGACCCAATGGTATTTTTTGAAATTGGAAAGTTTTCGTCAAGGTCTAGCTCACTCGGTATATTGCCGGATATAGTCCAGTTCCTGGGCAGTGTGGAAGAGTCAGTAAGATATATTCCAAGGTTCAATAGGAAATTTTCAGAGCTCTTTGATATGCCTGTTTATAATGTAAAGCCCAACTCTGCTGTTACTGTCATTAACTACAAAAAGAGGAAGTATGACGGGGCCTGGATTTTTGATCAGTGCGCTTGGAATCAAGGCAATATCGTTGGATTACCCGGGTTTTGGGATTTGCCATATATGGAGATTGAGGAAGAGCTCTGCAGGTTTAGTCTTGAGGAGATTATTCGAGACTATTCCTTCATGGGACATGATTTCAGATATAAAAATGATAGAGCTGCCTTGAATGGAAAAGAATTTGCCGTACCTGTTGCCATCGGGACTGAGGACTTCAAGAGATCAAACGATAAATTGGACAAATTGAATCCTCTCGGAAAGAAAGAAGAGATTCACCAGGTTTTTACAAATAAGAATTATCAAGTGCTTGACCATCATCTTCATTATGAGCGTAATGATATTCCTGTAGGGATGCTTATCACAAGAGACACAAAGATAAGTGATATGTTGACATTACGGGAGGGGCAGATATTTGGTGCGCCTTATTGTAGGTTGAATATAAGCTGGCAGGGGAAAAAGAAAATTTCCAAATCAGTTATGGAATTCGCTTTAGAAAGGTTGTCAAACTCACCCACGATAATCAGGGCCCTGGAGGAAGAGCTTGATGCCAATATCAATCAGAAACAGGATCTCATAACTGCCCAAGAGGGCTTAAAGTCTGCTCATCATGAGCTTAAGCGTTATGCCGATAATCTTGAAGAACTGGTCGAGGAAAGGACAATAGAGTTGAGAAAGACTCAGGAAAGGGAACAGTTCCTGGACCAACAACTCAGGATCAGGGATGTTCTTCAAACAACTGAGGACGTGGGCGCCCAGATCCTTCACGAGAACAAGAACTTGTTGCAGCCCATCGGCAACATCCTGAATCGCACCACTCACCTTGTGCGTGAATCCAAGAACGTGCTTGGTTTTCTTGAGCAACGCCCCGAACTAAAGGAAAGCGGTGATGGCGTGGACTTTGAAAAGCTCCAGTACCTGGTGGGCAGTCTTGAATCCAGTCTCGGCACGGCTGAACTTGCGTACCGGGAGATCGTTGGTGGATACGAGGATTTCCGGCAGGTCTACAACCCGCGCGAAGACGGCTCAAACGATATTCATCGGGACCTTCAGGCAAGCATCAACCTAATAATTGATCGGAACTATCGCTCCTTTATTGATGTTGAAACACATTTTGGGTGTGACAAAGTCCCAAAAAACTATGATTCGCAGCAGTTCAACCGCGGTATCTTCATGAACCTATTGAAGAACGCCAGAGACGCAATAATTGAAGAAAAACTGAGGCAAGCCCAGGGTTACAGAGGCAACATCCTTGTAAAAACTGAGTTGGTCAACAAAAAGACGGTTGTTTCTGTGCACGATAACGGAATAGGGGTCCCTGATGGCCAAGAACAAACGATTTTTGAGAAAAAATATTCGACCAAGGAATCAGGGACTGGGCTTGGGCTTTACACTGCAAGATTCATCCTTGACGAGCTAAGCTGCGGCAAAATATATTGCCAGAAATCGGATTTAGCTGGGTACACCACAAAAATGGTTGTCGAACTGGAACTCGAAAAGGAATAAATTTAGCCACAGACACACACAGACCGACACAGACTCAATAAATCGGAATCTACGAATGACGAACAACAAAAGCCTCAAATACAACATCCTCGTAATCGACGATGATCCCCTTGTCCTTGAAGACGCGGTTTTGATGTACAAGGACATGATTTTTCTGGGGGATTTTGATGATATCCTGGGAAAAGGGTCAGACGGATCTGTTTCATCGGCCAAAAACACTAGAGAGGCCGAAAGAGTTCTCCAGGAAAACTTTGAAAAGGATCCGAAGTTAGTTCAGCTTCTCCACGTTGACGAACGAATGCCTGAAGAGCGTGGTTCTGAATTCGTGGATCGGATGCGGTGGGTTTATGCCGGCAGAAGAATCGGTGCTCTTCTTGTCACCGGTTACGCAACAGATGTCTCAGTCATAAATTCCAGAGAAAAAGGGGTTTACAGATACGTATCAAAGCCTGTTACGCCAGGCATCATAAAGCCGCACCTCAGTGATCTCGTAAAAGTCATTTTTAGTCGAGAGAAACCAAAGAAACGACCACGAGAAAACCCATTCGTATTCAAGGTGGTTGATAACAAGAAGCAGTTTGAGGAGTATCTTCAGCTCAGATACGCTGTTTATGATTTCATGAACTATATTCCCCCCCCCCCTCAAGATGCGGGCTTCAAGACTGGAAGCTGACAAGTTTGACAAAAACGCGATTCCTTTTGGGGGCTTTGAAATCTCTAACGGAAAACAGAAACTTGTTGCCACCTCAAGACTGATACTGCGAGTGAACAACAGCCTTACAATACGTGGTTGAACGAAATCCTGCTTGAGAAAGGTGAGAGTGATATCCTGGGCACAATAAATATCAAACCAGATGTAGGGTTTCCCAGCGAAGAGAATTATTTGCTGACAGAATATTATGAAAGGGACCTTGAGGTGTTTGGTCAGTTCTGTGAAATAAGCAGGATGACCACCCATCTGGACTACCGAGGATTAGATCTTTCGAGAACCTTGATCGAGATGGCAATCGGCCAAGCGATTCAGAAAGGGTATAGGTATGCTGTGGGCGGAAATACGCCTCAACACATGCCGATGTATCGTCTTTACGGTTATGAGCCAATCCCTTTGACAGAAGAATACATCAATAACCAGGATGGCAAGATTAAGGATGGCAATCTCCTTTTTTTCGAGTCTGTTGCACAAGTTGCTCACATAGTCGTATCTGATTTCACGAAACTACCAGATCCGACCAATACAAATGTAAATGAATGGCAAAGGCTTTATCGGTCAGGCAGACGTGAAAAAGTCGAAGAAGCAAGGAGTTATAATAATTAGAGGCTGTTTGAGGTGATAAGATGACAAAAGTTTTGCTGTGGAACTCAACTTTGGGAAAAGTCTATTCAACAAGTGATGGTTTCCTGGATAACGGTTTGGCATTATTGAAGGCAGCTTGTGAGAATAACGGGATTCAAGTGCTTGTAGAAGACCCGGCAGACATCGATTTCTTGGACAGTTTTGTGAAGACTGACTTGCCGGATCAAAAATCCCGCTTTGGATACACTTCGAAGGAACTGTCTCTTCTGCTCAACAACTTGGCGCCGGATGTTTTTACGCCTATTATCCCTGATTCAGAGAAGGTTGAACTCAAAAAGAAGTGGGATAATCTCCAAGAAATCCTTTCCGCGGTTACAGAAGAAAAAATGGAGAGATATCTTGATGAATTGGTTGAGTGGGTCGTTCAGGAAAAAATTGATATTGTGGGAATTAAGGCGTGGCTCGGGAAAAGGTTTGTCTGTACTGAGAGATTGGCTGAGAAGATAACAAAGGCTTGTCCTGAGACGTTTGTTGTTGCAGGCGGTCCCCAGGCAAACAATTTCCATGAAGAAGTTCTGGTGGGTAACAAGATTGACCTGGCTGTTTATCTCGAAGGCGAAAAGACGCTTGTTCAATTAGCTGAATTGATTGGGCGAGGCAAAGAGGCTGGCCAGGAAAAAAGTGTGATCATGGAAATGATTGTTGAGGAGGCAAGAAAAGGAGAAATATGTAACTTGATCTATCGGGATAACGGGCAAATAAGAAAATCAGGAAAAGGCCTCCTTCCCATGTCAGCCAAGCCGATGCCGAAGTATGATTCTTCGCCCGGGAAAGTAAATATTGCTGTGGTTGAGGACGAATTGGGTTGCTACTACAGAAAAGGTTGCGCGCTTTGCGGCCACGACAATGCCATGGGAGGTTACAGAACCCAAAAAATAGATCACCTCATGGAACAAATAAGAGAACTCATCTGCCACGACGTAGGGCTTTTTAGATTCTCGAGTTCCGCCACGTCCTCTGCGAAAGGCGCAAAAATTGCGAGAAGGATTCTGGAAGAGGGGATAAACCTCGAATTTTCCATGTTTACCAGGGCAGAAAACAACGCAAAAGCAAGATATTGGAAACTGATTGAACGATACGAGACCATGATTGAAGCAGGGCTGAGGGCCATCTTTTTGGGTGTTGAGGCCGCAAACCAGGAGATTCTGAACAACGTGATGGAAAAGGGCAACTCTGTCGATGACATGTTCTACACGGTTCTTGCTCTGAAAGAATCTGCCAAGAAAAAGCGACGTCACGTTGACGTCGGAGTCAGCTTTATCTATCCAGTGCCTTTGCTTCCGGATTCAACCGTAACGCAGGAAGAACTTCTGGAAGACAATATGGATTTTCTGAGGAGACTGGAGGAGAGAGGATGCAAGGCAGATTCAGTGCTCATTACGCCTGCATGCCCGCTTCCAGGAACTCGGTGGCTGACGGAAAAGGACAAATTCGGTTTCGAAGTCCCAGACGATTTTTTGCAGGTATGGCTGAGGTACAATTATGAGCTTGCAAAGGATCCGAAGACCTGGCCGGACGTCCCTATTGGCTTGAACGGGAAATCCTGGGAAGAAATGGTTGACTCAACTTCTGCTATGGGTAAACGCTTGTTTGAGGCAGGCTACGCCATCAACCTTACTGATGAGCATTGTTTGAGCGCCAGAGCAAGCGGAATGCTTGGTAAGTGGGGCTTGGTTGACTTCTATTGACACCTGCGAAGAATAGAACCAAATGCACCGTTTGTGGTTGAAACCAGTG
>JACNJD010000332.1 GCA_014382715.1 Candidatus Desulfacyla euxinica | reverse complement strand
GCAATGGTCAGCATCTGCTGTTCCCCACCGCTCAAAAAACCGGCCTTACGGGAATCTATATGTCCGAGGGCAGGAAAAAAATCATAGACGCTCGCCTTGGTCCACGTCTCGGCAGTACCCACCTTACGTTCCGATATCTCGAGATTGTCTCCAACCGTCAAATCGGCAAAGACCCTCCGGTTATCAGGCACATATCCCATACCCTGCCTGGCTAATTGATACGGCTTCTTGCCCTTTATGTTCTTCCCCTTGAACCGGATCATCCCCTCCTTAGGCGGCGTCAGGCCCATAATGCTTCTCATGGTGGTACTTTTTCCGGCCCCGTTTCTGCCTAACAGACAAACAATTTTTCCCTCATGGACATTGAGTGATACCCCGAACAGAATGTGGCTCAGACCGTAGTAGGTATGAATCCCCTCTACTTGCAACATGGTCAGGCACCTCCGAGGTAGCATTCCTGGACCCGGGCAGAATTCCTCACCTCGTCAGGCCCTCCCTGGATAATGGATATTCCCTGATGCATCACCATAATGCTCTGGGCAACATTGAATACGACTTCCATATCGTGCTCGCAAAAGAGTATGGTCAACCCCTGTGAATCGGCCAATCTCCTGATCAACTCCATTGTGGCCCCGGTTTCTTCGGGAGACATCCCTGCCGTGGGCTCATCAAGAACCAATAGCTCGGGTTTGTTGCCGAGGGCTATGGCTATCTCCAATGTTCTCTGGTCTCCATGGGCCAATGAACCTGCTATGGCATCAGCCTTTTCGGCAAGACCCACATTTTCTAAGATCTCTCGGGTCTCTTTCACGGCCAACATTCGGGCAGGTCTGAAAAACTTAACGCTCTTTCTCTGCTGGGAAAGAACTGACACCTGCACATTCCTGAAAACCGTGAGACGGGGAAAGATGTTGGCTATCTGAAATGAACGGGCAATCCCTTTTCTGCAGATCTCATAGGGAGGGAGTTTAGAGATATCCTCATCGTTGAAGATTATCTCCCCCCTATCCGCCTTGAGCTGCCCGGTGATCAGGTTGAAGAGGGTTGTTTTCCCTGCACCATTGGGCCCGATGACTGCCACTAACTGGCCCGCCTCTACCGTGAGATCAGAGCCGCTCACAGCCTTGAAATCCTCAAAGGATTTATGTATTCCCTCCACCCGCAGCATCTATTCACGTTCCGAGACCTTTGAAAAACGCCCCCTTTCGAAGTCTGCGCTTATCTGGCCAATCTCGGCGTCAGACTCAAATTTCAATCCTCGAAATATTCAACATATTCCTGTGGTTGAAATTTTCGCCTTCCTTGATCTTGACCAAAATTGAACATTTTTCAAGGGTCTGGTTCCTTCTCGAGTAATTTTTTCCTCTGAAAACCAAATTTTTCCAACAGATAACCCCATACCCCTTCAGGCAAAAAGAAAATGAGCAGGATCAGTATGATCCCGAGGATCAACGTCCAGTATTCGGTGTAGATACCCACAAAGGTCCTGAGCGATATCATGATGGCTGCCCCGAGAATCGGTCCGGCAAAGGTAAACCATCCGCCCAACAGACACATGATAAATAGCTCAAGGGAGAAGACCCAGAACAGGAGATCCGGGAACACGGACCCTTCCACCACGACAAAGAGAACTCCGGCAACTCCGGCAAAAAAGGTGGCAATCACGATAGCAATGAGCTGATGCCGCCTGACATTGATACCGATCGCTTCACAACGCTCAGGGTTGTCTCGAATGGCCTGGAGGGTGGCGCCAAAGGGGGACTTGAAAATCAGGTATATGACGGTCACGCAGAGTATCAAGAGTATCAGGCCAAAGTAGTATGCGCCCTTGGTAGATGAGATCAGTGAAGGGAGGGGGATCCCGTGTATCCCGTCGTCACCACCTGTAAAGCTGTACCACCGGAAGGCAATTGCCCAGACGAGTGACCCCAAAGAGATCTGAAGCATCCCGAAGTAGAGTTTGGTGAGTCTGACACAAAACATTCCTATGAGCAGACCCACAAACGCTGCCATAAAAGGCCCGGCCACAAAACCAAGCCACATGGGCAAAGAGGTCTTGGTGAGCATCAGGGCTGCAGTATAGGCCCCTACACCGTAAAAAGCCCCATGATGAAATTGAAAAAGCCCACCATGGCCCACAACCATGTTTAGGCTCATGGCCAATAGGGCTGTCATAAAAATCACGGCAAGGATATAGATGTAAAACCTTGGGATTATTGAAGGGAGGATCACTAAGACAACAAGGAGGGCTATAATAGGCCCAAGTGATCGCAGGTTAAAGAAGTCCTTTGACAAAACTCGCACCCCATTACCATACCGACTTGAGGATACCCTTGGGCCGCCAGGTCAGCACAATTACTACCGCAGCATACGGAAAAACAATCGCGAATTGAGGCCAGAACAGCACACCAAAAGATTGGGTCAACCCAAAGATAAGTGACCCCACCAAGGCCCCCCACATGTTGCCCAATCCCCCAATGGCAACGATGAGAAAGGCTTCCATTATAATATCATGATCCATCCCTAAGGTGATGCTTACGGTGGGGGAGACTAATGCTCCGCCTAATCCGGCAAGGAGGCAGCCTAACACGAATGCAAAGGCGAAAACCCAGCTTACGTTTATGCCTATTGCACCGACCATTTCCATGTCAACGGCCGCTGCCCGGGAGATCTTCCCTATTTTGGTTTTGGTGATGAAAAGCCAGAGTAAAACCGCCACCAAAGGACCTACGCCGAGGAGGAACAGATTGTACTTAGGGAATGGGGACCCGAATATAGGCACAGCACCCTGGAACATTTCAGGGGCCATAATAGAACGGTAATCAGCGCCCCAGAACATCTTCACAAGATCACCTAAGATGAGCATCAGGGCAAATGTAAACAAGAGGAGCATGAGGTGCTCCCTCTCATAAAGATGGCGGAAAAGGGATCTCTCTGCAACAAAGCTTATAAGGGCCACAACGAGGGGTGCAAACACCAGGGCCAGCCAGAAACCGGTAGAGCCGCCTCCAAACAGGGAAGATATGCTAAAGGCCGCGAATGCCCCTATCATATAAAGGGATCCGTGGGCAACATTCGGGACCCTGAGCACACCGAGAACGAGGCTCATCCCGGAAGAGACAATGAACAGAATCATTGCCCGGCTGAGACCCACGAGAAACTGACTGCCTAATGCAGCAAAGGTAATAGTATACCCAGATTCCATGATATGGGATTCCCCTAAAGAATTGAGGAATTAAGGAATTGACATCAGGGATTAAGAAAAGAATATTATATTCAACTCCTCAATCCCTGAATTTCAATAATAGTGGCTATTTTCCGCGAGCCTTCTTGATCTCATCACACGTGGGCATTACCTGGTCGCCGGTAAGGGTAACGATGTCTGTGGACATCACAAAATTCTTACCCACTGCCTTTTTGGTGACACCGAGATACATGGGAAGCACGACCTGGTGGTCACATACCCGCATCTCAATCTCACCCACAGGACTTGCAATCTTCATTCCTTCCAGGGCGTCAACGAACTTCTCTTTATCAACAGAGCCAGCCTTTTTGTATGCTTCTGCGATAAAATAGGCAGTTATATAACCGTGAAAAGCCGGGAAGCCAGGCGCCTGACCATATGCGGCCCGAAACTTCTTTACAAAATCCCTGTTGGCCTTAATATCAGGATAATAGAAGTGGTAGTCCATGGTGCCCATTACTCCCTCGGGAGCCCCTGCCCCAAGCGGCTTCAAGACAGCGTGGTCTGTGGCGGTGTGGATCCAGATGGGGATTTTCTTGGCCATGCCGGTTGCCTTGACCGCCTTCATGATATTTGTCATGCTCCGGCCCCCGGTACAGAATATAACCGCATCCGGTTTTGCCGCCAAGATCGCAGTGATATAGGGTGTCAAATCAGGCTCGCCCGGCTTCCACCATGATTCCCCGATCAATTTAACATCGGGCTTCTTGGCCTTCAGGTTTCGCCATGCGGCATTGGCAATTGCATGTCCATACTCATAGTCATCACCCGCAATCCAGTACTTGACATACGGTTTCTTGGAGAGCGCAACACCCCCGGCCTTCCCTGCCATAGCCGTGTTTTCACCGGCCGAGAAGACATATCGATGCCCCTTTTCACCGGTTATTCTTTCGCTCTTGGAGATCCATGTAATAAAGGGTACCTTCTCCTTCTTGGCGATTGCTTCTGAGACGGCCATAGCGGCCCCGCTGTTGATGGTGCCGACAATGACATCAACATCTTCTCTCATGACCAGCTCCTTGGCCATATTGAGGGCAAGATCCACCTTGAATTTGGTATCTCGTTTGGTCCATTCGATCTTCTTTCCCAAGACCCCTTTCTTGTTTATCTCACTCAAGGCCAACTTGAACCCATTGAGCGCATCTATGCCATAAACGGCCGCAGGCCCGCTGTAGCAATCAATGACCCCCACCTTAATATTCCGCGCCTGAGCAGAACCAGGCAGTAAGATAAGGGAAACGGTTAAAAGGCAGCCAAGCAAGACTAAACCTAAAATTGAAAATTTACGTGTCATTTTTTCCCTCTTAATCATCACAGTCCCTCCCTTTGCTAAAGAGTTATTCCATTATCCCGTCAGTTCCAGACAATTGTCATAATAACGGGGCCTGTATTCACAGATCAGACGGCCTCTTAATAAAAAACGATATGAACGCCCTTGTCAAACTTTTTTCTCATTTTACACCTTGACGCTAATCCGGACAAGCCGGAATTAATTTCTAAATCCGCATTCCAAAATCCCAAATCCAAAATCGTGCCCGCTCTTATAATCCCAGGTCTTCGTTTATCAGAACCACCTTGATCCTTCCCTTGGGGAATGATTTCTGGGTAATGGTCCAGGAGTTGCAGATCCGATCCGGGCTCTTGCACTCCTCACAACAGGAGGTCTTTACGCATGGAGTTTTCTTATTTAGACGCATGGCGTTGGTGGGCGCAACATAGTCCTTGATGCGCACCATTGCCGCCTCTAAATCGGGAACGATTTTGTTTCTGCCCACTAAGATAACAACATTTTTAGGGCCAAATGTAATTCCTGCAACACGGTTCCCAAACATATCAAGGTTAACCAGTTCGCCCGTTTCGGTCACGGCATTGGTCCCGGTGATGAAGAGATCCACAAGGAGTGCCTGTCTGCGCAGCTCCAAGGCATCTTCAGGGGATAAATTCTTGTTGAAGGTGTTTAAGACTTCCAGGCCCGGGTTGTCCTTTATAGAATCAAAAAGTCCGGTTGCTATGAATGTCATGGACCCGCCCCATGAGACGGTCTTGGCGCCTGTCCTGGGAAGGATTTTTTCCAAAACCTGATGGCCTGCGTCAACCGCATTATCCGCTATGAAGACCTCGAAATTGTTCCCCTCCAAAGCCTCTTTGAGATCCGTGAGACGTAACTTCCAGTAATTTCCAATAGGATTTTCCATTTTTTCCTCCTTCCACTTCCAATTGTCAATCATCCCCGCCTTAAATCTGGTCAAGGCGGGATTTCCGTTACACTCCAACAATCATCAATCATCAATCCTTAGAGTCCCATAAACTTGGCTGCAATCCCCTTCATAATCTCACTGGTCCCGGCAAAGATAGACAAAACCCTTGTATCCCTCCAGGCCCGGGCGATGGGATATTCCTCGCAATACCCGTAGCCACCATGAAGCTGCACACACTGGTCTGCAACACGCATGGCCATCTCACAGGTCCAGTACTTGGCCATAGATACGTTCACCACAACATTTGCCCCCTCCATATGATCGACGATCAGCTTATCGACAAATGTGCGGCCTAACCTGACCTCTGTAGCCATCTCAACAATCTTGAACTGGGTGTTCTGGAACTTGGAAATGGGGCGGCCAAAGGCGCTCCTCTCCTTGCAGTACTCGATGGTCATCTCTAACATGCGTTCGGCAGCAACCACAGCGATAACGCAACACATGAGCCGCTCCTGCTGGAGCTTTTCCATCAGCATCATGAAGCCTGATCCTTTCTGACCAAGGCGGTTTCCCTTGGGGACACGGCAGTCGCTGAAGTAAAGCTCGGCCGTGTCCTGGCTGTGCCACCCCACCTTTTTAATCTTCTTCCCCTTCTCAAAACCCGGGGTACCCTCCTCCACTAGATACAGATCAATGGCCTGGTAGTCATTCTCCACGGAAGGATCTCTAACAGCCAGGACAAGAAGTCCGCAGTTAATCCCGTTACTGATAAAGGTTTTCTGGCCATTGATAACCACATCATCTCCATTCTCCACTGCAGTAGTCCGAATGGCTGCCAGATCACTACCTGTATTGGGCTCTGTCATGGCGATGGCCGTTATCCGCTCACCGGAAATACATCCTGGGAGATATCTTTTCTTTAACTCTTCAGAACCGAAGGAGGCGATATAAGGGACAACAATGTCGCTGTGTAACGGCGCGGCCAATCCGGTATTTCCTGTCTTGCCGAGCTCTTCGGTCAGTATTACCGAATAGAGAAAATCAGCGCCAAGACCACCATATTCTTCTGCTACGTCCACGCAAAGAAAGCCCTGTTCCCCCATCTTTAGCCATACGCTTTTCGGAACTATGCCGGCCTCCTCCCACTCGTCTGCATAGGGAATGACCTCTTTTGCAAAGAATCTCTTTACCGCTTCCCTAAAGATCCTGTGTTCCTCAGTGTATTCAATAATCTCCATTAACTAGTTCTCCTCTTTGTGGTCACTGTTCAAAAGCCGAAAGGTCAGGGTCTGGAGCTTACGCCATCTTCCGTTGCAGCCAAAGATTATAATCCCTGAATCCATGGGCTACCGGAGACGCAAATCTACTGGATAAGAGTTTTTATCATTATCGTAGAAAACCATTTCCCAGGCCTCTCCCCATATCGCATCATCCATTGTGCAATAAAAGGCTTTGATCTCACCTGGTGGAACTTGTTGATCTCCATTAGGCATCAGGGTATTAATCCGGCGTGACCCCCACGGCCCCTGGAGGTCAAAGTGGCTTGGCACGACCACAGGGGTTTCACCCACGTTTTTCACATGTATTTCGAGGTTCTGATCAAAGGCTCTCATCCCGCAGCAGGTCTTAAACCCGAAGATATCTTCTACCGCAGAATTCATAATTGGGCTAATCTCAAGCATATGGTTCCTCTTTGCAATTCTTAGGAAAGGCAAAGCTGTAATGGTCGTCAGATACCATAATATAATCGCCAGGCTTGTGCAACGTATGTTTTCTTAAACACCTCACACGCAGAGAATGGTTGATTTCTTCGCATTTTTTGCCTAACTTCACAAGGGACTGTTTATGGGTTGAATGCGTAAGGCGCAGGGCTAAAGGTTCAAGGCGAAAGGGCTTCAACGAGTAGCCAATATCAGTAGCAAATTTCCAGTATCCCCGCTTAAAAACGGGATCTTCGACCAGTATCCGGGAAAACAGATGGAAAGAAGGGGATTTATAAAAAAGGGTCTTTCATGGCTCGCTTATATATTTGGCGCGGCCGCCCTGGCCTATCCCGTTTTCTTATTCATGAGCTTTAGAAAGATCAGGAAAAAGACGGTTGTCTTTCATCCTGATGAACAGCTCGCTGCCGCGAATTTCAAAGAAGGAATATATCTGATCAAGAAAGGAACTGATTTTAACGCCCTCTCTGCCCGGTGCACTCATTTGGGATGCACCCTCAACTTTGATGCGGTATCCCAGCAATTCAAATGCCCATGCCACGGGAGTCTCTTTGCAATTTCGGGCAAATGGGTTTCAGGGCCTGCCAGGAAAGATCTCATGAGTATTCCTGTGGAAACAGAGGCTAACGGGGATATGGAAGTTGAATTTGAAATTTGATTGAGGATTATGTCGGATACTGGAAAGATCATAAATAAGATCTCGTCATACATGCCCCGACTGGGCCTGTCCGCTCTGATCCTCTGTCTTGCTTCCGGAATTGTTTTGGTTTTTTACTATCGGCCCATGGGGAATGTGTTTCAAAATGTGGAGGAGATCACGACCCTTGTTCCCTATGGCTGGTTTTTCAGACAACTTCATTACGGCTCAGGGCAGTTATTTACTATCCTGATGCTGCTCCATACCCTGGATCATTTTCTAAGAAAGCGCTATCGGATCTATCTGTTCAAAGAGTGGGTACTCCTCATCTTTTCCCTCTGCCTTTGCTTTTTTGTCCTGTTCACGGGTTTTGTGCTTAAAGGCGACAAGGAGGGATTTTTTGCAGGGCAGATTTTTATGAACATCCTCGAAGCAATACCGTTTATCGGGGGAAGCGTTTCTAAGTTATTCATTGTGCCCGGAGATAGCTTCTTTTTCCTCCCATATCTCTATCATTGTTTTTTTCTCCCCATACTGATCATATACCTCATAAGAGATCATATCCGTGAATGGTTCCCGAATCAAAGGTTCCTGCTTATTGGAACTGCTGGGCTCTTTCTGTATGCTATATTCGTAAGACCGGCCATCGATATCCCGCCTGAGGCCTCTGTAGCAATGATCCAAGGCCCCTGGTTTTTTCTCGGAGTTCAAACCCTTTTGAAGTTTTTGCCCGTCCTTTTAGCCGGGCTAATTATTCCGGGGCTTTTCGTAGGATGTCTGCTTATTCTCCCGGTTATAAAAACCGATTCCCCAACCAGAGATCATAGAGGCAGAATCGCGTATGTGGGAGAGAATGGGCTTCACTACCTGCTGGTGGTTGCTCTCTGTTTTTACGGGTTTCTGACCCTCAGGGCTGCCATATGGGGACCGTGACGTTTACATTCTAACCCTCACTGATCGCTTTCATTAACTCCCCAACTGCAGATTCTGCGATCTCCTTCATTTCATCGTCCGTCCTGTCCTGAATGGGATGAGGCACATACACTGCTGCCGGATCATAACCGAGTGCCTTGGCCTGCGACTCCCCTGCCTGTTTGAACTCTGATGAGGCAATATATACGCCTGCCACGCCACGCCCTTCCAGATCAACGATGTCATGCACACTGCACGACGTGCACGATCCTCAATCCGCAAGGGCTTCAATCACCAGGTCACATTGTGTACTTATCTCCTGTTTGAGTTCGATGGGAGCCACTCTCGCAAAGGTCGGTTTTTGATACCGCCTGGTTTTCAAGCCTCGCTTGGTGAGCTGTTTATCTATTTCGTCTAAGAAGATATCCCCCCGGGCCTTTGAAATGTCTAACAACCCGACTATAAGCCCTTCCAAATCCTTGGGTCGCAGCAATCGCTCTCGTTTGTCCGGCGAGTTTTCTGCTGTGGGATCTAGTAAAACAGTTGATGTCGTCATGGTTTTATCTCCTTTGTCACAGATTGACTCCCTTTTGGACCGCTGGCGACCCAGCCGCCTATAATTGCGGAGAACCGTCCTGCCGTTCCGCCGGCATAAACGATGTGAAGGCCGCCCGGACGGAATTTGGGAATAGTTGCATCCTTCATCTCTTCCGGGATACCCTCGGCAATGCCGTTTGCCCCTCGCACCAACTCAGCCCCCGGGAGTTGAAGCAACTTGCTCAGTTCATCTTTCAGTTTTGATTTCGTCCACCCGGCTTCACGGAAAATCGCGCCGTGCTCCGGAGACACCACCAGGATAGCGTCAGCAGCCATAGGGATCTTGGGATGGGCCACGTTCCTAAGGCAAAGCGCATAGGTTCGGACAAGAGATTCGGCCGTCCGTGAAAGCTGGTCATACACTGCCTGAACCCCGTCTCCTGCAAAAAGGGTCACCGTGGATGTTCCTTCCTCATATCCCCGTTCCACCGAGAGAGACTCCCAGGGTGAACCTGATTCGTCTTCTGCAAAGCAGAACGTATATTTTCCGGGATTCCCCAACGTGGAACGATCGATCTCTCCAGGACGACCCCCGCCCACGTTTCGCACCACGAGTTGGAGGGTTCTACCGATCGTAGCGTTGGCACGGTTTCCCTGACCAAGGGCGTTTATACCCGAGTTCATACCAACGACCTTGGAAATGGGCCCGTTCACAATCACCACAGGACCCGAGAAATAGGTTGT
>JACNJD010000330.1 GCA_014382715.1 Candidatus Desulfacyla euxinica | reverse complement strand
TGGAAGGTATACGGAAAAGGTTCTCCAAAATGGCCAGGCTTCCGGATGACAGAATCGACCTGGCTAAGGCTGCACTCCTGATCTCGCGGACGGAATATCCACATTTAGACGAGTCCTTTTACCTGGGTCGGTTAGAGGATATGGCCGCACGGCTGAAGCCCCGGATCGCGGGCAAGACCAGTCCCGAAGTGGTTATTAAGGAAATCAACCGGCTTCTCTTTGAAGAGGAGGAGTTTCGAGGAAATACCCACAATTACTTAGATCCTCGAAACAGCTTTCTCAACCAGGTCTTAGAGCGGAAGCTTGGCATTCCTATTACCCTTTCCTTAGTTTATATGCAGGTGGGTCGGAAGGCAGGTTTGCACATTCAGGGCATCGGTCTGCCTGGGCACTTTATTACCGCGCTTTGTGACGACAGATGTAAGATTTACATAGATCCATTTAACCAGGGAAAGATCCTTTCAGAAGAGGAATGCCGACAGATGGTCATGAGTCGTTACGGCGGAGAGAGAGGCTTCGAGACCCGTTTCCTGGATCCTGCGGGGCCCAAACATATTCTGGCCCGAATGCTTAGAAACCTAAAGGCCATCTATCGCCATATGGATGAGGAACTCAAGGCCTTTCAGATGATCGAATGGATCGTGGCACTTGACCCCAATGCCCCCACTGAGCTTCGGGAAAGAGGATTGCTTTACGAAGCCATAGGCGACTTTGCCCGGGCCGTCAGGGACCTTGGTAAGTATCTCGAACTTTCCCCTATGGCCGAGGATGAGGAAATGATCAGAGCAAAGATTGAGATGCTTAGAGATAAAACATCCTTGATTCACTAAACCCTGATATTCCTTGCTTAAAAGCGAGAAATTTGTGTATAATAAAATTTTAAGCTTAAGTTCCCAAGAAAACATCGTGAGAAAAACAATGGAAGAGATTGATCTGAAAGAACTGGAACGAGCAAATCCCATCATCCAGGTGGCCATCGAATGGGGGATCAAGGTTCGGGGCAGCATGGGCAGATGCTTTAAAGCAGATAGACACCCGGATGGTAATGAAGAATCGACCCTGTTTTTCAATGTGGCGAAAAATAGCTTTTTCTGTAAAAGCTGCGCAGACGTGAGAGGGTCCGTCATCGATCTAATCTGCCAGCACCAGGGGTGGGAAAGGAAAAAGGCCGTGGATTGGCTGGCCCACCGAGTTGAATTCGACCAGTTGACCCAGAAGCTTTATCACGGCAAGGGGAAGAAAAAATAGTTGTGACCCGGTAATCGAATGAGAACCGGGCAAAACAAGAGGAAGAGGTCATGAGTGCGAAAAAGAACAAAGGATCTGCAAAACCCCGTAAAAAACTAAACGTATCCAGGAAACAGTTGGTAGACACGATTGTCAGGGAGGCGGAAAGGAGCAAGCTGTCAAAAAATAAAGAAAAGAATGAAGACATGGAAGAAAAAATCAGGGAATCCGAGGACAAACGCTTGATTTTGGCAGAGGCCCTCCACTCATCCAGAGAACAGATGCGAAGACTCGGGCCTTTCTCAGAGGAGGATGAGGAACGGGCATTACCTTTTGGAGTCTTTGTGCGGTATGGGAAAGACCAGAAGACCGCCATTATCAGACATCATGGTCGGCTTTACGAGGCCAAGATACTGATAGATGAGGATGAGGACGAGGCGGAACAGAAGCCAACCGGGGGAACTCTTCATGCCCTCCGAGAAAGGAGAGAGAAAAGAAAATTCATCCGGACAGAATTTAGGAAGGGGGAACTCCTGCTTTTAAACAATGATTTGCAGGTGATGGAACCAAGGGGGTTTGACCTGGTTTCCGGAAGCCTGGGAACGGTGCAGCAGGTCCTCACTGATGAGAAATTGCTGGTTAAGACCGTGGGCGATGAGAGCATTGTGGTGACCCGCGCCCAGCCCCTGATGAACATAAAAATTCTTGCAGGCGATAATATCGAGTATGATCACGATTCCTTATTCACATACAGCCTGCTTCCCAAGAGCGAGGTTGATCGCCTGGTCCTGGAGAAGGTGCCGGATATTTGTTACGAGGACATAGGGGGGCTTGACAATGCCATCCAGCTTATCAGGGACTCTATTGAGCTCCCACACCTCTATCCGGAATATTTCAGAGAGCACAGACTTCTGCCTCCTAAAGGGATTCTCTTTTACGGACCCCCAGGCTGCGGGAAAACCCTCGTTGCTAAGGCTGTTGCAAATAGCCTGGCCAAAAGCGTTGAGGAGAAGACAGGAGAGAAGGGAGAGAGTTTTTTCCTAAACGTGAAAGGCCCGGAACTCCTCAACAAATATGTGGGAGAGACCGAACAGGCCATCCGCGATCTCTTTGCCCGTGCAAGGAATCAGGCCGGTTACAGGACCCCGGTTATCATCTTCTTTGACGAGATGGATTCTATGTTCAGGGTGAGGGGCTCTGGCATATCTTCAGACATGGAGTCCACAATCGTTCCGCAATTTCTGGCCGAGTTGGACGGCTTGGAGGGTCTGGAGAACGTGGTCGTCATCGGGGCGACCAATCGCGAAGATCTCATCGATCCAGCGGTGCTGAGGCCGGGCCGCCTGGATCGCAAGATCAGAATCCCTCGACCCAATAAGAGGGCGGCAATGGATATCTTTTCCAAATACCTGATCCCCGAGTTACCCCTGGAGCCTTCCCTTGTGGAATCCTCGGGAGGCCCGGATGAGGCCGTTGAATGGATGAAAAGGGAAGTTGTGGAGGAAATGTACAGCCTTAAGCCGGGAAATGAGTTTCTCGAGATCACCTATGCTGACGGAAATCGTAAGATCCTTTATCTTAGTGATTTCGCAAGTGGGGCCATTATCGAAAACATTGTCAACCGGGCCAAATTCTTAGCGGTGAAGGATCTTATTGAGAAAGGGAAAAAGGGGATCAGCCCGGAGCACCTCCTGGATGCACTTCGCCAGGAATATAAAGAGAACGAGGATCTGCCAAGTAACACCAATCCGGCCGAGTGGCACAGGATCATAGGGAAAGGCGGCGAAAGGGTGATCCGAATGCGTTCCTTACTGGGAAGGACACTTGGAGAGGCCGACAGGAAGAAAAAGCCAAAAGAGATGGTGGAGGTGGGGGAGAGACTCAAGTAGTACCCGTCCAGAAACTTTCCCTTCACTGGGGAGCTGTACCATTTAAGTGGATAAATCTCTGCGATTGACGATTTTCGATTGAAGCCCGCCCTGGCGCGACATCACTGCTCATGTGCTCGCCGCTCTCCAGTCTTAGCCAGGGATCGGCACAGGCTTTTTCGCTCGAAGTATAGGTCTGGGCCAGGGATTGACTTATTTGAAGAAAAGGAATTTATAGAATTTCCGGACGGAAACTAAGTAGGAATGGAATTTTGAACCCAATGGAGAACCCGTGAGTATCCCAAAGGTCGTTGGAATCGAGCAGGAGTATGCCATTAAGATAAAGGGGGAGGATGGTCTCTCCGCTTTTGATGCCTCCTGCATGCTGGTGAACGCCTATGCCCGGAAGGTTGGCCTTAGAGAACCGGGCATGGGCATGATCTGGGATTACGGACATGAGACGCCTTACCAGGACATCCGAGGCCAGCTTTTCGGAAAGAGCACGGGACAGGAAATCATCAGCGAGGAGGAAAACCGGCTCATCAATGCAAGCCTTCCCAACGGTGCAAGGTTGTACACAGACCATGCTCACCCCGAGTACTCAACACCCGAATGCTTGAGCGCCAGGGAAACAGTAGCCTGCGATAAAGCCGGAGAGAGGATTCTCCTGGAGGGCTTGAGGTTGATGAATGAAATCCTCCCTTCATCCGAAATCGCCCTTTTCAAGAATAATATTGATCACCAGGGGCACAGCTACGGATGCCACGAAAACTACCTCATGGAAGCAGAGACACATGAGGATTACCTGGTCAGCAGTCCCCAAAAGGCCCTGGAGACTCTGATCCCATTTCTTATCACTCGCCAGATCTTTACGGGAACCGGAAAAGTGGGAGGAGCAGGCACGGGGCCGCAAAAGACGCCTTATCAGATTTCTCAGCGGGCAGAGTTTATGGAGGTCCTTTTTGGTCTGGAGACCATGTATGCCAGATCCATCATCAACACCAGGGAGGAACACCATGCCGATAAAAAAAGGTTCCGGCGCCTTCACCTCATCCTGGGTGATGCCAATATGTGCGAATTTGCTGGCTTTCTCAAGGTTGGAAGTACCCAGATTGTGCTCCAGATGATAGAGGATGGCTTTATTATTGAAGATTTTACCTTTAAAGATCCACTCAATGCCATCAAGCAGGTATCGGCCAGGTTCGACTCCCAGGTTGAGCTGGCCGATGGCAGGAAATCCACAGCCATGGAACTGCAGCGAAGATTCCTGGAAAGGGCAAAGGAATACCGGAAAATCAAAAATGTTCCCCACGTGCCAGAGGTGGATTCCATTTTGGAATGCTGGGCTTATGCCTTAGAGGGGCTGGAGGAACTCAAACTTTCCTCTGATTTTAATCTTGAAAATGATCCTATGGAGATTAAGAGGAGATTGGACTGGGTCTTGAAGCTGTGGCTCATCAATCGTTACCGCCAAGGAAAGAACCTGGACTGGGATCATCCAAAGCTCAGAGTTCTGGATCTGCAATACCACAATATCGACGCCCGGGAGGGAATCTTTTACCAACTGCAGGATCAGGGACTTACAGAGAACATGCTCGATGATACTGAAATAACTCGATCTGTTTGGGAAGCGCCCACTGACACAAGGGCCTATTTCAGAGGAAAGTGCATCGAGAAATTCCCAAAGGAAATTCGTTTAGTTAATTGGGAGGTTATGTCCTTTGATCAGGGAGAAATCTACCGCATGGTGCCGTTGCTCAATCCGCTCAAGGGAACCCGTGAACAGTTTCAGGAGGTCTTTGAGAAATCCCGAGATTCCCGGGAATTATTAGCTTTGATAGAGGCCAGCTCAACAGGCTGAGCAATAACAGATAACGAAAAGAGGTAGATCCATGGCTGCAATCCAAAAAACCAAACAGCCTAAAAAGAAAAAGGTCAAGAAAGAAGATGAGGTGACCTTTGCACCTGGTGTAGTTTCTGAAGAAAAGAAAAAGAGGCTGAAGAAACTGGATGAATTCATCGAAGGCGTGCTTCAGGAGGCGGGTGAGGAATTCTTGGATGAATTCAAGCAGATCGAAGGGGAATAGGTTTGAAGGAAAGGATCTATGGAACAGAATGCGAATACGCACTCTGTTATCAGTCCGAAGACAAAGAAACGATGAGCCAATTGGAGGGAGAGGACCTTCTCGAATACCAGAAGGGATTGACCACCTATCTCCTGTGTTCCTTGAGGGATAAGGGCTGCCCCCTGGCAGGAGAGTTTCTGGGTAACGGTGGACGCTTCTACATGGACCGCGGCGGGCACCCGGAGTATGCCACACCCGAATGCAGGAGCGTCAGGGATCTCGTGGCCCACGAGAAGGCTGGAGATAGAATCGTCCAGGAACTGGTGGAGGTCGCCCGGTTGCTCATGGTACAACAAGGCGGATCTCGAAGTCTCCACATCTTCAAAAATAACGTAGACCTTTATGGAAATACTTACGGTGGTCATGAGAACTACCTGATAACACCATGGGCCATGAAGCAAATCCGAAAAATCATCCCCTTTCTGGTCACCCGCCAGATCTTTACCGGGACGGGCAAAGTGATGACCCGGTGGGATCCCGGAGATGTCGTCTATCAGTTGAGTCAAAGGGCAGATTTCATCGACCGGGTCTTGACTGACAGGACCTCTAAGGAGAGGGGCATAATCAATACTCGAAAGAGAGAAATCCCTCGCGAGGGTCAAAACATACGATTTCATATCATTCTTGGCGATTGTAACATGTCCGAGTATGCCATCGGGCTCAAGATCGGCACCACAGGACTGGTTTTGAGACTTCTGGAGGCGGGAGCCCTGAATGGCATCCCCGGACTCTCTTCCCCGGTTCAGGCTCTGAAGAGTATATCCCGTTCTTTTAATGGTCCCCTCAGGGTTGAAGAGCGGAAACAAAGATATACGGCCCTGGAAATCCAATCTATGTATTTGGAAAAGGTCCAACGGTTTTTCAGTGCCCATCAAGCGAGCGGGGAAGAGGATGAGATTTTACAACTCTGGGCAAGTACTCTCGAGAATTTAAAGAAGTTGAAGTTATCCAGCAAGACATGGGAACTGGAAGAAGATCCAAAGGATCTCAAGCGAAGGATCGACTGGATCCTAAAGCTTTGGATTCTTAACCGATTTATCAAAAAGAATGGAATTGATTGGGGAGACATGCGGTTAAAGTCCCTGGATTTGAAGTATCACGATCTTGACCCTGAGACCGGTCTCTTTGAGCGATGCCAAGCGCTCGACCTTGTGGATCGTATGCTTGACGAAGAAGAGATCCGCCGTGCCCAGAGCGCGCCCCCAAGGGGTACCAGGGCCTGGACACGGGGGATGATTATCCGCAACACGATGGACAAGAATGTCGAAGTCCGTATCGAGGACTGGGAAAAGATTAACATCAGGGCCCAGCGGCATCCAGGCAATATACACTTCTTCGACAGGCACATCCGGATGGTCAATGCCCTGGGAATCAAATTGGAAGATCCCTTCCAGACAGATAACTTATCCGTCTTAAAAAAGGTGGAACACTTCGTGGAAATCTGGAGTTAGAGAGGTGAGTGTCAATAAAGAGGGGATTCGGGAAATAATTATTCAACAATACCTTCTGCACGAGTTTGAACACCACCCCCCCTCTACGAGTCAGGAAACCAAACCCAAAAAAGTAATTCCACGGGCTCATACCCTTATGGATATTTACAAGTGTCTCCATCAGGGAGAATTCGGGTTAGGCCACAGCATCGACAACCCTGCAAATTTTAAAGACCAGTTAGCCCACGAGTTTTCCCGGGCCAAGCCAACGGCCACTGAACCAACCCTTGAAAATGTTGCGCCAGATGGCTCTGTATTGAGACTTAATTTACGTCCCTATAGAAACCTTTTTAAGGATAATGAGATTAAGGCCCGTAATCTTCTGCAGCAGGTTTGTTTTGACTCCGCCAGGATTGAGAAGGGAGACAGAGAGCGGTTTTTTGCGACCCTGGCAGCGTTCAGGGAGATGAACAACATGGGAGAATTCAATGTCGGAGGAATGATTTATGTTTTTCCTCAGGGAGTGGTGGACCATTTTCTCAGGGAAATCATGGATCTTACAAGGCGTTTGGGAAGCGTCCCTGTTTTAAGTCATTCACCGGTCTATCGGCAATTTAACGCCCCAACCTATCGTGTGGTGGACCGGGTCGTACTGAAGGGGTCACCACTGAGCTCGATTCTCCGACAATAGGATGAGTTTTACTAAAGAAAATAACAGAATAACCCACGCATTACTCTTGCAACCCCCGCCGGGGGATCTGACCGGTCCGTATCCTGCCCTTCCTTATCTAAAATCCTTTGCCCAACAAGATGGTTACAAGGTTCGGGTCCTGGATCTTGGCATCGAGGCCCTCTACTTTCTTGTTAAAGAGAACCAGATCCAGGACCTGTTGGATCGGGCAGAAGCCATGAGAAGGCAACTGGAGGAAAAAAGATCCTTAGATCCATCAGAACAGCACCACTATGCTCTGCTACTCATGGCCATGGGGCTTGGGTTGAAGCCGGACCTTGTTAACAGGGCACTAAGTCTTTTTAAGGATGGCAAAAAGTTTTACGACTATCGTCTTTACAAGGAATCATGCCGCTTTCTTGATGCATTTTACAGGTTCCTGAGCGCTGCCCATTATCCTACCATTGTCACCCCATCCGAATACCCCACTGCAAGAACGCTTCAAACCATGGAGAAGGTCCTCGCACACCGGGACCGAACACTGAATCCATATATTGATTACTACAAAAAAATCCTTTTTCCCAAAGTGGCTGATGAGGCCCCCTCGGTCATCGGCCTTTCTATGGTATTTGCCTCCCAGTCCGTACAGGCATTGGTTCTCGGAAGTCTCTTGAAAGAGCGATTCCCAGAAATACATGTCACCATGGGAGGCGCATATCTCTCCCAGTGGGTGATGCTCATGGGTGAACAACAGCTCTCAGAACTCTTTACGTGCACAGATTCCGTGGTGTGCGGGGAAGGAGAGAAGCCTTTCTCTGATTTGCTGGCACATATTGTGAATAATCTGTCTTTGGATGATTTACCAAACCTGATCCATCGCAATCCCAAAACCGGTGAGTTCTGCCGATTTGGCGAACTGAGTTACACGGATATCACCAAACAGCCTCCGCCGGACTTCTCTGACCTCGACCTGTCCGCCTATCTTGTTCCCAAACCGGTCATCCCTTACTGTATTAGCAGGGGATGTTATTGGGGAAGGTGTGTTTTTTGCCAGAACCGTTACGGGGACTATCAAGTGCGCAGATACCAGGCCGTGCCTGTGGAAAAGGCCATAGCGGAGATTTCCCAGCTTGCAGAACAATATGATACGAACCAATTTAATTTCAGCAATGATGTGATTGACCCCGCATACCTGAAGAATTTCAGCGAGGTCGTAATAGCCTCCGGAAAGAAGTTTGTCTGGAACACGGATTTGCGTGCTGAGAAAGCCTTTACCAAAGATATCTCTCAACTCTTGGCCCGTGCCGGCTTAAATTGCGTCGCCATAGGGTTCGAAAGCGGGTGTCAGAGAGTTCTCGATGCTATGGACAAAGGGAATCGTGTGGAGACCACCCGGCAGGTGATGAAGAATCTATACGACGCTGGTGTCGCCACGCAGGCCATGGGGATTTTTGGGTTTCCTGGAGAAACCGAAGATGACGGCGAGATGACGGTGCGCTTCCTCAAGGAGAATGTCGATCGGATTTCCTATTATGTCACAGGGCTTCTATTGGTATTGCCGGGCTCTCGAATGCACGATAATCCTCAAAAGTATGGGGTGACATCGATCAGTTACGATGGGAATCCTATGATGGCGCCGGAACCTGTATGGAGATCTGACACCAGGATGCCGTTCGGAGCGGTCAATCGCCTGTACGAACGGTTGAGCAAGCTTGAAGATATCTACGCTCTTAACGAATATCCTTATATCGGTGCGCTATCCACCAACCACAGTTTTCTCTACTTTCAACAAGGACCCGATATTCTCAAGCGTATCCGAATGGAGGAGAAAAAGCGCCATATCGAATTACACCGCATACTGGGGATGACCCGCAACCACGGGGTTACAAAAAAAATAAAGTCCGTGGTCCCTCGCCTCGCTTTACCCTTTATTATCTATCGGTCACCTTTTCCATTCGAACAGATACAGATGGACCCCCAGAGCCCTGCCAATCACCCCCAGCTTTTTGCGGGGGACGGGGGTGACTATCTTATCAATCCGATAAATATACCGATTCGGATCGGTGAATCTGAACGTAAACTTCTGCAAAGAATCGACAGCAAACGAAATCTCAAATCGATTCTTGCGAAGATACATGGGGCTTCTTATGAGAATTTGATATATTTCTTAATGTATTTAATCCGAAGTGGTCTGGCTAAGATATAAACAATTGCTCATGGGTTGGGCCTGTAACATTTTCAGGTAAAGGAACGTTTCGGGGTTTCTGCAACCTTATTGAAATCAAAGAGGGGGGCGTCTAAGGGCTCGCGCGAAAATAAGTTCCCAGAATTGGCCCCCAGATTTAGGTTAGATTCGGAGTCTCGCAAACTCGCTTACCTGGCTGCGCCGATTGTGCAGGTAAGCGAAGACTCCGAAACCACAGGGATAATCGTACTATTTAGAGGATTTTGCGATTGAGGCGCGCCCGAAAAAAGCACCTGCCCCTGACCCCAGGCTTGATGCCTTTAATCGCATAGGACAGCTTCTGACAGGGAGTCCGGAATCCCAGGCGGATTGGCTTGGGGAAGCTATTTAGTGTCCATCCCTAAATGGCTATTTTTCATCTCGCCTATCGGCGGGACGTCAGTTTCGTCCCGCTGAGGCGGGACTCGAAATACTTCAATGTATTCCTGTGGTTAAAATCCTCATCTTCCTTGACCTTG
>JACNJD010000327.1 GCA_014382715.1 Candidatus Desulfacyla euxinica | reverse complement strand
GAAGACCACATTATTATCTTAAAGAAGAGACCTTTGAAAAATGTTCAATTTTGGTCAAGATCAAGGAAGACGAAAATTTCAACCACAGGAATATGTTGAATATTTCGAGGATTGAAATTTGAGCCTGACGCCGAGATTGGCCAAAAGGGGGCGTTTTGCAAAGGTCTCAAGAAGAGAAAAGGAGGGAGTTATGACTGATGCGTTGGTAATAATTGATATGCAAAACGACTATTTTAGCGGCGGTAATATGGAGCTTTCAGGAATTGACGCAGCCGCGGAAAACGTAAAGAAGCTTCTCCTATTTTACCGTAAGAATGCCAAACCGGTTTATTTCATTCAGCACTTTTCCAACTATGAAGGCGCTGCCTTTTTTGTGCCGAATACCACAGGCGTAGAGATCAATGCACTGCTGATTCCTTTGGAATCTGAAAAGGTTATCAAGAAGCATTTCCCAAACAGCTTTCGGGAAACGAATCTGCTTGAAGAGCTGCAATCCGCAAATATCAACCACCTCACAATCTGCGGTGCTATGAGCCATCTCTGTATCGATGCAACTACCCGGGCTGCCTTTGACCTGGGCTTCAGGTGTACAGTAGTGACCGATGCATGTGCTACACGGGATTTGATATTTGATGGCAATAGAATTCCTGCGGATTCTGTCCACGGAGCTTTTATGGCGGCCCTGTTTCCCGTGTATGCCCAGCTCAAAAAAGCTGAAGAAATCTGTGAAGCATAATATGCCCGTAAAAAATCACAAATCAGCTGTTTTTGTCATTCCCGCAAAAGCGGAAATCCAGGGAAATCAATCCCGCCGTAGTGGGACTGGACTCCCGCCTTCGCGGGAGTGACGGCCTTGGAGACTTTTTGCGGGCGTATCAATATTTAATGAAATGAAAGGACCAAAAAATGAGCATTTGGAACTTAAGTACATTACAATTAGAAGAGTTCAGGCCTGGGATTATGAGCAAGGCAGAAATGGGAGAGAACTTGATCATGGTGTGTATGGAAATAGGTCGGGAGCAGGAAGATACCGGTCATGAGCACCCATTTGATCAATGTGGAGTTGTGTTAGACGGTCAAATTGAGATGTTTATAGGCAACGAACGTAATAAACTTAATTCGAATGAATCCTACTTTATACCTGCCGGTGTACGTCATGGCTGGAAGACCTTTGGTAAACCGGTAAAGCTATTGGATGTTTCGGCAAAAAATTGAGGAAAGCGTTCAGGGGTTTTCATCAAAACCCCTCTGTGTAGCAATAGCAGTCCCTATTCTCTCAAAAATTCCCGGATGGCTTGATCTCTCTCCCCATGGGGTTGAAAAATAATGGAGTAATGATTGGTGCCGTTCACATCAACACGCCTGGCATTGGCGATCTCCCGCACCATTCTTTGTGTCACATCTTCCGGGAGAAGGACGTCATCTAATGCCAACATCCCTTCTGTGGCCCTCAGGATCAGCACAGGACAAGAGATCTTACCATAAGAGAGGGAGATATCCACCTTACCCAGATTGACGCGCTCCTCCTCAATATGGTCAGGGTTTATATTTGTGCGTACCCCACCCGAAATCTCTTCTACTTCGTACTGGTAATAGGTCTCTAATGCCTGAGACCAGTTCTTTATGAAAGGGGCCTCTTTCATAAAGTCCAGATATGCCTCAAATGAGGGGAACACTTTCCCTAAACGGTCCAGGGACGGCTTGATCCCGGAAAACACCTTTACTATTTGATTTTCTGAAAGCTTCCCTCCTCCATCCACCAGGATGATGCTATCAACCCGCTCCGGATATTTGGCCCCAAAGACTACTGATATGAAGGCGCCTAAGGAATGACCCATGAGCACAACCCTCTCAAGCCCTAAATCATCCAAAACGGCTAAGATATCCCGGCAATGATGTTCCATGGAATACCCACTGGAAGGAGCCCCTGAAAGGCCTCTCCCCCGGAGATCCATGGCCAGCACCCTGTGAGACGGGCTCAGTGCGTCGGCAATCACATCCCAACATCTGCAATTGGCCGTGATGCCGTGTATGCACAGGATAGCTTTGTCCTCCCCCTCCCATTGGGCAATCTGGATTTCTACCCCGTCTCCCATGGCTCTTTTCATTATCGGTTCAGTCATTATACCTCCCCTTAATCTGTGGGCGTTCAGACCATAGCATTTTTTTCAACAGACCTTATTTCCGTCTATCAATGAACTCACGAACCGAACCAATGATCCCTTTGGGAAAAAAGATGACCACCAGGATAAAGAGGACCCCTAAGACGAGATGCCAGCGTTCCAGCACATTATGCAAAAGCACGGCACTGGGAAAGAAGTCTTTTGCCAGATGCTGGAGGTCGGGCAGGAAGGTCTCGGTAATCATAAAAAAGGCCGCACCAACAATGCCTCCGTACAGGGTTCCCATTCCTCCTATGATGCACATGAGTAGAATAGCGAGCATAATCGACAAAACACCCAGGCATGACTCCGGATTCACATATCCCACCCACATCCCATATAACCCACCAACGAGGGCGGCCACCACGCATCCAAAAGTAATTGAAATGGCTTGAAAAACAAAAGTCTTGTAGCCGAGGGCCTCTGCACGCTCGACGTTGTCACGGATCGCCTGGAGGACACGGCCCAGAGGGGAATGGGTAAAGCGGAGCATGGCCAAAAAAAGCCCCAGGCAGGCCAAAAGGATAAAATAATAGGTCAATATCCTCCCGGTAATCTCGAGCCCCAAAAAATTGCCCGCATTAAAAGATACCGCCAGGACCCCCGGCATGTTCAGGCTGATTCCATCTTCCCCTCCTGTAAAACCGCTCAGCTTGGTGGCCAGGACGATGGCCAATTCTGCGAGGGCCAGGGTAATCATGGCGAAGAATATGGCCTTGACCCGCAGGGAAAGAAAACTGATGACGAGGGCCAGGACCGAGGCGACAAGCGCGGCGATAACAAAACCCAGGGCCAGATTTGCGTAAGAAGGCGTCCCGTACTTGCCGACAAGAAAGGCCACACAATAGGCTCCAATGCCGAAAAACATGCCGTGGCCAAAGGAGAGAATCCCTGTGTAGCCGAGGAGGATGTCAAAACTGGCCACCAGGGTTGCGAATATGATGATCTGCATGGCGAGATCGACTGTCTTGAAGGAGGGAAACAGGAAAGGCACCAGCACGAAAAGGGCCAGGAGACCGACCTTGAGAAAAAAGCCGCCGCTCCTGTACTGCCTTCTCTTTTCCTCCATATGGAAAATCTGAACCGGTGTTGCTTCCGCCATACTTATTACCCTCCTACTTTCCAACTGGAAATAGACCCGTCGGCCGAATGAGAAGGATGATTATCATAATCATGATGTTAGCGCCCGCAGCGGCCCAGGGGACCAGGTAGGCCACATAATTATAAGTGAGCCCAACGATAAGTGCCCCCACCAGGGACCCTGTCACGCTCCCCAGACCCCCGATAATGACCACGATAAATGCGAAAAGGAGGTATGTGCCTCCCATGTCCGGGTAAACCTGCAGGCTGAACAGGCTCATGGTCAAGCCTCCTAAGGCCGCCAGTGCAGCGCCGGCAGCAAAGACGCCAGTGAACAGGAGGAAAATATTGTGCCCCATTGCCTGGACCATGTCCCTGTCTTCCACCCCGGCCCGTACAATCGTTCCCAATTTTGTCTTTTTGAGAATAAGCTGGATCACACCGTAGACAACGAGACCCACTGCGATGCATATGACCCGATATCTGTTAATGATGATATCCATGATGTCCCAGCTTTTTGAAAACGTAAGAGGAACGGTCATCACTTCATCATTGGGGCCCCAAAAGACGCGGATAAGCTCTACCAGAACAATGGTTGCACCGAAGGTGATGAGGATCTGAAAAAGGTGGGACCCATAGACTCGGCGAACAATCACTTTTTCCAGGACAATTCCAACAAGCGAAACCACCACCATGGCAGCGACAATGGCCAAAGAGAAGGCAGCGAAGTTCTGAAGGACCGAATCTGCCTCCACCCATTTCATCAGGTATCCAAAGACGGTGAAGCCCACATAGGCCCCCCATGCAAACAGGGCACCGTGGGCAAAATTCAGGACATCCATGAGACCAAATATGATACTTACACCGGAAGCCACAAGGAACAGAAGCATACCCATGGCAAGGCCTGCGATGGTCAGCGTCATGTAAGTCTTGCCCGGGATCCCGATGAGGGGAAGGAGAAAGAGGACAATTGCACCTGCAATAGTGAGCTCTCGGCTCCATCGCTTTAAAATGGTCTCCTCCATTGGACGTTACTCCCTTTTCCTAAACCCTTAACAGTTCTTCACAGATTCTCTATGCCCTAATCCCCGGTTTTGGAGATACCGAGATACTTGCTTTTTAATCCCTCGTCGTGGACGAGTTCCTCCATGATGCCGCCGTGGACCACCATGCCGTCGTCCATGATATAGAAATAATCCCCTACCGAACTTGCCATATAAAAATTCTGCTCCACCAGGACAACGACACTGTGGTCCTTGATCTGGTTGATGGCCTCGATGACGGCGTCCACGATGATCGGCGCAAGGCCCTTAGAGGGCTCGTCGATAAGGAGGAGGGAGGTGTCGTTCACAATAGCCCGGGCAATGGCGAGCATCTGTTTTTGTCCCCCGCTCAGGTTTCCCGCTTTGCCCTTCCAGAACTTCCTGAGATCGGCAAACATATCCAGGGCCCTCTCCAGCCTTTGGGTCGTTGCTTCATCCTCCACGAGCATGGCCACCCGCATATTTTCTTCCACCGTAAGCCCAGCGAAGATCCCCATATTTTCCGGGACAAAGCCGATCCCCATCCGGGCGATCTCATAGGGCTTCTTCTTCTGGATTTCCTCCCCCTTAAAAAAGATTTTCCCCTCAGAGGGAGGAAGGAGGCCGATGACGGTCCTCAAAGCAGTGCTCTTGCCCGCCCCGTTACGACCGATAAGCACCGTCACCGCATCGGCCTTTGATTCAAAAGAAATCCCTTGAAGGATATGGTGCTGACCGATAAAGGTGTGAGCCTTTTCAACCTTTAGAATGGCATCATTCACGCTTCGCTCCTCCTCCAAGATAAGCCTCCTGGACTGCCTCACTCTTGCTGATCTCCTCCGGATCACCATCGGCGATCAGCCTTCCCTCCTGAAGGACAGCTATGGTGTCCGACAGAGTCATGATCATATCCATCTTATGCTCCACCAGGAGCATGGTCCGGTCTCCGGCTTCCTTTATTCTCTGAAGTATCTCCAAAATGGCCGGGACTTCCTCCTGAGGCATGCCTGCCGTGGGCTCATCTAAGAACAGAACCTCCGGTTCAAGGGCCAGGAGGATGGCGATTTCGAGTTTTCGCTGCTCGCCATGGGTCAGGGCGCTTGCCAGAAGAGCCCATTTTTCATCAAGGAGAACATCTTTTAGAATAGAATAGGCCTCATCCTCTACTCTTGAGAAATGAAGATAATTCCTCCAGAAGTTCAGCCCGAAGCCCTTGCGTGATTGAATGGCAACCCGCACGTTCTCGAGCACCGTTAGAAGGGGAAAGATATTGGTCAACTGAAAGGATCGGCCCATTCCCAGCCGAGTCCTCGCCGCGGCGCTCAGACGGGTAATATCCTTTCTCTTCATGAAGACCTTTCCTTCGGTCGGTCTGTACTGACCGGTCATCAGGTTGAACAGGGTTGTCTTCCCTGCCCCGTTCGGGCCGATAATGGACTTCAGGACAAAAGGCTCGATCCGGAGGTTCACATGGTCCACGGCTACATGCCCGCCAAACCGGATGGTCAGATCTTTTGTCTCTATGATGGGATCTGCATTCTTCTCAGGCATCTCTATCCCCAGGGTTCCAGTCCCAGTCTCCTTCATTTATCTACATCCCTCCTCTCACACTAAGGGCGTGAGAGGAGGAAAGGCAGAATCAAAACGTGATTATTTAACTAAAATGGGTGGGGCTGTCTCAGCAGGGGACATCTCCCGAACGAGCACAGGGATGGCCCATGCCACATCCGGTTTCACATCCAGTTTAAATGCAAACATGGACTGAAGAGCCTGGTGGTCGTCCTTTCGGAAGACCATCGTTCCCTTGGGAGTCATAAATACCATGCCCTCCATGGTGGCTATGAGTTTTTCAGTGTCTGTGGTTCCCGCTTTTGTGATGGCTGTGACAACGGCGCCGGCAGCAGCAAAACCACCACAGGTGAAGAAATCCGGGGGTTCGTTGAAACGCTTGTAATGCTCTTTTACCAGCCAGTCGTTAACGGGATTGTCCGGGTTCTCATAATAATAATAAATAGAACCCCTCATCCCCTTGAGCGGCTTCATTACCTTGAGGGCCGCCAGGACATTTCCTCCGCTGGTGATCTCAATGCCGTATTTATTAAGCCCTGCCGATATCAACTGGGGGATAGGTCCGCCCTTTCCGGCCCAAATGACAAAGACATATTTGGGTTTGGGTTTGTCCTTCAATGCCTCGATAACCCTCTGGACGGTAGCCGTGAAATCCGTGCCCTTTGGATCCGCATATTCTTCATGGACTATCTTTGCACCGAGTTTCTCAGCAGCCTTCTTGTAAGCTGCTACGCCGTCTCTGCCAAATGCATAGTCCTGGGCTATGGTGGCAATGCTGACGCCCGGCTTGGCAATGGCGGCGGCGTTGGAGATTGCATCTTGACCGGAATTCCGGCCCGTGCGGAAAATATAGCGATTCCATGCCTTGCCAGTAATGGCATCGGCCACAGCAGGTTCCACGATGAGGATCTTTTTAAATTGCTGTGCCACGGGAAGAATGGCCAAGGCTACGCCGCTGCTCGTTGGACCTATGGCGAGATCAACCTTGTCGTCGCCGTAAAGCTTGGTAAGAAGCATTTTGGCCCGAGCCGCCTTGAGCTGGGTGTCCTCAATGATCAACTCCACAGGCCTTCCTATGATCTTATTGGTTCCGTTGGTGAAGTACTCCAGGCCCATTTTAAAGCCGGTAACTTCAGCCTTTCCGTATATCTCATAGGGGCCACTCAAACCCTGCAAAATACCGATCTTAATCGGATCTGCAGCCATGCTTGGCGCTGCCAGAAAAGAGAGAGCCAGGATACCCAATACACTAAACTTCATGATTCGCTTGATGCTCATTTCTTTACCTCCTTCTTCTGATTAATGGTTAATGATCGCTTACATAAAACCAATTACGCCTTTTAAATTAATAATGAAAAATCCTTTACCGATGAGAGAGTGTAGGAAAATTGTTATGGCATGTCAAGTTAAAGAAACGCAGATGAATAGGGGTGGAAGGACGATCGAGTTGACTTGAAGATCAGGTCGTGCTATTTTTACTTCCATGGCTGCTTTAACAGAGCAAAATTCTTACAAGCAATTTTATTAGAGAAGCAAGACTCTGGAGCTGATGGATATTCGACGATCCTTTGAAATACTTGAGTTACACCATGCTGCAACTGAAGCTGAAGCAAGGCAGGCTTATAAAGATATTGTCAATGTCTGGCATCCGGATCGCTTTTATAGCAATCCCCGTCTTAAGCAGAAGGCCGAAAAAAAACTTAAGGAAGTCAACGAAGCCTATGAGACAATAATGATTTTTTTAAAAAATGATGATCATGATGGAAGCAAAGTTCACAAAACTCTTACGCATAGGAGCAATACGGAGATTGCTGCTGAAGTAGGCACCGGAATTGTACTGGGTGTTTGCTCCTATATTTCCACGAAATTGCGTAATATTGTCGAAAGGGATTAACTTCAAAACACAACTAAACCCTCTGGTTGCATAAATAACATGGCCAACTGGGCTTAAAGACTGGTATTACAGGTCATTGTTAATTTTAGCATTAGATGTTAGAATGCACTCTTGGTGAAATCCTGAAAACAGCAAAAAAACAGCCATGTTATTTACCCGATGGGAAAGCCGAGAATACCACATCTCCTTTGTTGTCAAGGGTTCGCGGTAAAGTACTACAGCTTCACCCTTGACGTCGCAGATCTGCGGCATCCTCGACTCTTGCAACGTTAAGGTAAACTCTGGGACAACTATAGAGCAAGCTTAACGGACGAAAACCGACCTTGAACAGTGAATATATACACCCCTGCGTTTTTTTGCTTGCAATGTTCCGATAAATGTATTAATTTTTGGAATAATTAATTAACTGAAACTAAATACTATTAAAGGAGATGACAATGAAAGCATTAAAAAAGGATTTGAAGTCTGTAGTCAAAAGCCTCAAGTTATTAACAAAACAAACTGAAAAAATAGCAAAGGCATTAGAGAACGTTGAAACTCCCCGACCTGCCAAAAAAAGGCCAATCGCTAAGGCAGGCAAAAAGACCGTAACAAAGAAAGCAGTCAAGAAGGCTGTAGCCAAAAAAGCAAGAAAAAAAACCGCACCTAAGAAGGCAATCAGAAAAACCTCAGCTAAGAAGAAAACCTCAAAGACAGCCACTAACACTGTGCTGAGCATCATCAAGAGAAGCAAAAAGGGGCTTAATACTGCCGCACTGGAAAAGAAGACAAACTTTGATGCTATAAAAGTACGAAATATTATTTTCAGACTCAAGAGACAAGGGAAAGTCAAATCTAAGAGCAGAGGTATGTATGTGGCAATCTGATCTGCCTGATTTGCTTCACACAGCAGGGCTGGATTGTTTGGAAAGGAGATAGATATGGTAAAAAAGATAAAAAAATTATTGGCTGTTTTCTTGATTTCAGCCCTGGTCTTTTTCCATTTTGCCCCTATGGCCCCGGCAAAAGAATATCTTAACGATTTAGATGAGAAAGGGGGTTACATGATAGGGGATCTCGTGGTAATGCGACCATTAGGGATTGTTGCAACTGCTGTGGGTGCCATTGCATACGTTATCTCCCTCCCTTTTTCATTGGCTGGCGGGAATGAGGAAGAAGCGCGTCAGAAACTTGTAATAGAGCCGGCGAAATATACCTTCACGAGACCGCTTGGGGATCTCTGAATATAGGTGTTATCACCTGCTCAGGTCTCTCATTATTCAACAGCCCTGAGTCGCCGCCCCAATGTCTGCAGGAGTTCAATGGCAATGGAGGGGTATTTTTTGATCTCTTCCCGTATATTCCACTGATATAACGAAAGTACTTCTGTCTCCTCTTTGGCGACAACGCTTGCCGTGCGAACATGATCATCTATGAGCGCCATCTCGCCAAAATAATTATCAGACCTCAGGACCCTCAAGTATTTTTCATCTCCAGCGCCTAAATTCTTTATAACCTCCACTTCACCGGAAATGATAATGAACAGGCGGCCATCACGAGCCCCTTCTCTGACTATGATCTCCCCCTTTTTATAGGAATGATGTTTCGCTAATTTTGCTATACGCCGCAAATCTTTCTTCTTCATCAAAGAAAACAGACCAACTCTTGACAAGATCACCGCATCGTCCATTTTGTGACTCCCTTTGACTATTTAGTGTTCAGACACTATTTACTATAAAAGATACTCGGTGTTTACATTCTGCAAGGCGTGGAAGATATTCCCCCTTATCTTCCGGTTTGACCGGTAAAAGCCCTTGAGCATATTCCTGATTTCCTGTCTTTTTGAAGAACCTGAGGTTGGGCAGCCCAGTTTGATCGTGTTCCAGCCCATAGATCTTACATAACGCTGTATGAGATCCTGCTCTATCAGATAGAGCGGTCTGATAAGAGTCAATTTTCCTTTAAAAAGTTCCTGCACAGGGAGCATGGTACTTATAGACGCCCCGTAAAAAACATTCAAAAAAAAGGTCTCAATAACATCATCCTTATGGTGACCAAATGCGATCCGGTTACAACCTATTTCATCGGCCAACTGAAAAAGCAGCTTCCTTCTCATGCGAGAGCAAAGAAAGCAGGGGTTTTCCCGGTTATCCGGCCCGTGGGCTTTGGGACCGATTTCGCTCTTGAGGACTTTGTAATCAAAACCGTGTGTTGAAAAAAAGGAGGTCATCTGCCCCGCCGAATCAGCCCCAAAACCTGGATCCACATGCGCTGCAGTAATCCTGTATTCGATGGGTATCCGTTTAATCCTCTCCCTCAGAAGCCACAAGAGGGATAAGCTGTCCTTGCC
>JACNJD010000345.1:8981-10160 GCA_014382715.1 Candidatus Desulfacyla euxinica | reverse complement strand
TTATTGCATCACGCCATAATTCTTGAGTTTCTTGTGCAGGGTCTTGCGGGTGATCCCCAGTCGTCTGGCAGCCTCGCTCTTATTTCCGCCGGTGAGTTCAAGTGTCTTCAATATGGTCCCCTTTTCAACCTCCTCTAAGGAGTGGCCGGCTTCAGGGGCTGATAGGGATGATTCCTCAATAGTATCTGCCGGTTTGTCCTTGATATGTGAGGGGAGATCCTCTTCATCGATATATTCATACCTTGACAGGACCACTGCTCTTTCGACCGTGTTCATCAACTCACGGACATTTCCCGGCCAGGCGTATCGCAGCAGTTGATCCATGGCCTGCGGGGAAAAGCCTCGTATCCGCTTGTGATTCTTTTCTGCAAAGGTGGTCAGGAAATGGCCGGCTAATAATGGAATATCCTCACTCCTCTTTCGCAATGGCGGTACGTCCAGGGTCACTACATTCAATCTATAATAGAGGTCTTCCCTGAACCGTCCAGACTCAACCTCCTGCATGAGATCTTTGTTGGTGGCCGCAATAACCCTTACATCCACCTTGATAATATCTTCACCGCCAACCCGGGCAAATTCCCTTTCCTGAAGGACGCGCAGCAGCTTGACCTGCATTGAGAGGGACATCTCGCTTACCTCGTCTAAAAATAAACTACCCCCATCCGCCTGTGCGAACTTGCCCTCCCTGCGTCGGTGAGCTCCTGTGAAGGCCCCCTTCTCATGGCCGAACAGTTCCGACTCAAGGAGGCTCTCGGTTATGGCAGCGCAGTTCATTTTCACAAAAGGGCCATCTTTTCTCGGGCTGTTGAAATGGACTGCCCCTGCAATCAATTCTTTACCGGCACCGGATTCCCCGGTAATCAAGGCCGTAGCCTCTGAAGGGGCAACCTGGGCCACTGTTTCCAGGAGCCTGACCATGGCCTCACTCCCTCCAATGATATTCCGAGTGTCAAATTGATTGCCAAGCGCCTCTTTCAGGATGCGGTTTTCCTCTTTCAGATGGCTGTGGTCCATAGCCCTTTCCATTACCATTCGCAATTCGTCAAAGTCGAGAGGCTTGGTCAGGTAGTCATAGGCTCCTTTCTTCAATGCTTCTACGGCTGTTTCAACAGAGGAATAGGCGGTCATGATAATCACCGGAATGGCTGGATTGAATGCCTTTATTTCTGTCAATGCCTC
>JACNJD010000345.1:0-8657 GCA_014382715.1 Candidatus Desulfacyla euxinica | reverse complement strand
CTCGCCCCCGTGGGATTCGATGATTTTGTGGACAATGGCGAGCCCGAGACCGGTACCTGAAGGTTTCGTGGTAAAATACGGATCAAACAGGTGGGGCAGATCTTCGTTTTTGATACCTTTGCCTGAGTCAGACACTATAATCCGGAAGCGACCGGTATCATCGTCCTGCCTGAGTTCTACAGAGAGGGTTCCCCCGCTCTCCATGGCTTCAATGGCATTCAGGTACAGGTTCAAAAGTACCTGTCTGATCCTGTCGGGGTCAAACCGTATCTCTTTTGTCTCGGGATCACTGCTGAAATCCACTTTTATTCCTTTTTGGTGCGCATCTCCCTCCACCATTTTGAGGGAATCCTTTACCACCAACTCGAGAGATGCTGTTTTTTTCTGGATATTCATAGGCCGGGCGAATTCCAGGAGCTGGCTGATAACCCTGTTCAAGCGTTCAACCTCCTGGACCATAATTTCCGCAGTCTTATGATCCTCCGGAATGTCCCGGTACCTTTCCTTGAAATATGTTGCGAACCCTTTAATGGAACTCAATGGATTTCGTATTTCGTGGGCAACTCCTGCTGCCAGTCTTCCGATGGATGCTAAACGCTGGCTTCTTGCAATCTCTTTTTTCAGACGCTGGATTTCCGTCAAATCCCTGAAAAGAATCACCCAGCTCACAGCAGAGTCATCTTCTTCTTTCAATGCGGTACCAACTACCTCTAAAGGAATAATTCTACCATCTTTAACCGGGCAGTCTAACTCCTTGTCTATAAGACCCTGCCGGGTTTTAAGTTGAATAAAAAATTCCGATAATGGCTGTGGCAGGATTTCTGTTGGTCTTTTACCTATGACATTATTAGATGATAGTTGGAGTACGGATTCGGCAGCCTGGTTAAAAGAAGCAATCTTTCCATCCGTATCAATGGCCAAAAGACCGATCGGCATATTATGAACCAGGCTGTCTGAAAAGGCCTTTACTTTTGAGAGGGAGGTTTTGGTTGAGCGGTAGGCCTGTGCTAAAAAGAGAGATACGATACCCGCAAAACCTATCAGAAGAAGGGTCAGGGCCATAAAAATGCTACGGCGAATGTCCTCCTGTCTGGCAGCCTCAACAGGTCCCATATCCAGTCCCATGAAAATGACCTGGTGCGAGCCGGCAGCATCCCTTTCAAGACTCATATGTCCGCGGCACCAGTCATTTTTCATCATCCTGACATGCTGCCTTCTGAGACCCCCCTGAATTGGTGAAAACTGACGGAACACTTCAAAGATCCTGGAGCCGTCTTTCCCGGTTAGCTGACGCCATTCCAATTTTTTTGAACGGGATACCCTCTCTAAATTTATGTTGCTAATATATTTTTTTCCTATCCTGGCGAGATCATTGTCTGCAAGGATAATCCCGTCTACATTGGTGATGAGAATATATGCGATGTCAGGTTGCTGTGCTGTCTCTGACAACAAACTCTGAACCTGGGCCCCTCCCCACCGCATTCCCATCATACCTGTTCGGGCACCTGCCTCAAAGGACCTGATGAGGGCCGCCCCCTTTTCCTTCAAGAGATCAATGGTGCTCTCTTTTTGCCTGTTGATGGAGTCAAGTGTCAGAAAGAGAAAGATCGGCACTAAAATCAGGACCGCTCCGATAATGACCAACGGGGGAATTCCGACCCAAGATTTTTTACTGGTTTTCTGATTCATACCAAGTTTTTTAGCAAGAACAGTGCCAATTATTGGCCGGGAATGTCCCAGAGTCCGTCACCCCCGCGAAAGCGGGGGTCCAGTAACGCTAAAGAGAGGATTTCTGGATTCCCGCGTTCGCGGGAATGACGAAAACAAAGAGATTTTGACTCATTACGGCTTTCTCAAGGTTCAAAAGTTGCATTTTCATCACCATACGTCAAGCCCCACAAGCCTGCCCGCATTTCGGACCTCCTGGGATATGCGCGTTACCGGGTATTTTGTAACCACCCGGGCAACCTGTCTGCATATAAAGTATCCACCTTTTCAGGGCTTAGCGCAATAAATTAATGCATCCTGATGTTCAATAAACGTAATATCCTGTGATTTAAACATGTTACAGTCCGTATGATCCATTTGGCACGACCATTGCTATAATAAGGCTCAAAACCAAAATAAATTCAAACACAGGAGGTGTCAAAATGAAAAAACTGGTAACTATTATAGGGGTTTTGTTGTTAGCGGCAGTCGTTGCCTACCCTGTCTTTGCTCATGGTCCTGGCTGGGGAAGAGGGGGTCATATGTGGGGCAACGGTGGTGGTCCTGGATCTTCATGGCACCATGACAGGGGGTTTCGAGGCCTGACAGAAGAGCAACAGACCAAGTTGGATGCGCTCGATCAGAAATTTTTTAACGAAACTGGAGATTTGAGGGGTAGGATCTGGAGTAAAAGAGCTGAACTGAATGGTCTTTTTAATGCACAAAATCCCGATGAAAATAAAATAAAGGCCCTTCAAAAAGAGATCAGCACCCTTCAAGCTCAGATGTCTGAAAAACGCCTCAGCTACAGACTGGAAGCTCGCAAAACGGCCCCCGAAGGCAATTACAGCGGCGGCCGAGGGCGCGGCGGTTGCTGGAATTAGACCATATAGCTATCGGGGTGGCTAATTAACCACCCCGAAACTATATTGCCCGGTCACTCAGCATTTTCATCTTCAACAGCCGGGTCCACATGCACAATGACCCTTTCCAGATCCTCCACTTCTTCAATTAGACATCGTTCTACCGCCTTTGCAATTCTATGGCCCTCCGTAACGGTCAGTTGACCATCCACAACGATATGGGTTTCCATTTGGTAAAAGCCCCCCGAGGTTCGGATCTTGAGATCATGTGTGTCGAGCACTCCTTCCACATTCTTGGTGCAATGGGTGATATTGTCTATAATTTCGGGTGAAGGCGCGGTGTCGGTAAATTCACGAAGGCTTTTTCCAAGGATTTCAAGACCCACTTTTACTATGAAGAAGGAGACCAGAAGGGCGGCGAAGGCGTCTAATATATGCCAGGAAGGTTTTATGAGAGCGCCCGTGACACCGATTAAGACTGCTACAGAGGAAAGAGAATCCGAGCGGTGATGCCACGCATTGGACACAATCAACTGGCTTTTGATACGTCGCCCTACGCGTACAGTGTAATGATAAAGCGCCTCCTTTACGGCAATGGATACGCCGGCTCCAATCAGGGCCAGTTTAGTGGGATGGTATTCAGTATGGCGATAGATATTCAGGCCGGCCTCTATGCCAAGATAAATCGCCGTGGCAATCAAAGACAAGCCTACTACAGCAGATGCCAGGGTCTCAATCCGGGCATGCCCAAAATGATGTTCCTCATCGGGGGCCTTTTTTCCAATTTTGAGACCGAGTAATACTATGATGTCCGTGAAGAGATCGGAAACAGAGTGGACTGCATCCGCTATGAGGGCCTGGCTGTGCCCGAATATACCCGCAGCGAATTTGCACCCGATAAGCAAGGTGTTGGCAATCGCTCCGATCCAGGTTACCTTCCGGCCTGCATTTCTTGTGTCTCTATCAACTTGCGACATCAGTCCTCTCCAGGAGCATCCTCATAACCTTGAACCGATTCTGCAGGACCCTCTTCTCATGCGTCTTCATATTTTTTTTCAAAGATGGGCGTCTTCCTTGTCTCTTTCGGCAATGTTCCCGGGGCAACAAATTGGATTTCCGGCCGTATCTTTATCTGGTCGTGGAGCGCAGTGGTGATTTTACTGGCAAGAGCCGTCAGATCTGAATGGCCGATCTCTCTACCATGCTCGATTTTCAGTTTCAATGGCGGTACTACCCTGGGGAGTGGGGCATCCAAAACAATCCTCATTTCTCCTGTAACATCGGGTACAAAACCGGCTACGACATCTTTAATGGCGGCAGGATAGACATTAACCCCTTTCACAATCAGCATATCATCCGCTCTCCCTATGATATTAGTACGTTTCCCTTTAAAGCCGCAGCCTGGGCATTCCGTTGTAAAGATCTGAACGATATCGCCGTAGGCATACTTCACTGCCGGGCAGGCCTCTCTTTGAAGATTCGTGTGAACCATCTCACCTATCGCACCATCTATATCGGATTCGACCGGTTTCTTGGTAATTGGATCTACCAGGTCATCGAAGCTGGTACATAGATCGGGAGCAATTGCATGAAGACCGCAGTATTCGTCGGAGTCACAGGAAATGGCAGGAGCATTTCCACAAGGCGCCCAGTAATCGTAGGCCCTGCATCCATAGGCGGATTCCAGTTTCTCTTTTATGCCAGGAATTGCTATACCGATCTCACCGGTATTCAGCAACCCTTTCAATTTAAAGTCCCTGACCTCTTTGTTCAGACGCTCAGGGGTTTTATCAATGAGATACTCTGCTAATGAAGGGGTGCATGCCAGATATGTGGGCCGGGTGAGATCCATGAACTTCAGGAAAAGCTCGGTGCCGGCCCTTGCATCAATATCGATGGGCAACGCGCCCAGATGCCTCAAGCCCCAGAGAGTCATGGTGGTTGCGTAAATCCCCAGGGCAAAGAAAAAGGCGACTCGATCTCCTTTACCGACAGCCGCCAACGCAAGCCTGTTGGCAATCTGAGGCCCCAGGAAGTCCATATCCTTTTCGGTAAAGGTGTAGCTGAAGGTAGGGGTTCCCGTCGTCCCTGAGGTAGTTCCCGTAAGGTAAATGTCTTCCACCGGGGCGCACAGGTGTAATCCAAAGGGGTGGCCATATTTCTCAAGAGAGGCTTCGGCGCTCTTTCTTTCATCATCTTTGACCATGAAGACCGGCAGTTGCCGCAAATCATCGATGGTGTTGATATCTTCAGGCGCTGCTCCTGCATCATCAAATTTTTGCCTGTAAAACTCCGAATTGTCGTAACAGTACTTAAGCTGTTTAGGAAGTTTTTTCTCCTGGTATCGCCGAATTTCTTCCCGTGACATCCGGTTTAACTCATCTACCCAATAAAACTTTTTCATCTTGAGCACTCCTTCAGTGTGCACGTTTTCGGCTTAAAAAAAGCAGCTGGTTTGCATGTTTTCGAATACTTAAAGCCTTCGGCTTCCTGGCTGCCTGCATATCTGGTTTTAAGCTCATCCAACGGCCCCACATCAATGGCCATCATGGGGCAGGCTTCGACGCAGATGGGCTTTTTGCCCTCTGCAACTCTCCCCGAACAGAGATCACATTTCACCATTTTAGCATCCGCCTCCGGTCCGAACTGCGGCGCATCATAGGGACAAGCCTTGAGACATTTTTTCGGGCACTCCTCTTTGCCTGTGCATTTCTCCCGATCCACGACCACGATACAATCTGAATCCCTTCTGGTAATTGCCTGCTCAGGGCAGGCTTTGACACACACCGGATCCGAACAGTGATAGCACGGGCATGCCAGATGGGCAGCGAAGAGCTCAGGAAATTTACCCCTTTCTATTACCTTAACTCGCATGAGGTTAACAGGCCCTGCATCAATATTATACCAGTCTTTACAGGAAACCGAACACGTATTGCAGCCGGTACATCTTGTCTGATCAAAATAAAAACCTATCTGGGACATGGGTATTCCTCCTGTTAATCCTTGGGTGAGGGCTCCACCTGAACAAGGGCGCTGTTCACCTGAACAGCACCGCCTGGAGATTTGTCATCTTTAGTCAGCACATTGGCGCATCCCCCTTTATCCACGCCTTCTTCATCAGGATCATACCAGGCCCCCTGACTTACATTCACCACCCCCGGCATGATACGTTCTGTCACCTTTGCCGGGATACGGATTCTACCCCGTTCATTGAAAACATCGACCATATCCCCACCCCTGATACCCCGATTTTCTGCATCGACTGAATTTATCCACACGGCGTGAGGCTCGGTCTCCTGCATCCAGGGTATATTATGCCAGGTAGAATGTGCCCTGGTTTTAAAATGAGTCGTCAGCAGCTGCAGTGGGTATTCCGCAGACTTTGGTGCATCATAATGTTCATCATGACTGAGATATTTGGGAATGGAAGGGATACGGGCATTTTCCATTTCAGCCAAATGGTCACAGTTTATTTCAATTTTCCCGGATAAAGTGGGAAAAGGATTATTTTCCGGATCTCTGATCTGGTCCTTGAAAGAGACAATCGGTTCTGTCAGTTTTATCTTGAGAACACCGTCACGCTTCATTTTATCGTAATCCTCAATGTCCTCCCGCTTGGAAGTAAAAAGACGCAGTATGTCATCTTCCGACATTTCAAAAAATCCCTGGGGAACATCAATACGTTTTGAAAGCTCCCTGCAGATCTCGAGATCTGATTTTGATTCGTAAAGGGAATCGATGGCCTTGTTCAAATAAATATAATACGGTGAACCCAGCCAGGGCGGAGCAATATCATTCCTTTCCATAAAGGTGTTTACAGGTAAAAGGATATCAGCAAACTTGGCAGTAGCCGTCATGAATTGCTCGTGCACAACAATAAAATCAAGCGTCTTTAAAGCCTTTACGCCATAGTTGGTATTCGGATACTGGTTAATACAGTTGCTTCCGACAATATAGGCCATTTTTAGATCAGAGGGATAGCCACCTGAACGGCCCTTAATAATGGCATCGTAAACCTTGGTGTAGTGCATCCGGGCACTGGTGGAATTGGTTCCTCCAGTTAACTTGTAAAGACTGTCCTTGCGTGGCAGTGCACCGTCTTCTACCGGATTGCCTGACGGTATGCCTTTTGACTTGTCCCTCGGTTTTTCACTATCCTGAGGCCTGATGTATTTCATTTCCCGGCTGGAATAGGCCCTCATAAAACCGGCGGCATAGCCACCGTTGATTCCAATATTTCCTGTAATCGCAGTGAGTACGTTGGCAGCCCTGGAATACTGTTCACCCATGGCGGTCCGGGCCGGACCCCAGCCGGCAATGAGGGCTGCAGGTTTTTGTATCGCATATTCTCTTGCAAGCTCTTTGATAACTCCGGCAGGGACCGTGGTAATTGATTCCGCCCATTTCGGTGTTTTGGGTTCGTCATCTTCAATCCCCAGGACATAGTCTTTGTACTTATCAAACCCGACCGTATATTTTTCAACAAACGCCTTATCATAAAGATTTTCGGTTATAACAACATATGCCATTGCGATCAGCATTGCAGTATCGGTGCCCGGGCGGATCGGAATCCACTGGTCTGCAAATATGGCTGCAGAATCTGTGAATCGCGGGTCGATAGAAACGATCTTAATGCCCTTCTCACGAGCCCTGGCAAGATAAAGGTTGGTCTCAGGATCCCATATGGTATTTGCCGGATTCCATCCCCACATAATGATAAATCTGGAGTTCAATAGGTCATCCCGGGAATTACCGGTTCTGATGGTGCCATAGGTTGCCATAGAGGCAAAAAGCGCCCCTTCATAGGAAACCCCGCCCCAGAAACGTGTAAACCCGCCAAACTGTTGGAGCATAAGCCCAACCGGTATGGGACCGTGCAGCATCCCCTGATTGCCTGAGCCTGGAAGAAATAGAATAGAGGAGTTCCCGTAGGTATTTCTTATTTCTTTGAGTTTTGCAGCCACCTCATCCAAAGCCTCATCCCAGCAGATGCGTTCAAATTTTCCATCTCCCCGGTTTCCGGTTCGGCGCATGGGATATTTCAACCTGTCCGGATGATAAACCCTCTGTCTGTAGGCGCGACCTCGCAAACATGCACGTATCTGGGGCTCCTCACCAATGTCCGTCTCAAGTCTGATGATCCTGCCATTTTTGACATGGGCCCTGAGCACGCAGCGGCCTCCACAGTCATGGCAGCAACCCGTTGGTACGATGGTGACATCATCGTCACCTCTCTTTTCCCCCTCTTCAACATTCATTGTGTCCTCCTGAATTTTCACCTTCGACGTCTAATATCTGAGGCATCCTCGACTTTTGCAACGTTATGGGTGCCTTGTGCAGCCCCGTATTCAACCGCTTTGAACACCGTTTTCCCGGCGAGGAACCCAAAGATCAGACTTGTAGCAAAATTGTCCCTGCTTCGCCGGTGGTATGATTTTGATGAACATAATAAGAAAAATACTGGATGTTCGGTGAAAATTCAAGAAACTTGATTTGTGTTTGAGGTCTTTTATCTTCCGGGTGAAAAGAAAAGGCAAATTATGCTTCACCATGTCTTGGCCGTTAAGAATTCAATATCCAGATGCGTGGTATCACGTGATGAATCGTGGTAGGCGAGTGGATACGGGTATGTTGTTTCTTTATTGCCGAGTAAGTGTTAAAGTGGTGATCCAACCCCAATCTTCCCAGAAACAAGAATGTATTAAGTCCCCATAAAGACAAGCAGGGCTATCCATGCTCTGGCCGTATGGGGGTTTTTGTGAAAACAAAACATTAGAATACATTATGTACCACTATAGGCGTTATCCGTTAAATCCATCTTTTTTTATCTTGGTCAGCCTGTGCCGATTTTTGATGGACCTCAAGTCTTGAAATGAAAAGAGGTATGCTCTGTCTTCGTATGTATATTGATAGGGGCAAAATATCAGTTTCGAGGTTGATGAGGCGGTTTTTAAATAACAATCTTGTACCTATATTGTACCAAATGGGTGAGGTGAAAAGAAAAGGACTTGGCTGTAATCAGCTAAGTCCTTGATTTTATTGGCGCGCCCAGCAGGATTCGAACCTGCGACCTACGGATTCGTAGTC
>JACNJD010000188.1 GCA_014382715.1 Candidatus Desulfacyla euxinica | reverse complement strand
GGGGGAAGAGAGTGATCTGGCTTAACCCGGAATCTCCGCCCTTCTGGGGCACAGGTGATTCAGATATGAAGAAATATATCCCCTTCTGTTCAATCGCCAGGAAATGCAGCACTGTCAATCACTTAGAACAGGTGGTAGGTTTGCTCTTGAGGTCAGGTTGAAAAAACTCCTTTCCCTAAAATGTTTTCCTCCTCGTCTCTGAGTCTGTGTACTATTTTTTACCGCACAGCTTGAAGTTTCTTGAACAAATCTATTTGAAGGGGTCTTCCCTGCTCAGGCAACCATCCACCCGGACGGGAAGAAAATTGGGTTTTCTCTCAGAATATATTTCTTTTATGGCGGGTCTTGCAGTTATCCAGGCATTGGTCGCATTTTTCCCAATCCCTTTTTCCAGATTGGCTATTCTCAATAAAGGTCTGAATCCAGTCTTCGCCTGTCCTGGGGCATTGGAAAAAATACTCCAGAAAATCAGCCAGCCGGTTGATACCGGATTCGTCGATGGCGTGCTCCATCCGACAAGCGGTCGATTCCGCGGTCTCCTCTTCCAATTGCAGCACTTTTGAAAGAAAATCCTTCAACACCGTGTGGCGACGGGTAACGGCTTTGGCAATTTGGCCGCCCTTTTCCGTCAAGGTGATAAAACTGTATGGCTCATAGTTGATGAGCTTTTTCTCTTCCAGCTTTTTGAGCGCTCCCGTCACAGAACCTCGTTGGATACCTAATTTTTCAGCAATATCCTTGGCTCGGGCCACTTTGTTTCTGCGCTCCAACTCGAGAATAATTTCAAGAAAATTTTCTATTGAGTTAGATAGCTGAATTTCTTTTGGCATACGACCTCTCATCTTACAGTCACGATTACAATACTTCAGCTTATAAACTAAGTCAAACAAAAATTATTTCCAAGCACATAATTTTTTTGTTGACATATAAAATTGTTTGGTATAGCTAACTGATTTCGTTCAACGAAACTTATACTTCTGATGGTTTCGCAAAAACACTGTATCCTATTGCTTTATTACCGTCATTCATAAACTGGAGAAAACACCGTGGCCACCATGGGAACAGCCTATTCACTGGGTGAAATTGATCCGGAAGATACTATGGGACTTTCAAAAAAGCTTGCCAATTCCCCGAATTGGCGGCCGTTGGTGGCCTTAAACTTGATCTTTTTTGTTATGTTTTACACCCCCTGTTTTGTGGCGGTTGTCTGTATTTCCAGGGAAGCCGGATCATGAAAATGGGGGGCCTTTTCCATGATATTCAACACATTATTCGCCTTCATGCTGGCAATCCTTATTTTTCAAATCGGCTCAGCCCTGGGGTTCTAAAAGACCTTGACAGTACACAGAGAGGGGTTATTGTCTGTGAGCTTAAACCCTTCTTTCTGATTGGAGGATGACATGGAAACAATCGTGGTTATTTTAATCGTCGCAGCCGCAACGGCATATTTGCTTAAAAGTTTCAAAAAAACTTCAAAAAAAGAGCAGGACGGTGGATGTGGTTGTTCATCCTGCCCTCCGTCTGCCCAATGTAAAGACTCCGGAAAAACTGATGATTGGTAGATTTTCAAAACTCGGTACCTACAAAGAATTGTTTAATGTAAAGGCAGTTCTTCGAGTTGCGCTGGGTGGTATGATGGCACTGGTTGGGTTTTTTCTGACGGAAAGCGAAAGCATTCCCCGGTTTTTTGGGCAGGCGTTGATACTGGCATCGGTCCTTATCAACGGACTCCCTATTATATGGGGTGCGGTGGCGGGTATTCGAAGAAAGCAAATCAACGTTGATGAACTGGTGAGCCTGGCCATTATCGCAAGCCTGCTTTCCGGAGAGTTTCTGGGGGCCGCTGTGGTCAGCTTTGTCATGATTTTGGGCGCCCTTGTTGAGGAGGCCACTGGGGAATCCGCCCGCCAGGCCATCCGGTCGTTGATGAAGATTACACCCAAATTTGCCACCATAATATCAGGAGATATCCTTCTGGTGAAACCCGGTGAAAGGGTCCCTGTTGATGGCACCGTGGTTGGCGGTATGACTTCGGTGGATGAATCCTCAATTACGGGAGAACCCATACCGGTGGAAAAAGGCATCGATGATCCGGTATATGCCGGGGGATTAAACCACAATGGTGTGTTGAAGGTAAGGGCGAAGAAAATAGGGGAAGACAGTACACTGGGACGTGTCATTCAGTTGGTCTCCGAGGCGGAGGCCCATCAGCCTGAATCGGTGGGACTCATTGACCGATATGCCAAATGGTTTACACCGGCTATTATCGCTTGTGCCGGTCTGGCATGGGCAGTTACGGGTGAGTTGGATCGGGCCATCACCGTATTAATCGTTGGATGCCCCTGTGCCCTGATATTAGCGGCACCAACTGCAATTGTGGCCGCCATCAGCCGGGCAGCGAAATCCGGTGTTCTCGTCAAAGGAGGACAAATACATCGAAGAAGCAGCGGCTGTTAACGTGGCCCTCTTTGACAAAACCGGCACGCTCACCGAAGGCAATCCCAGGGTTGATGAAGTAATTCCGGCCCATGGGTTTGAGGAGCATTTTATTTTGGAACAAGCGGCTTGTGTTGAAAAAAACAGCACACACCCGCTGGCCCACGCAGTTTTAAAGGCCGCCCATTATGCTAAAATCGCTGTCCAGGCTGCTGAAAACCTCATGACCACCATTGGGTTGGGGGTGAAAGGATGTGTTTCAGGGTGCACAGTGGGGGTGGGCAGTGTCCATATGGGTGGGGGAGAGTTTTCCTTGCCGTCTCCACTCAAAAAAAACTTGAAGGCCATAATGGAAAGAGGCGCAACCCCTTTGGTTGTGTATCATGATAACACCCCCATCGGGCTCCTCAGCGTTTCGGATCATGTGCGGCCCGATGCATATGGGACCATCCGCGATCTAAAGGCATTGCAGATAAAGCGGATCGGGATCCTATCGGGCGATCACACCCAGTCGGTTGAAAGGGTTGCAAAAACTGTGGGGAGCATAGAGACCTGGAACGACCTAAAACCCCAGGACAAATTGGATATTATCGGGGAGCTTAGAAAGTCGGACCCGAACAGTAAAATCATGTTTGTGGGTGACGGCATCAACGACGCCCCTGCCTTGGCTGGAGCGGATGTGGGGATAGCCATGGGGGCTAAAGGGACCGAGGTGGCCTTGGAAACTGCAGATGTGGCACTCATGAATGACGACATCGGCAAATTGCCATTCTTGATAAAGCTGGGCAGACGAACAGTCCGCACCATAAAGTGGAATATCGTTTTTGGGCTTGCCTTTAATGCTATTGCAGTCCTTGTCAGCGGGGGCGGTCTTCTCACCCCGATCATGGGAGCGGTGGTGCACAATATCGGGTCTGTGATTGTGGTCCTGTCATCGGCCAGTATTGCCGTTTCACAAAAAAATGACCAGCCCGCATAGGCTGGAGGGAAAATAAGAACGGGGCAAACAAAAAGGAAGCATTTTTTGTCTTTGAATGCTTCTATTTTTTTGCCAATGAAGTTTGGCTTGGCTAACTATATTTGTTTTTCAAAACTTACTCTGACGTCCAATATTTCGTAAATCTGACCATGAATAAGGAAACTGTCCGGCAATATTTTAATGAGAGGAGCAAATCCGTTGTTAAGAAAAATTAACAGCCTGATTACGGCAATGATTCTAATCCTTTATTTTGCACCAGCAGGTCTTGGTTATGATGTCACGGATCGGTTTTCCATAGGAGGTATTATAGCAGGTGCCTATCAGTATCAGAGCGTCGATACATCATCAGGTTCCGATAACAGGGGGAAAGGTGCACTTCCCTTGCAACCCGAGTTCAGTTTCAGACCCACCGAGAAAGATGAGCTCTTCGCCAAATTCGGGTTTGCCGCAGGGAACGCGCTAAATGACGGGACATCCCCTTTTGTTTTGGCGCCCTGGGCAGCAGACCTGGAGACCGATGTAAAAGACATCCATGGCAGAGGCAGAGATTATCTCTTGACCGCATGGTACAAACACACCTTTAAAATCAGTAGTGATAATACCGTTGGTCTGACAGGCGGAATCATTGACGGCACCGATTATCTGGACGAAAATGCATTTGCTAATGATGAGTACACTCAGTTTATGAACGAGGCATTGGTGAACGGGCCAAACGGCTTTGCTCCTTCCTATGATCTTGGAGGAGCAGTGGAGTGGGAATTGGGCAAATGGTGTGTCAAAGGCGTTGTCATGAATATCGGAGAAAATGACGACGGCAATAATTTCACTTTTCTTGGTGTTCAACTGGGCTATACCCTGGATACGGCCATAGGGGAAGGAAACTATCGTGTGATCTATGAAGGTAGTCCCAACAAGGCCTTTTCAGACCCGACCGGTACAACGTTGGAGACGCGCCATGCAGTTCTTCTTTCTTTTGATCAGCAGTTTGGCAACATCATCGGCGGCTGGATACGATTCGGTACCCAGACCAACGATGCTGCTACAAAATATAAGAGCATTTATTCCGGAGGCATTAATCTTAGCGGCGCACTGTGGGGTCGAGTACAGGATAACATCGGTATCGGATATGGATATTTACACGGTGCCAACACAGGCATCAATTACACCCAGGTCGCAGAGGGGTACGTGCGTTTTGCCCTGAATGGTATTCTCTCTATAACATTGGATGTGCAATATATGCAGGATAACTATCATCCCTGGGCGGGTGACGATATAGACGGGTGGATCACAGGCACGCGGGTTACCGCAGAGTTTTAGTCATAGACTGGAATCCCGGATCATCACGGTTGAGAACGCTGCGCTGCAGGGGTAGGGCGACCGCTCCCTCTAATCTTTCGGCGCAGGGCCATCCTGGCATCCACCACTAAAGAGAAAAGCGAGGGAACCAGAAGCAGGGTGAAAACAGTGGAAACCATCAGGCCCCCAACGATCACACTTCCCAAACCGCGATACAGCTCAGACCCGGCCCCCGGGAAGAGTATGAGCGGGAGCATTCCCATCACCGAGGTAAACGCGCTCATGAAGATCGGCCGGATACGCGTGCGTACAGATTCCCGTATGGCCTCACGGGGAGGCAGATCCGAGTCGCGCATGAAGTTGAGGGCCTGATGCACGATGAGGATCGCGTTGTTGACCACCACCCCGATCAGTATGACAAAACCCAGCATGGTCAACACATCCAAGGGCTGAAATCCGATAAAGCGGTTCATGAGGTGAAGACCTAAGAATCCGCCGGCAGCCGCCAAAGGAACGCTGAACATGATGACAAGCGGGTAGAGGAAGCTCTCGAAAAGTGCGGCCAGCAGCATAAAGGTGATGATCAGGGCCAGAATGAAATTCCCCTGCAGGGCCCTGCGTGTCTGGGTCAGGTCATCTGCCGTACCGGAAAGATTGATCATATACGGTTCTCTAAGTTCCCCCGATTTTGCAAGGGGCGCTATCACCTTATTGCTTATGATCTCCATTGCCCTCGCTAAGGGCATTGTCTTTGGCGGGATCACCTGGATAGTCACAGATCTCAATCTCTCTATATGATTGATCTGGGCAGGCCCTGCAACAAGCTCTATATCAGCGACCGATCCTAAGGTCACCCTGTTTCCCAGGGGAGTGTTCAACTGAAGGGTTTCAAAATCCCCTGTCCCGATTATGGTATTTTCCCTGCCCATCAGCGTGAGGTCGATATTGCTGCCGAACCGTCGCACCTCCCCCACTTTGAACCCGTCCAGGAACGCATCTACATTTACACCAATCTCCTGGGCTGTCAGGCCTACCATGGCGGCCCTGTCGCGGTCAGGAATAATCCGTATTTCAGGGTTTCCCAGATCCAGGCTCGGAATCGGCCGCAACTGAGCCCCCGGAATCTCGGCCAGGATCTGCCCGAATACACGCTGTCCCAGAACCATTAGCCCTGGCAGATCCGGCCCGCTCACATCCACATCTATGGATCGGCCGGCCCCTGTAGCCCGCGCAAAAAGACTGGTCTGTTTCACAACCGTAATCATTCCCGGCACCTTACGGAGGACACGCTTCAGGATTGGAATCAATTCCTTGGCGCGGAGAGGGTCCTTTGTGCTGGCCCCCATAAAGACTCTCTGTCCAAAGGCCACGAAGAAAAGATTGTCTATGAGGGGGCCATCCAATGATTCGTCTGAACTTGCCTCCCAGTACTTCTTCACCTCCCCCTCTACCAGTCTGCCCATTGACTCATACTCATCCATGCTGTAGCCGGGCGGCGGGATGATAATCCCGATGATCATGTTTCTGTTCCCTTCGGGAAGATAATCCGCCTGCGGCGCAAGGGACCAGACCATGCCCACTGACGCACCGACCAGAAGAACCACAATCATCAAGCGGGTTGAAACACGGCCGCACACCCAGTAAACAAACGAGGCAACTCCCCGGCCCAACCATCCTGCAATACGTGCAAGACCGAAAAGCCCCCTCAGCCCTCCCCCATATCCCCTTCTGCCGTCCTCTTTGTCCCAGTCAGCAGCGGTAATAATACGGCTCGCCAAGGAGGGAATCACCGTGACAGCCACAATCAGGCTCAAAAATACCGCAAAACAGATGGTTACTGCGATATCCCTGAAGAGCTGTCCCACCTCTTCCTGGACAAAAATAACAGGGATAAAAACCGCCAATGTGGTCAAGGTACTGGCCAATATGGCTCCCCACACCTCCTTTGTCCCGGACAGGGCAGCGGTCACCCTTGACTCCCCCATCTGCCGGTGCCGGTATATGTTTTCTAAGACAACGATGGCATTGTCCACCACCAATCCTGCCGCAAAGGCGCATCCGGCCAAAGAGATGACATTGATGGTCCGACCGAAAAGGACTAACATCAGGAAGGTGCCTATGATGGAAATGGGGATGGCCAAGGTCACGATGAGGGTCGATGAAAAACTCCGCAGGAAAAGAAGAAGGACCATAATGGCTAATGACCCACCCACAAACAGGTTCTGACGAACAAGGTTTATAGCGCTGTCGATATACGTGGTTTCATCGTAAACCTGCTCTAATCGAAGCCCTCGCTCCGCTAAAATAGTCTCGTTCAACTCTGCGATTCCATTCTTGAGCCCGGCCATTACCTGCAGGACATTTGACCCGGCCTGACGGATCGCATTTATGACTAAAGTAGCTTCCCCTTTATGCCGCGTCACACTCGCCTGCTTTTTGAACCCGTATCTAACCCGGGCCACATCCCTGACGCTCACCGGAACAGCACCCACATATTTAATGACTATTGCTTCCGCATCTTCCGGTTTCACGTATTCCCCCTGGGTGCGGGCAAGGTACCGGCGTTTCCCTTCGTCAAAACTCCCTGCTGAAATATTCTGATTTCCCGCTGTGAGCGCCTGGGCTATCTCTCTGATAGTAAGCTTCCGGGCAGCCACACCCATCTCATCAAAGACGACCTGCATCTCCTCTTCCCGGCCCCCGTAGACATTTGTCTTGGCGATTCCCGGAACCCGTTCAAGACGGGGCTGGATATAATCCTCGGCAAAATTCCTTAATGTATAGACGGGAGGGGCGTCAGACCGGACGCGGCGCAGGACCATGTAGGCAATGGGGGAGCATTCTCACTTGCAGAAACCAGAACCGGCCGATCGGCATCATCCGGGTATGAGCGAACCTGATCCAATTTGGTGGAGACCTTGAGCAGGGCAGAGTCGATATTTGTTCCCACAGAAAACTCCAGGGTGACCCTTCCCCTCGAATCCCGCGACTCACTGGTAAGACGGATCAGCCCTTCAACGCTTTTCAGGTACTCTTCCTGCCGGTCCACAATCTCCCGCTCAACCTCCTGGGGGGAAGCGCCGGGCCAGACAGTGGTAACGGTTATCTGGGGACGCGTGATGTCGGGCGTAAGCTGTACCGGTATCCTGAACAAGGCCAGCATGCCGAAAAGGATAACAAAAAAAACACCCACGATCACGGACACGGGGTGTCTTATGGAGGCCTCAGCTAATTTCATGGTGCATCGCCCCTTATACCACTGACAACCTTCACTCGCTGACCGGGTCTCAGACGTTCGTTGCCCCGTATCACGACCTTTTGACCGGCCTTTAGTTTACCCTCCACCTCAATCAGGGACCCATGTGCAGGACCTGGTTTAACCTGAACGAGATGGGCTGTTTGATCATTAATCACATAAACGGATTTTCCGGCGCCGCTCAATACTAAAGCGTCCTTAGGGATTAAAATGGCCTTGTGGGGATTTCCAATGAGTAATGTTACCCGTCCTAACATACCGGCCTTGATGGTTCCTTTGGAATTAGATATCTCGATACGCACAGGAAAGGTCCTGCCAGCCCTGTCCGCTCTCGGTATGATCGCGTCAATTACTCCCTTGAACGTACGGCCCGGCAGTGCATCAAAGATAACCTGCGATGAATCACCCTTGTTTATCCTTGAGACATAACGCTCAGGAACCGGCACCATAACCCGTATGGGATTCATTACGGTCACGGTCACCACCGGATCACCCTTGCCCAACCACTGACCCACAAGGGTATGACGTTCAACTACGGTTCCTGAAACAGGCGCATAAATCACTTTCTTTTTTACCTGGTCCAGCAGGGTATAAAGATCCACCTGGAGCCGCGCCACCCTCTTGACCGCTGCCTCGGCTGCGAATTGAGCATCCTCATAGGCCTTCTTTGATACACTCTTTATGGAATAAAGCCGTTTCAGCCGACCCCATTCCCGCTCCGCCCGGGTTTGATTGGCTGCTGCCTCGGCAACAACGGCCCTTGCGGCCTCAATTTTCAGCCTTAACTGGCTCGCGTCCTGTATGCAGAGGGTCTGGTTCTTCCTCACCTTATCCCCCTCATCCACAAGCATCTTCCGAACCAGACCAGCCTCTTCCGAAGCAACAACCGTCTCGGACCACGGCTCTGCGGTCCCCACAAGCATAACCCGGGTGACAACCATCTTTTCCAATACCGGCGAGACCTGGACCAATGCGGGAGGCCGCCCTCCCCGCTTTTTTGGCGGTTGCGCCCCGCTAAAACCAGGCGTAAGCAGACTAAACAGGATTCCCAATAAACCCATCATAAAGCCCGCCTCTAAACAGCCCGTTTGTCGGCCCAAGATGCGTTTATATTTTCTGCCTCTATAAAACATTTCTGACATCGTCCAGGTAAAATCAGCTCGTGGATTCCCTATGGAAAAAAACATATTATGTAGATCCCGCCAGAGGCAGGCCTTAACAAACGCTCAAAGTACGCATTCATACCAAGTATTTGCCTATTTAACAAGTAAATCCATCGATCAATGCAGATGTGTTTGAGGCTCATTCCCCGTATTGCTCAAGGGAGCACATAATCAGCCTGTCCAAGAGATCGGAAAGGGTCATCCCCGCTCTCCGGGCTGCCAATGGAAAAAGACTGGTCTCGGTCATTCCGGGGAGGGTGTTTATTTCCAAAAGATAGAGGGTCTTATCCCGAATGATCATATCGCTCCTGCTCCAGACACTGCATTTAAGGGCCCTGTGCGCCTTTTTTGCACAGGAGGCTGCCTCTTCCGCAAGGGCCGGGGCTATGCGCGCCGGGCAGATTTCATCTGTTGCACCGGGTAGGTACTTGGCCTCATAATCAAAAAAGGTGTGCGCTACATCCGGTACAATCTCCACAACAGGGAGAGTCTCAAGATCCTGGTTACCGAGAACACAGCACGTAATTTCCGTTCCATCTAAATATTCCTCTGCCATAACCTCTGCATCGTATTGAAATGCCTTGTCTATACCCTCTAAGATCTCCTCCCTGTCGTGTGCTATGGAAATTCCTATGCTGGATCCCTCCGATACAGGCTTTATTACCACCGGAGATCCAAGCTTGGCAATCAACCGCTTCACTGAAAACCTTTCTCCCTGCTTTAGGATAACCTCCTCAGCCACCCGGAGACCAACGCCCCTGCAAACATCTTTGGCAATTCGCTTATTCATGGCCATCGCGCTCGACAAGACCCCTGAACCCACAAAAGGTATCTGCAGGATATCCAACATTCCCTGAACCCGCCCATCCTCTCCAAACTTGCCGTGTAAAAGGATAAATGCAAGATCTATCTCGGCTCTTCTTTTTGTCAAGACCTCCAGGTCATTCCGGGGATCATAGATCGTGACGTCATATCTCTCGCGATTGAGCGCGGCGTAAACAGCCTTACCACTTTTCAGGGAAACCTCTCGTTC
>JACNJD010000145.1:7739-10181 GCA_014382715.1 Candidatus Desulfacyla euxinica | reverse complement strand
GGCCTTGTTTATGATTGATCTCAATTCCCTTATGTTTCCAGGCCAGGGATATTCGGTTAAAATCCTTATGGTTTCGGTTGATATCTTCTTTCGAAGCCTTTTATCACAATCCACTACCAAGAAATGCTTGGCTAAAGGTTCTATATCCTCCCGGCGATCTCTTAAAGGGGGAATGGATATGTACATTGTGTCCATACGGTAAAACAAATCCTTCCTCAAGGTCCCTTTCCTCAGGGCATCTTGCAAATCCATATTGGTGGCCAGGATAATCCGGGTGTCCACCTGGCTCTCTCTGATCTCACCAACTCGGCGAAAACACTTAGTTTCTAAAAAACGGAGAAATTTCTTCTGCAACCCTACATCGATGTTTCCAATCTCATCTAAAAAAAGGGTTCCCTTATTGCTTTTCTCCACGAGCCCCATCTTGGACTCAGTGGCCCCGGAAAAGGCCCCTTTCTTGTGGCCGTACAGCTCACTTTCGGCAAGACTTTGATTAATCAGGCCGCAGTCCAGGGTAATGAAAGGCCCATTTTTTCGTGCACTGTTAAAGTGAATCTGGACCGCCAGAACATCTTTACCCACCCCTGTTTCCCCCTCAATTAAGACTGCTTTATCCGTGGCGGCTACACGCCTTACCAAACCATAGACTTCTTGCATAGCCTTACTGGGGCATTGGATGGATCCACCATCAACTTCGGTTCTCATCCGATTTGATTTCTTGAAGGGATCAATAAGCTCTTGATTATTTTTTACGGCCCTTTTAACCAAACCCAAAAGTTCAGAAAGTATGAACGGTTTAGTGACATAATCTCGAGCCCCAAATTTCATAGACTCTACCGCCGATCTAATATCCCCATGACCCGTAATCATGATCACTTCGGTGGTGGAAACTCTTTGTTTCAACTTTTTAAGAACTTCCATACCGTTCAGCCTCGGCAGTTTCATATCGAGCAGTACCACATCGAACTTCTGATCATCAAAAATCCTCAGCCCTTCCTCGCCGCTCCTTGCTGTAATCACCTCAAAGCCTTCAAGCGAAAATTCACTCTTGATGAGATGTCTGATGTTTGACTCGTCGTCAATCGCCAGAATTCTTCCGTCACTCATTCTTGAGTTTCCTCTCCCCTTCATGGGGAATGCTATCTTAAAGATATACTATTCAAGCCTTCTGAACCCTGTCCGCTTGGGGTAAGATGGCTGGAAAACGTAAAGTCAAGGTCGAGCCTTTGCTTTCCATGCTATTAAACTGAATTTCGCCTTTATGATTATGAATAATACTATAGCAGATAGACAAATCAAGAGCAAGCCCATCTCCTATCTGTTTGCGCATATCTGAAAGATGAAAAGTACCTCCGAAAAATCTTTGGGAAAAGCCGCCTCCAGTATCCGATATAAGGATCTGTATCATGTTCCCATCATTTTCAGCCACTACGGTGAGTTCTCCTCCATCTTCCATGGCTTTGAAGGCACCATTAAACAATCTCAAAAACATATGTTTTAGTTGAGATTCGTTCCCCAAAACCTTATTGAACCCGGTGACAAGATTGTTTTTAATGGTGGTTTTGATATTGCTATCTTTAGCATGCTGTCGAACAAGAGATGTGGCGTCATTTACGATTTGGCCAATATTAATTACTTCATAATCATCAGTTGAGCTTCGGCTGAATTCGAGAAGGTTTCGAGCAATGTCTTTGCACCGGTAGGCCTCATTGTTAATAATTTTCAGATAATCTCGAAAGGACATAAGCATTTTTTTGTCGGAGAACTCATCCATTTTGCTCAGCCGCTTGAGCAATCCTTCTGAAAAGCCAGCAATGGAGGTAAGAGGATTATTAATCTCATGAGCGATCCCGGCGGCCAGAAAATCGATGGCGGCCACCCTGTCAGCCTGCACGCGCTTGAACTCATATTCCTTTCTATCAGTGATATCTCTCATGAGGAGCATGATCTCATCCACCTTACCGAAGGGGTTCTTGATAGGTGACGTGGTCCATTCATAATACCGGCCAGCAAACTCACCTTCCCTGATCAGGACCTCGTCCCGCAAAGTTTCCCCTGTTTCCAGGGTCTTCAGTGCGGGACAATTTGAGCATATATTATCTTTCCGATAAAAGGTACTGTGGCATTTCTTTCCGATCAACGAAATTTCAGGGAACATAGTTTTCTGAACGTTGTTGACATAAACGATATTCAGATTCCGATCCAAAATCGTCAGCCCGTCGCTTATGCTGTTGAAGATGGCTTCGAGCTTATTGTGACGTCCGGCCAGCTCGATATTCAGCCTCTCAAGCTCTTTAATTTTGGACCGAACTTCTTTGAAATAGCCTATTTTAGAAAACCCAAGGCCTTTGAAATCATGCAAAAGCCTTTTCGGTTCCTTGACCATGGAATGCCCCTACCATGCTTCTTTATAAAGTTTTTCAATCTCCTCTACGGAGTAAC
>JACNJD010000145.1:0-7125 GCA_014382715.1 Candidatus Desulfacyla euxinica | reverse complement strand
TCGTAAGTTTTTTCAAGATCGGTCAAAGAAAAATAAACATCTTCTTTGTTCGAATTCAGTTGGTGCTGAATCCTCCTGGTCTTTTCCGCACATTGCAAAACCATCTCTTGACCCTTAACCGTTTTTAAATACATCTTGTTCAGAAGGGGTGTCATGCGGTTTATCATTTTACGAATACGATAATCAACTTCTGGGGAAAGCCCGGTTTGTTCCAGCAAGTCCTCCCAGGAACGACATAGCTCTAATGCCATGGCCTTTCCATCCATTATATTCTTCATTTGGCCCACTCCATTAAAAGTAACTAAAAACGTGTTGCTGTTATTAAGAATCCGTAAAAAATCAGCGGACAAGAGGGTAACACTTTCTCTCGGGAAATGAAAGGAGCAAGTGTTATGGGAAAAGAAGACTCACTTTACCCAAGAGCAGAAGCTGAGTATTTTAGAAACTGGAAAGAAAATTGGGATAAGGGAGCGGCCGATTCCTGATTTCTGATCGACCTGTGGCCAATTTTTCAATGGGGATGGTATCGGGAAGCGGGCCAAGGCTGGTAATTTCCAGTATGTCATCAAAAATCGCCACATTGATATCATCTCATCTCTGAGGATGGAGTAATCGCTATGAATGATGGCACTGCTTACAGCCTCCTGAATGGCCTCATGGGGATAGTCCCGTCGGCCCTCCCAGAAGATCATACAGCCTTTAAGATAAACTAACGGACCCAACATCATAACCCTCATTCGTCATTGACACACAGTGGGAGATCCTTTATACTCCTCCGCAAAAAAAGGGAGTTCAACTCAACGAGTCCATACATTTGGTTATTTCGGACACAGGTTATGGTATTAGTGAAAAAGAACTGTAGCGCGTTTGTGAGCCGTTCTTTACCACAAAAGGGTCGAGAAACATAGTTCAAATAATCTGGGGCGGATCAAGTGATGAACAAGCCGATTCCATGCGAAGATCTACCTGCTGAACCATGAGGATTTTATTTATAAGTTATCGACGGCTTCCCTCCGACGGCGATCCGTTTGCCGGAATTCCGTCACTTTCTTGAAAAATGGATGTCCATACCGTGCGGAATAATGTCAGGTTCGACAAACAAATTCAATTTATCATTGAAATAGACAGACTCAAGCGGGTCGTACGTCAAAGTCTTTTAATGGACCGTACCCGCAAGGAAAATTCGGCTGAACACTCCTGGCATCTCGCGGTCATGGCCATAGTACTGGGTGAATATGCGAATGAAAACAACATCGATTACCAGCGAGTGCTTCAAATGCTTCTGGTTCACGACCTGGTAGAAATCGATGCCGGTGATACATATTGTTATGATAAAGAAAAGTGTCAAACCCAGACGGAACGAGAAACAGAGGCGGCCGAACGTATCTTCAATCTTTTACCTTCCAATCAGGCCCGAATGTTCCATGATTTATGGAACGAATTCGAAGCCCAGACTTCAGCTGAATCCCGTTTCGCGGATGCCCTCGACAGACTTCAACCCGTTTTACACAACTATACCACCAGGGGTAAAATATGGCAGGTCAACGGTATCAAAAGCAGTCAGGTGCTGGAGAAAATGGAGCCAATCAAAACTGCCTCGCCCTTTCTATGGAAATATGCTGTCCAACTGATTGAGGATGCAGTCACAAAAGGATTTTTATCAAAATAGGGCCTCTTGTAACACTTTAGCTACAGTCAACTGCCTGAGGCCCGCCGGTACAAAGCTCCAAGCCTTACCCATAAGTTCTGTCCCGACAGGGTCTGGGTCGGGACTAATCGGCGGGGTGATGGGGCTGAGCGCCTTTATTGCTCGACATACAAAAAGCTCCATCTTAATATTCCGCTCAATTGGTAAGAAAAATCTATCAAATTTGATTAACCAGTGCGTTAAATTATGATGCGCCCGTAAAAAGTCCTTTTTACGGGCAATTGCGAATTTAGCAATTCAGAAATTGTGAATTATTATCGGTAGTTAGCCCTAAGAGCATCACTCGAAATCCTGGGCTTTTTGACTTTTTACGAGGCCATCAATTATGAAGATTATGACTATACAAGAAGCTTTTTATAAGAAGTTTAAACGACAAAGAGATGTAGACGCTTTGGAATATCATGCTTCCGGACATTGTGCTCACATCGGAAAGCTCTCTCCGGGTTGTAAAAAATGTTTTGTCCCTGATGATTTCTCCTGCAATATCCTGTGTGGGATTGAATGCAATTTGAACTGTGCTTACTGTCCCGTGAAAAAAGAGGAAAATTCATTTAAAGATATTATTTTTCAGAAAAGGCGATCAAGCCTGTATCAATGCGCTACCACAACAGATTTAAGCTACACGATTCCATCCGTCGCATTCAGTGGCGAAGGAGATCCTCTGATGCATATGAACGTTATTATTGATTTTATGAAGTTCTTAAATGGTCTTGAGCAATATATGAAAAAGCGACCGTGGTATTACCTTTATACCAATGGAATCAAGGCGGATCTGGATATCATTTTGAGATTAAAAGATTTGGGTTTTGATGAGATTAGGTTCCATACAGGGGCTTCCAATTTTTCAAAAAAAGTTTATGAAAACATGAAGCTTGCAGTGCCTCACCTTAAAGCAATCACGGTAGAAACCCCGGCCTGGCCTCCACACAGAGAAAAACTTTTTGAAATGCTCCCTATTATTCAAGATATTGGCGTGAAGCATTTGAATATAGGCGAGGTTGAGATAACCCAGGAAAACTATGATAGGATTTCCAAAATCTTGCCAAACGCTGAGATTTATCAATGTTATGGAATAAATTTGTATGACGATGGCTTAACTTATGATTTAGTCGAAGAAGTCTTGAAAAGAGGCTACACTTATTCTGTTCTTGACTGTAATTGTCTTACAAAAAGCATTCAAAGGACACCGGGCAAACAGGTGTGTCATGAGAATGTGGACGGGTTATGTGCTGAATATGAAATAGTGATAAGTGAGTGAAGAAGTCCTCGCGCACCAGCTTTACCTGGCCGTAAAGACTCAGGCAGAACAACTTTATTACCTGTAAAAGCCGCTCTATTAGCTCAAAACTCTCAATCCTTCTGATGATACTGTGTATCTCGCCATAACTTTACCGTCTTCGCGCTCTGCTCTTTCCCAATTCAAAAGACCTAATTGAACGAGCTCACGAAGCCGTCTTTTGGCGCCTGAGGAGGATATCTTTAATATCTGACTTATGTTATGACAGTGCAGTTCACCAGGCTTACGGTGCTCACAGGTGCCAACACAGACACTTGCACCAACTTCATTTACAAGTCTTAACAGGGAGAGCAAATCGTCTGATAGATTTTGCTGAGCCATAACGATAACCTCTGATCATTGCGGATTTTAGACCATGATGATATTTAACCATATGGTTAAATAAATTTTTATCCCCTGTTAAGGAAAAAGATCAAAAGAAAAGACCATAAGAAATTTCTCCCACCTCAACTCATCCTTTTATCATACAAGAGCCGTTTTTTTGTTGACCTATCTACCACCATGTGGTAGAGGTTGCAACTGTTTTTTTTGGACGTTCAAGTGAAAGGTTCTTGGAATATCCTGTGGATTATAGACAATCCCATACTTCCCTAAGAAGCCGAAAAAGACGCAGAGGCGCAGATGGACCAACTGCTCTGAACGTCTATTAAGGCCGTAGACTACTACGAGCAGGGATAGCGATCGGTACCGGCGCTGGAGTTTGCGCTGCAAGCCTCTGCTGGTTTGTTAACAGCGCCATTTGTGAAGCTGCGGTCAGAAGGATTGGCACGAAAGGACGACGTTTTGAAAAGGAGGAAAAAAGGATGAAAGCTGTCCAGGATAAGCCCGAGGCCAATTCGGCCCCGGAAATCTATGCCCGGAAATTAGAAAGCTATTTTTCAAAGCATAACGGCGCTATTATAGCTTACAGTGGAGGGGTGGACAGTGCTCTGATGGCTTATGTCGCGCACCTGGCCCTGGGTAATGGGATGGTGGCAGCCATTGCCGACAGCCCTTCCCTATCCCGCAGGGAATATCGCTCTGCCCTGAATTTTGCCCAGGATCACGACATTCCCCTTCGAATCGTTCGGACGAGGGAAATGGAAAATCCCCACTACCGGGTCAACCAGGGTGACCGTTGCTATTATTGCAAAAGAGCCCTGTTTGAAAAACTCGAAGAACTCAGCGGACAGCTGAAGGAGCCTTTGGCTGGATCGTCATGGCCTGTTTTCTACGGCGTTAATCTGGATGATCTTGGGGATTATCGGCCGGGCATGAAGGCTGCCCGCGAGGCCTCTATCCTGTCGCCATATATTGAATTGGGGCTTGATAAAGGGGCAATCCGTGCTCTATGCGCTTACTACGGCCTGGAAATTGCCGACAAACCGGCCATGCCCTGCATGTCCAGCAGAATTCTCTATGGGGAAGAGGTCACTTTGGAAAAACTGGATCAAGTGGAAAAAGCTGAGGATTTTCTCTACGATCTCGGTTTCCGGGTGCTTAGAGTTCGGCATCACGGAGATACGGCCAGGATTGAGGTCCCGCCTCAGGACTTCCAGGTATTACTCGAAAATCGAAAAAAGATCACTGAGAAATTTCATAAATTGGGGTTTATTTACGTTTCGCTAGATTTGGACGGCTTTAAAAGCGGCTCCCTTAACGCTATCCTGAAACCAAACTGAGCCTCCATCTCGACGTAGATTTGAAAGCGTTGATGCACCAGGAGCTTCTATCCATATCAACGCCCATGTTAACCACATTCACAGACCCTCGCTGTTACCTTGCTTTGGGGAGCAGGTATGTGGTCCCTTTTTGAAGCTCTGGAAGCTGGAGCCCCTGTGGTGCCTAACTGGCTTTCCCCCATCAATTTGCTTCCACCCTTGCTGATTCAGTCAAGCTAAAGTTCATTGTTGCAAGCAGAAAAAAAAGTTGACAAGTGAAAAATAGGTGCATATACTCGCATTTGCTTCTTTCCAGAATGATTACTCTCTGCTCCCAATGCGACTTTTCTCGACTTGAACGGCAAGCCCATTGAATCACCGAGAAAGGTTTCCTCTTGTGTATCTGGGTTAAAGTGGAAGAATAAGGTTAAGACACATAACTAAATGATGATTAAGGAAATAGAAACTTTGGATGAAGCTAAGTGCTTTGAGATCGGGCGGAGCTGTGCCTGCGCCAATATCCGGAGGGCCGCTCGTGTAATCACCCAGCTTTACGACGGGTTCTTACGTCCAACGTCTCTGCGGGGTACACAGTTTGGTCTTCTTATGGCGGTCAGGGCGCTTGGACCGGTGACCGTGACGAAGCTGGCCGAGGGGACCATGATGGATCGGACCACGTTGGGTAGGAATCTGGGGCTTCTTGAGAAGAAGGAGCTGATCAGGATCCAGCCGGGGAAGGACCAGAGGGTGCGGGAGGTTAGCTTAACAGATCAAGGCCTTGAAGCACTGATGAAAGCCCTGCCATTATGGGAAAAAGCACAGACCCATGTGGTCAAGGGACTGGGTGAGGAACGAATGAATAACCTTCTTAAGGACCTGTCGGCGATGGTATCCCTGGTTCGCAGGGTCTAATTTTTTTCTAAAAAATCGTGTATATACACGTTTTGGGGTTGTCCACGGAAAGCGAGTTTTGAAGCCTTTTGGCAACATTGATACTCTCTTTGGTAATTTAAGACTCTCTCTGGGTGAGACCACTTTCTATGGCGGCCCTCTCCCACCCTAAGCCAGGGATTGCTCTAAAGTCCGGTTTTCAGCCGGTCTGGGACTCTGAGCGAAGAAGATGTCCCGGAAGTGGATCTGGATCGTTGCATCGGATGCGGAGTCTGTGCAACGGGTTGTCCATCAGAAGCCATAGAGCTGGAGGAAAAACAAGGGATCTCTGTCCCGCCTGTTGATCAAAAGGCCCTCAAAGAGGCCATAAAAGCAAGTCAAGCTTAAATAAGGAGGTTAAGAATGAGCGCTGAAGATAGACTCAGATATGAGATCAATAAATGCCGAAACTGTGAGGCATGTAAGGACCTACTCAATTTTTCGTGTGTCGTGTTTCCGGAAATGTTCAGGACGGTGGACGAAGAGAGAGAGACAGGAAAAAAAATAACAACAGATCAACTGAGGCATCTGGTTGAGTTGTGTAATTTTTGTGCAGCTTGCCCATGTTTGGATATACGCGCGGCCATAATGGAGGCAAAGACAGGGTACATGGACAGATATGGACTGCCTTTCAGGATCCGGGCCATAGAGGATGTGGAGCGTATAGGAAAATTGGGGGGCGCCATCCCGCAACTCACCAATTCTCTGTTACGAACCCCTGTTGCCAGGGGGCTGTTGGAAAATACAGTGGGGATACATAGGGATCGTAAAATGCCCGGGTTCCCTAAAGAGAACTTTCCGGAATGGATCAAAAAGCGCAAAAAAAATATCAAAACAGGGACAAAAGAGAAGAAAAAGGTGGCCTATTTTGCCGGCTGTACAGCGAGATATTTTTTCCCTGATGTGGCGAAGGCAGTTGTTGAAGTCTTTGAGAGAAACGGTATAGAGGTCTATTACCCGGAACAGCAATGCTGCGGCATGCCTTCCCTGCTCGAGGGAGACAGAAAGTTAACCCTGGAATTTGCCCGGTTCAACGTGGCCCGTTTGGCCGAAGCCGTGGAAGAAGGGTACGATATCGTTTGTTCCTGTCCCTCATGCGGCTATATGATCAAGAATGTCTTGAAAGCGGGAACTTTCTATTATTCCTCCGAATATAGAAACTTGGAAAAGACGGAAGACGGTTTTGTAAAGATACCATTCGATGATGTTATATTATACTCCTGGTACGGACATGGAGCTACCATGACAGTCCCTCACTTTCTTTTAGAAGGAATGTTGAGGGATGAAGGCTACTTCTCCTCCATAAATCCTGAAAAGCGGCTCATGGTGGCTGAAAACACCTATGATTTGGGTGAATATTTAAGAAAGCTTCATATGGGAGGCGAACTTGACACGAGGTTGGGGAGTCTGTCTGTCAGGATGGTCTATTATCCCCCCTGTCACTTGAGGGAGCAAAGAATAGGCAGACCATATCACTATTTAATGAGCTTGATTCCCGGAATCTCCGTAGAGGCTATTAGCGGGGACTATTGCTGCGGTAATGCAGGCAT
>JACNJD010000210.1:5400-10192 GCA_014382715.1 Candidatus Desulfacyla euxinica | reverse complement strand
GGTGTAGGTTTAGAAGCAGCTACGTTACCGGAATTATATCTCGCAGAAAAATCAGGTGTTTCACCTGATAGGATTGTATTTGACTCACCTACTAAAACCATAAATGAAATAGAATATGCCTTAAATTTGGGTTGTTATATCAATGTAGATTCATTGCAGGAACTTGATCGAATTGCCGAATTAATAAGAGAAAGAGAATTTAGGACTAATTCAATCGGAATAAGAATAAACCCGCAAGTTGGAACTGGAGATATAGCTTCAACGAGTGTTGCCGGAGAATATTCAAAATTCGGTGTACCAATAAAAGAGCATCGCCAAACATTGATAGATAAATTTGAAAAATATGATTGGCTGACAGGAGTTCATCTTCATATAGGGTCTCAGGGTTGTTCAGTTGAAATGTTATTAAAAGGGATAGAAACCATTTTGAATTTTGTAAATGAGGTCAATGAGCTTTTAGAAAGAAACAATACCGGGCGGCAAATTGCTACTTTTGATATAGGTGGTGGACTCCCAGTTTCATATCATAGAGATAAGGAAGCAGTTTCATTGTCACATTATGTGAAAGAATTACGAAATCGATTCAAAGACCTTTTCAGTGATAAATTCAGGTTAATAACAGAGTTTGGAAGATATATTCATGCTAATACTGGCTGGGTAGCAAGTAAAGTTGAATATGTAAAGAGAAATTCTAATGTGAATACAGCTATGATACATGTTGGAGCAGATTTATTTTTGCGTAAATCTTACAGACCGGAAGATTGGCATCATGAAGTTTTCGTAGTTGACCGTAGCGGAAAGATTAAGGGAGGTACAGATAAAAATAAGTACGTAATAGCGGGTCCTCTATGTTTCGCGGGAGATATGATTGCTAAAGAAATTCAATTACCTGTAGTTGAGCAAGGTGATTATATTATAATTCAAGACACAGGAGCATATACTTTAAGTATGTGGTCAAGATATAATAGCCGACAAATTCCAAAAGTCATTGGTTATATTGAAGACGGTAACGAATTTGAGATAATAAGAGATAGAGAAAGTCTCGATAAAATAATAGAGTTTTGGAGCTAAATAAATTGTATCAATATTTCTGGCCTCTCATACGAATTTGTGGGTTCGGCCGAATTTAACTTTTTATATTGGACAGGATTCACAAGATTGATTGGATCTATTGCTTTCTCTGTTTCCGGACGAAACAGAGAAATGGCAATCCCGCTTTCAGCGGGAAAGAAAAGCCAAGGATGAGGGTCATCAAGTCTGCCGTTGACTCTTGCTCGTAACCTCCAAAAACAATAAGAGTCAATGCATGACCCCCTCATCATGTCCCGGGGAGGAAAATTCGTCACCCTGTCCCCCTTGAAGGCCTCTTGACAAGTTCAGATCAGTTTTACAAAAGAGAGAAGGAACGGGAAGAAGGCGAACTGGCCAATGCCGTGTTGCAGAATTTATTGGGGATGACCTTGCAAAACCCCAAAATGATTCTCTTATAATTCGAGTTGGTCGCCGCTCCGGCGCAGAATCCATGACCATTGAAAGGCATCGGAATAACCACGCCTTCTCATTTCTCAAAGATCGAATCTAAAGTCTCTGATTGGAAAAATGCAGAGCGAATGTTTTTTTGTTGACCAGGGGTCCGAAAGTGTCCGATAATAACCTCAATCTCATCGGACTATTTCGGACACTTTATTCTGGTATTTTGAGAAATGTTGTCATTCAATATAAATAACGATCGAGGCCAAGGTTGTGTGTAGAGAGTTTGGGTTTATTTTGACCAAGTAGGGTTATATTGATACTAATGAAAAATATTATTTCCAAAATTAAGAATGAACTGTAAGTCAGTCTCAGAGAAACTGATCCGGAAAACTGTAAGATCTTATCCGTGTATCTGTTCGGTTCCAATGTGACATCCAAGGTCGGGAGAGACTGAAGGGAAAGAGACACATTTGTAAAGGAGCGCACATGAACGGCAAAGAAGTCATATTAGGTGTAACCGGCGGGATAGCGGCGTATAAGTCAGCAGAGCTGGTGAGGCTCCTGATGGAAGATGATATCCTGGTCAAGGTGGCCATGACAAAAAGCGCCACCAAGTTCGTGACCCCGCTCACCTTTGAGGCCCTCTCCGGGGAGAGTGTTATCCACGACATGTTCGGCCAGGAAGGGACTGCCATAGACCACATCCAATGGGGCCAGGAGTCGGATCTTATTATCATTGCCCCGGCCACGGCCAATTTTATCGGAAAAATGGCACACGGCATCGGGGATGATTTCCTCTCCACCTGCGTGCTAGCGGCCACGGCAAAGATACTTGTCTGTCCTTCCATGAATACCCGGATGTTTGAGAACCCTGCTGTGCAGGAAAATCTGGACCTGCTTAAGAAACGTGGATTTATTATCATGGAACCGGGTCAAGGTGCGTTAGCCTGCGGGACGGAGGGGCCTGGCCGACTTCCTGAACCGGATGAGATCCTCCAGCAGGCCAGGAAGCTGCTATCAGACCAGGACCTCTCTGGGCTGAAGATCTTAATAACGGCCGGGCCTACCACAGAACCGATCGATCCTGTCAGATATATTTCCAACAGGTCATCAGGCAAGATGGGCTACGCCCTTGCAAGGGCCGCTACGCTCAGGGGAGCGGACGTAATCCTTGTGAGCGGTCCCACAGACCTCAACCCTCCTCCCGGTCTCAACTTCTGCCAGGTAATAACGGCAGAGGATATGCGGAGGTCAGTCTTTGAAAACCGGTCCGGATGTGATATAATTATCAAGGCTGCGGCGGTTTCCGATTACAGACCCAGAGACCATGCAGCGCAAAAGATCAAAAAGGGGCCTGAGTCACTTTCACTCGAACTGGTAAAGAATCCGGACATATTAACCGAGTTAGGTAGTACAATAGAGGAATTCCCCGCTGTATTAGTGGGATTTGCCGCGGAAACAGAGGACCTCGTCGCAAATGCCGAAAAAAAACTCAAGTCAAAAAATCTTGATATGATTGTGGCAAACGATGTCTCAAGTAAGGATGCGGGCTTTGAAACAGACACCAACAGGGTGAAAATCATATACAGTGACGGACGTGTTGATGATTCACCACTGATGACAAAAGATAAGGTGGCTGATCTTGTTCTGGACAGGGCTAAAGCGATCAGGGAGGCTGGACTTGAAGGTTGAAGAGGAAATTCGAGATATTTTTTCCCACATGAGGGGTGTAATCGAGGCTTATCAGGATATCGGTCTTGGCCCCCCTCCCCTTTCAGCCGATACCCTGCGCTTCCTCAGCCCTGATCAATCGACCAATCCTGTCTTAAACATCAGAAATGCCACTCAACCTGAGGATAATTCAGACCAACAGATTCATCCCGCTTCTCTCGAAGGCCTGAGAGAGCATATTGGCAACTGCGAAAGATGCAAGCTGCACCAAAGCCGTACCCATCTGGTCTATGGGGAGGGCTCTCCTGTGGCTAAGCTGGTATTTGTGGGTGAGGGCCCGGGGGTTGATGAGGATCTGGCGGGAAGACCTTTTGTAGGTAAATCCGGGAAATTGCTGACAAAGATTATTGAAAAGGGAATGGGGCTGACCCGGGAAGAGGTGTACATCTGTAACGTGGTCAAGTGTCAACCCCCAAAAAATCGAGACCCGGAGAAGGACGAAATAGAGGCATGTGTGCCTTTTCTGAAAAAACAGCTCCAAAGCATAAACCCCGAGGTAATCTGCTGTCTCGGCCGTGTGGCTTGCCAGGCTCTTCTTGGCAGTGGGTTCAAAATAACTCTTGAAAGGGGCAAATGGCGTTCTTACGAGGATATTCCCCTGATGCCTACCTTTCATCCGGCCTATCTGTTGAGAAATCCATCTGCAAAGAGGCAGGTCTGGGAAGATGTCAAAATGATCATGAAGCGAATCGGTCTGGAGGTAAAAACAAATGGATAGTCTACGATCTACCCTTCTGATCTTTATCCTGTTGGTCGCCCTTTTTTGCCCGGTGTTGCCGGTTCTTGGAACATCAGGCATTGCTTTGGCCGGAAATGAGGTAATGATCATTGAACTTGACGGTCCTATCAATCCCGGTACAGCAATATATGTTGTGAGAGGTCTTGAAAAGGCAAAGGACCAGGGGGTTGCGCTGGCCATCATCCGTCTCGATACCCCGGGTGGTTTAGCCTCTTCAATGCGCTCGATTATCAAGGCGATATTAAATTCCCCGGTTCCCGTGGTAGTTTACGTAGGACCAAGAGGGGCCGGTGCGGCCTCAGCCGGCGTTATGATCACGGTGGCGGGCCACATAGCCGCCATGGCAAATGGTACAAATATTGGAGCGGCTCATCCGGTGAGCATGGGCGGTAAAGACATAGGAGGGACTATGTCAGAAAAAGTGGTCAACGACATGGCCGCATATGCAAGGGGGATTGCCGAAGATAAGGGTAGAAACGGCGAATGGGTGGAAAAGGCAATACGGGAGAGTGTTTCAATAACCGCTGATGAGGCGCACGCAAAGAATGTGGTGGACCTGGTGGTAAAAGATATGGACGACCTGCTTAAGGGCCTGGACGGCAGGGAAGTCAATATGCCTTCAGGGAAGATCACACTAAAGACTACAGACCTGAAAAAGGTGCATTTCAAACCCGGATTCCGAGATAAGATACTCAAGACCATCAGTGATCCTAACATAGCATATATCCTCATGATGATCGGATTAGCAGGGCTCTATTTTGAGTTTTCACACCCCGGGGCCATCTTTCCGGGAGTCATTGGCGCCATATCTCTTATCCTGGCCTTTTTTTCCTTTCAGACCCTTCCGGT
>JACNJD010000210.1:0-4681 GCA_014382715.1 Candidatus Desulfacyla euxinica | reverse complement strand
GATAAGATGGTCAAGGTGAGTCTCCGTCTTGTTGCCATGGATGTCCCTTCACAGGATGTTATTACCAGGGATAATGTTTCTGTAAAGGTAAATGCTGTAGTTTACTTTCGTGTTATGGACCCAACCAACGCCACCATAGAAGTGGAAAATTACCTCTTTGCCACCTCGCAATTAGCCCAGACCACATTGCGAAGCGTCTGCGGTCAAGTGGAACTTGACGAGCTTCTCGCAGAAAGGGAAAAGATCAACACTCAGCTCCAGAACATCTTAGACAAACACACCGATCCCTGGGGCATAAAGGTTGCTACGGTGGAGGTGAAACATATTGACCTGCCCCAGGAGATGCAGCGGGCCATGGCCAAGCAGGCCGAAGCAGAGAGGGAGCGGAGGGCGAAGGTCATCAATGCTGAGGGTGAATTTCAGGCCGCAGGGCGTCTCGCAGAAGCTGCAGGCATCATTCATAAGCATCCGGAGGCACTGCAGTTGAGATACCTGCAAACCCTGAGAGAGATATCATCCGAGAGTAATACGACCACGCTCTTCCCCATACCAATTGATCTCCTGTCGCCTTTTATCAGGAAGGAATAAAGAACGCGGCCGGCCAAGGTCCGATGTCCAGAGTCACCCGCTAGCCGCGGACAGATCACAGGTTTCTGTTGAGTTGTGAGATCAGGTGTGTTAAGGGAAAAATGGAGGTTTTAAACGCAAGGCCTAAGGTACATGGTAGCGCCCCCCTTACACCTTACGCCTTGTGCCTTATGCCTAGATCATAGAGAGGAGACGAAATAATGGTAGAAGAAGACAAAGAAGAGTCGAAGGAAGAGAACAGCGAAGAAACCAAACCAACCTTGCCAGAGTTCGAGAAACCTTTGGACAAGATGACGGCCCCGGAACTGAAGGAGGTGGCCAAGCAGATCCCCGGACTCACCGGAGTCCATGCAATGAAAAAGGCCGACCTTTTAGACATCATCAACAAATATTATGGTATTGAGGAGGAAGTCCCGGCAGCAAAGAAAAAGAAGAAGGCCGAGAAGCGGACTCTAAGCGTGAAAGAGCTTAAGGCAAAGATTATCCAGCTCAGGGAGAAAAAGGAGGAGGCTCGGGCAACCAAAGACAAAAAGAATATCGAAATCCTTCGCCGTCGAATCAACCGTTTGAAGAAGCAGACCAGAAAGGTTGCCCAAGGCTGAAACATACTGCAATCTTGAGCAGGTCTCGGGGAATTTGCCTGGCCCCTGACCTGCTTTTCTTTTTTAAAGATTCCTAACCCGGATAAACCGGAATTGCGCATTAAGAAATTGAGGAATTGAGGAATTGAGAAAAATCTCATTCAAGGCAGTGGCCATAATCCCGGCGGCAGGATCAGGCATCCGAATGGAAAGCAAACGGGCCAAGCAGTTTCTCAGCCTTGACGGGAAGCCTATCCTGGCCCTGACCCTTGAACCCTTTCAGGAAAGCACTGTGGCTGCAGTTATTTTAGTGGTTCCCCAAAATGATGTGGAGTACTGCAAGAAGGAGATTGTGGAGAGATTTGGTCTCACAAAGGTCAAAAAGATCGTCCCCGGTGGAAAACGACGTCAGGATTCTGTTAGATTGGGTCTTGAGGCCACGGAAGGGAAGTATGATCTTGTCTTGATCCATGACGGTGTCCGGCCCCTAATCGAAAAAGCGCTCATAGAAAAGGTTATCAAAGAAGCGATAGTAAATCGAGCGGTCATAACCGCACTCCCTGCCAGGGAAACAGTGAAAGAGGTCAACGACCTCGGACATGTGGTAAAGACGTACCACAGGGAAAGAGTGTGGATGGTCCAGACCCCTCAGGCCTTCCGTTACCAGGACATCTTATACGCCCACCACAAGGCCTTAGAGGAAGGATGGGAAGAGGCCACAGACGATGCTCTTTTGGTGGAAAAATCAGGCGTCACGGTCAAGGTGGTTGAAGGGTCAGAGAAAAATATAAAGGTGACAACCCCCCACGATCTGGAGTTGGCGCGATTTTGGTTGCGTTCATGAGCGGATATGATCCTTAGAATAGGCACAAGGGCAAGTAAATTGGCCCTCAGGCAGAGCAAATGGGTCAAGGATGGAATCGAGGCCACACATCCCCATGTCAATGTTGATCTCATCAGAATCAAGACCAGGGGGGATAAGATCCTTGATTCTCCCTTGAGCAAAATAGGCGGCAAAGGTCTCTTTGTAAAAGAGATCGAGGATGCGCTCTTAGAGAAAAGGGTAGACTTGGCCGTCCACAGTATGAAAGACGTACCTGCCGAATTGCCTGACAGACTCATGCTTTCCACCTTTCCCAAGCGAGAAGATCCTGCTGACGTCCTTATCTCCATAGGAGACCAAACCCTTGATCAGTTTCCCCATCAGGCAAGAGTGGGCACCAGCAGCCTCAGAAGGGGGGCACAGTTGCTCCATGTCCGCCCGGACATTGAATTGGTGCCGTTGAGAGGAAATGTTGACACCCGTCTTCGAAAACTTGAGACAGAGAATCTCCATGCTATTATCCTGGCTGCTGCCGGACTCAAACGTTTGGGCCTTTCCAACCGAATCACCCAGACTCTCCCCTTTGACCAGGTTCTGCCTGCTGTGGGACAGGGTGCCCTCGGAATAGAAACAAGACGAGACGATAAGCAAACCCTAAACCTGCTTCAATTCCTTGACCACAAGGCCACAAGAATAGCTGTAAGCACCGAAAGGGCCTTTTTGAAGGAGCTTGAAGGGGGTTGCCAGGTCCCGATTGCCGGTCTTGCCCAATTAGATGAGGACAAGCTCCGTTTCCAGGGTATGGTGGCGGAGATTGATGGGTCCAGAATTTTGAGAGAAGAAATCATCGGGACTAAGGATCAGGCCGAGGAGATCGGGATTGCACTCGCAACGAGATTGCTTGATTCCGGAGCAGGCAGTATTCTTGAAAAGATCTATGGAAAGGGATTGGGGTAAGAATGAAACAATCAACAATCAACAATCATCCCCGCCCGCAATCTGATCAAGGCGGGATTTCCGCTTCGTTCCAACAATCATCAATCCAAACGGGGAAGGTGTATCTGGTGGGGGCCGGTCCTGGTGATCCCGGTCTTCTTACTATAAAGGGAAAGGAATGTCTCTGTGAAGCAGATGTGGTCATTTATGATTACTTGGCGAACGATGCTTTCCTCAATTACGCTAAGGATGAGGCCGAGCTGATATACGTTGGAAAAAGGGCCGGTTCCCATACCATGACCCAGACCCAGATCAACGGGCTGATTGTTGACAGGGCGAGCAAAGGGCAGATCGTTGTCAGGCTTAAGGGTGGTGACCCATTTATTTTCGGCAGGGGTGGGGAAGAGGCCCAGGACCTTATCAAGGCTGGTGTGGACTTCGAGGTTGTGCCCGGGATCACGTCAGCCATTTCTGTACCGGCCTATGCAGGGATCCCGCTTACCCATCGTGATCACACCTCAACTCTTGCATTCATAACAGGTCATGAAGACCCCCTTAAAGAGAAATCGGATATTGCCTGGGATAAATTGGCAACCGGAGCCGGGACCCTGGTTTTCCTCATGGGGGTGGGGAATCTCTCTAAGATCGCCGAGCATCTAATGGCCAATGGCCGATCTCCGGATACACCGGTAGCTGTTATTCGAAGAGGCACGTCACCCGAACAGACAACAGTAGTGGGAAATCTCGAAAATATTGCCCGGCTGACCAAAGAAAGCCGGATACGCCCCCCTGCCATAATTGTAGTTGGGAATGTGGTTCAATTGAGAGAGGAATTGAACTGGTTTGAGACAAAACCTCTATTCGGTAAAAGGATCGTGGTCACCAGGGCCAGAGAACAGGCCAGTGAATTTCTTCGCACACTTCAGATGTTGGGTGCAGAGGCCATCGAATTCCCTACCATAGAAGTAATGCCGCCTAAGAGCTGGGAATCTCTTGACCGCGCCATCAAGGCGTTGGATGAATATGACTGGCTACTCTTTACCTCTGTCAATGGTGTGAAATTTTTCCTCAAGCGGCTTGGATTCCTGGGAAAAGATATACGGGATTTGAAGGGGATAAAGATCGGGGTGATAGGACCTAAGACAGCCGCTATGTGGCATCGGATGGGGATTAAGCCAGACCTGATGCCGGACGAGTATCGTGCTGAAGCGGTTGTGGAATCTCTCCGGGAATTGGGGATCAGCGGTGCAAAGATCCTCATCCCCAGGGCGGCCAGGGCCCGGGAGGTGTTGCCCGAACAGTTGCGGGAGGCGGGGGCCCATGTGAACGTAGTGCATGCCTATCGGACCATAAGTCCTGATCACGATACAGGACGGGTAATGGAGCTGCTGATGGGAGGATCCATAGACATGGTTACCTTCACCAGCTCCTCTACTGTGAGCAATTTCGTAAAAATGTTCGATTCAGGTGGCGGCAGGCTCCAGGAATTGATGAAAAATGTGGCCGTTGCCTGTATAGGCCCCATAACCGCAGAGACAGCTGAAGAATACAACTTTAAAGTGAGTCTGGTGCCGCCCAAATACACCATAGCATCCCTCACCGAGAGTATTATGCGCTTTTTCCAAAAGAGCCAGCCCTCTATATAAGACTATAGAACGCTGCCAAAAATCCCCTTCTACTGGCAACCTTGAAACTACCTGGCCACCGGGAGCGTCAACACCGGCCCTGCCGAGGGTGTCGTTCCCGCCTGGAG